>CAVAID010000043.1:0-18039 GCA_963588685.1 bacterium
CGCCCACATCGAGCGCAAGAAGAGCAAGTGCGACTACCTGCTCGCTGAATGCCCGACCGAAGAGCAGACAAGAGCCATTGAAGCGTAGGTTAATATAATCGAAATGGAAGAAGCACCAAAGTTCATAGACCAGTATGAAATAGGAGAAATGCTGGGGGAGTATTATGACTTCTCGAGCTTGGGTGATGCGGACTGGAGGCCAAATTATGGATGAGCGACTCAAATGTGACCGGTTTGTCATTTCTGCAGAATGCGGCCCGGGGATTGTGCGATATAGCGCACAGAAGCGGGATTGGCGTGGCCGGCAACGAGTCCGAAGATGTCGATGGCCACGGCAATCGTCATTCTGGGCCCTGAGCACTTGATTGCCGTGGCCGCATTTTGTGGAAAATTCAAGGCGGCTCGGGGGCCGTGAATCGAGATGCCGGAAAGCAGCATTGCCACCACATTCTTTTTCTTCAGATTGAACTGAGAATACTTTATCGCCGACTCGATACCTTCCTTTATGTCCGCGCCCGCCCTTCGGAAGGCGTTGCACCCCCGAGCCGGTAGTTTTCGCTTGTCCGAGACGGAGCTGAGCTACAAGGTGTAAGTGATTGTGAGCGCGATGTTCATCGGCACATACCTGTCGCCGTCGTCGTTGCCGTCCTTGGTCACGAACGGGATGCTGCCGCCGTTGATGTAGGACAGGCAGATCGTCGCGTCCCTGAAGCCGAAGCCCACGCCCAGCATATAGCCCGGCCTCAGATAGCCCCGGAACTCGGTGGTCTGGCTGCCGCCGGTCTTGTATTCATATTTCCAACTGCCCGGGCGATTGTAGCCGTAACGGGCTCTGGCATCGAGATATACATAAGTCCCTACGCCCTCCAGCTCATAGATGAGTTTCACGCCTGCATTGAGCCCTATCGAATTGTAACCTCCCCCGCGGACGGAGTTGAGAAGCATCGTCTCGACCATCTCATCCTTGACGCTCTTCCTGGTGATGTTGCCCATCATGTCGCAGCCCACGACGGGCTTGACAAAGCTGCGGGTGGCGAAAGTGTATTCAAGGCCGACGCCCATGCCGAAACCTGCCCCGTAGCCGGAGCGGGCCACATCTTTGTTGCCATAATCCCCCATCGGGGCGGCAAAGGTAAGCGAGGCGCTGAACTGCGCCCGGGAAGTGGCTGCCGCCGCCAGCAGCAGCGCAAGAACCAGAATTGATTTTTTCATATGCAGAGAATTTCAGTTATGCGTCTGCAAGATAGTGAATTTCAAAGAATATTCAAAGTACACAAGTTCGTATCCCAATACATGCACATTGTAGCTCAACTCCGTCACGGACAAGTGAAAAAGTGTTATCTTTGCACTTTGTCCTGAAATGGAAGAAAAGAAATTATATCCGATGAAGTTCTGCACTCTGCAGGACGACTACAGCTGGGGGTCGGAGGAGTTCAAGCTCGCCGATCTCGGCTACCGCGATTCGCTCGTGCGGGAGGGCTGGCTTGCCGGCAACAGTCTCGGCGAGCTGATGGACACCTATTTCGACCGCATCCCCGGGGAGAGGGACTACGACTTCTTCGGAAGGCAGTTCCCGCTCTGTGTCAGGAAGCTGAGCGTCAAGGGCAAGATGCCTCTCCAGGTGCATCCCGACGATGAGACCGCCGGACAGCGCTACGACCTGCTCGGCAAGGAGAAGCTCTGGTATGTGCTCCGCGCCGGCAAGGACGCCCGGATTGCGCTGGGCTTCCGCCGCGACTGCGACGCCTCCGAGTTCTATGGGAGCTGCGCCGACGGCAGCGTCGAGAGCCTTCTCAACATAGTTGCGCCTTACGCCGGGCAGTGCCTGATGATACCTTCCGGCACCCCGCACGCCGCCTTCGGCGATGTGGAGCTGCTTGAGATAGGGGAGTCGTCGCCGCTGGACTTCTGCCTCTGCGGCTGGGGAGGCGAGGTCTCCGAAGATCAGTTCGACCCGGCGCTGCAGCCCACCGACGCGATGGACTTCATCAACTACCGCAAGTTCGTCTCCGCCGCTCCGGGCGCTGACACTCTCGCCGACATCCCGCAGATGGCGGTCGAGAAGATAAGCCTCTCCGACCCGATGCGCATCAAGGCCGGCGACGACAACGCGTTCACAATCTACTGCTGCATCGAAGGCGCCGCCGCGGTGCAGGTTATATCTCCCGAAGGCACGGAGACTTATCCCCTCGCGAAAGGGGAGGCCATCCTGGTGCCTGCCGAGTGCGAGGACTTCGCCCTCGTGCCGGAAGACAGGGGCACGGTGCTGCTCGCCGCCTCCGTCAACAGAGTGGAGCAGGACAAATACATCAACCCCAATGTGGAAGCCAAGCTTCCGGATGAAGAATAATGAAAGGAATCAGAATATTTCTCGCTGACGGATTCGAGGATGTGGAAGCCCTCGGCGTCTGCGACGTGCTCCGCAGAGGCGGACTGAAAGTTGAACTCACGGCCATCAACGACACCCCGACGGTGCGCTCCTCCCACGGAGTCACAGTCGTGCCGGACACCTGTCTCTCTGACCTCGAGGCCTGTGAGAGAGGCACCAACGCAAGCGATGTGATGATATTCCCGGGCGGAATGCCGGGCTCCAGGAGCCTTGCTGACAGCGTGGTGCTCATGGCTATGATGCGCGCCCACTATGCCTCCGGCGGCACCGTGGCGGCCATCTGCGCCGCTCCGGGCCTGGTGCTCAGCCAGCTGGACGGGCTTGAAGGAGTGGAATTCACCTGCTTCGACGGTTTCGAAGATTATCTCAAGGACCGGGGCGCGATATTCCGTCCTGAGCCTGCAGTAGTCAGCGGGCGCATAATAACCGGCCGCTCCGCCGGGCACGCGCTCAGCTTCGGACTGGCGATACTCAAAGCCCTCAAGGGCGAGGCCGTGGCAGCGGAAGTCGCTCATTCTCTGTATCTCGGATAAAGATGGACAGCGTCAGACTGGACAAATACCTCTGGGCCATCAGGGTCTTCAAGACCCGCAGCGAAGCCACCGACGCCTGCAACGGCAACAAGGTGCGGCTCAACGGTGTGCCCGCCAAGCCGAGCAAGGCGGTCAAGGCCGGCGACCTCCTCGAGGTGCGCAAGGCTTCGGCGCTCTTCAGCTATAAAGTATTGGCGCTCACGGAGTCCCGTATGGGCGCGGCCCTCGTGCCCCAGTACGCCGACAACCTCACTCCCGAGTCTGAGCTCGAGAAACTTCACGCTCCCCGCGAGACGATTATGCTCCAGCGCGACAAGGGTACCGGCCGCCCGACCAAGAAGGACCGCCGGCAGCTGGACGAACTGCTGGACAATTTGGACTTTTAACATTTGCCCCGCCCCGGCACAGATCCGGCCCGCGGAGCTTTAACCTATAACATTTATGTGTGGAATAGTAGGATATGTAGGCGGTAGGCAGGCCTACCCGATATTGATCAAGGGCCTTACAAGGCTCGAGTACCGAGGCTACGACAGTGCCGGCGTGGCCCTCATCAACGACAACTCCAACCTCGTGATTTACAAAACCAAAGGCAAGGTCAAGGACCTCGAGGCGATGACTGTCGACAAGGATGTCAGCGGCACCGTGGGCATAGCCCACACCCGCTGGGCGACCCACGGCGAGCCGAGCGACTGCAATGCCCACCCTCATTTCTCCGAGAACCACAGCCTGGCCCTCATCCACAACGGTATCATCGAGAACTACCTCTCCCTCAAAACCGAACTTACCCGCTTGGGCTACCACTTTGTGAGCCAGACAGATACGGAGGTCGTAGTGCAGCTCATCCAGTATATGATGGATTCGCACCACATCAGTCTCGAGGAAGCAGTGCCGCTCGCCCTGCGCAATGTGGTGGGAGCCTATGCGCTCGTCATCATCAACAAGGCCGAACCGGACAGGATGATAGCCGCCCGCAAGGGCAGCCCGCTAGTGATAGGAGTGGGGGAGAACGAATACTTCGTGGGCTCCGACGCATCGCCGATCATCGAATATACCAACAAGGTCGTCTATCTCGGCGAGGAGCAGATAGCCTACATCCAGCGCGGCAAGGAGCTGAAAATCACCGACCTCAGCAAGGTCGAGCAGACCCCGGTGGTACGCCAGCTGGAGATGAGCCTCAGCGAAATCGAGAAGGGCGGATTTCCGCACTTCATGCTCAAGGAAATCTTCGAGCAGCCGCGTACCCTGCGCGCCTCCATGAAGGGCCGCCTTCACCCGGAGCTCGGCACCGTCAAGCTCTCCGGCATCATCGACCATAGAGACAAGCTGCTGGGAGCCAAGCGTTTCGTCATCTGCGCCTGCGGTACTTCCTGGCACGCCGGCCTGATCGGCAAATACATAATCGAGGAACTTACCCGCATCCCGGTTGAAGTGGAGTACGCCTCCGAGTTCAGGTACCGCAAGCCGGTCATCAACTCTGATGATGTGGTCATCGCCATCTCGCAGTCCGGCGAGACTGCCGACACCCTGGCCGCCATCCAGCTCGCCCGCGAGTCCGGGGCCTTCCTCTTCGGCATCTGCAACGTGGTAGGCTCTTCCATAGCCCGCGCCACCGACACCGGCTGCTACACGCACATCGGCCCGGAAATCGGCGTGGCCTCCACCAAGGCATTCACTGCCCAGGTCACGACCCTCTTCCTCTTCGCTCTCAGCCTCGCCGAGCAGCTTGGCACCGTGACCGACGAGAGGCGGATAGAGCTCGTCAACGAGCTGCAGACCATACCTGACAAGATTGCCAAGATACTCGAGCATGACCAGCAGATTGCCGACCTCGCGAAGATATTTACCTATGTCCGCAACTTCCTCTACCTCGGACGCGGCTACAACTACCCTGTGGCCCTCGAGGGCGCCCTCAAGCTCAAGGAAATTTCCTACATCCACGCCGAGGGCTACCCTGCGGCGGAGATGAAGCACGGCCCGATCGCCCTCATCGACGAGGAGATGCCGGTGGTCGTCATAGCTACGAAGCGCGGGCGCTACGACAAGATACTCAGCAACATACAGGAGATCAAGGCTCGCAAGGGCAAGATCATCAGCATCGTCACGGAGGGCGATACCGATGTGCGCAACATCTCCGACTACTGCTTCGAGATACCGGACACCGAGGAGTGCTTCGTGCCTATCCTCTCGGTCGTGCCTCTCCAGCTGCTCGCCTACCATATCGCCATCGCCAAGGGACGCGACGTGGACCAGCCGCGCAACCTCGCCAAATCGGTGACCGTGGAGTAGTTTTTCTCGATAAAAATTGCGAAATTCGCGGCGCGAAAAGTTAGTAAAACATATATAGTTATGAGAAAGAAAATTGTAGCAGGCAACTGGAAGATGAACACCATCAAGCCTGAAGGAGTTGAACTTGCAAAGGCAGTGGCTGAGAAGTCAGCCCAGGTGCCTGAGAATGTGGGCCTTATCGTGGCTCCGCCTTTCACCCATCTCTGCGCGGTAGGCAAGAACCTCGCCGGCTCAAGGGTTGAGCTCTCAGCACAGAACTGCGCCGACCATGTCAAGGGCGCATACACCGGAGAGGTGTCAGCCGACATGATTAAGGCTGTAGGCTGCAAGTGGGTGATCCTCGGACACTCAGAGCGCCGTCAGTACTACGGGGAGACCGATGCCAAGCTCGTCGAGAAGGTTAAGCTCGCTCTCGAGGCAGGTCTCGGAGTAATTCTCTGCGTAGGCGAGAACCTCGAGGAGAGGGAAGCCGGCAGGCATTTCGACGTCTGCGGCGAGCAGATCAAGAACGTGCTCTACAACTTCACCGCCGAGGATATGAAGAAGGTCATCGTGGCTTATGAGCCTGTATGGGCCATCGGCACCGGCAAGACCGCTACCGCAGAGCAGGCCGAGGAAATCCACGCCTACATCCGCAAGACTCTCGCCGAGAAGTTTGGAGAGGCTGTAGCTGAGGACGTTACCATCCTTTACGGCGGTTCCTGCAAGCCTTCCAACGCCAAGGAGCTCTTCGCTCAGAAGGATATCGACGGCGGTCTCATCGGAGGCGCAGCCCTCAAGGCCGACGACTTCATCCAGATTGCGATGTCATTCTAAGACTACGACGCTCAGGCCGATACGGCCGGAGTCGCTCCATAGCCAGATCTTCTCGCCCTCGATCTTTACGACCTCGAGGGCGAGATTTTTTCTGTTGAGGACATCTGTCTCGGTGGTCCAGGAGAGGTCCGCGGTGAGCGTCTGCCCTTCGGAAACCGGGATTTCGGAGAGGGTCGCCACATAGTAGTCGGACACATTGTCGGTCTGCGCGCGGAATTCCCTGCGCTCGCGGTTGAATGACATCTGGCACTTCAGAGGGTCGTATCTGAACTGCACTGCACGGCCCACCTGCAGGCGTATCTCGTCGCTCTCGATGAAGGAGCTGCGCTCCCTTCTGCTGTCGCAGCCGCAGAGCAGCGCGAGCGCCGCAGCCAGAGCAATTGTTCCCCGTATGGTTTTCATAACTGTATCTCCTTGATAAGCACTTCGGTAGAGCCGTCATTCATGAGCACCACGGCCTTGAGGGTGCCGGAGTAGGTAACTCTCCAGTAGCCGTCCGCGCCGACCGAGATTTCCCTGTCGTTGAAGTACCACTTCACTTCGGCCGCGTCCGTGGCGTTGAAGACGCGCAGCGCAAGTTTCGCCCCGGCATTGAAAGTGCCATCGGAGTTGCGGTCGCTGCCCTTGAGGTATATGTACGGATAGCTGTTCTGGAGCTGCACCTTCGTGACGAAGCTGGCTCCCGCGGAATAGGCGCAGCCGTCGGAGAGTCTAAGGCGTACCTTGTATTTGTAGGCTGTCTGCGGCTTCAGCCCCGTGACGGTGTAACTGGTGGCATCGCCGTCAACTGTGGCGCTGCATTCTTCGTCGCCGCCGGACCATTCTATCTCGCAACTGCTTATATCCTTGAGTGTTGCGTCAGGCGTCCAGTTTATTATCGCCGCGTCCTGGAATACCGTGGTTTCATCCAGGGTCAGAGGTTCTATCACATTGAAACTTACGCTTCCGCCCGAGTCCAGGATTATGTCCGTGATGGCGAGCGACGGGCTTGCCCCGCTCCAGAAGCGGCAGGCCGGGCTGGTGTCGGAACCGAAACTGTCGTGCCCCTTCTGCGGGAAGAATACCCCGGAAGCGTCGGCGGCATCCGGATCGGCCGCGACCAGACGGGCACATTCCCTGTCCGGGCGGCAGTTGACCTGGCCCCGCTCCCACCTTTCCGCGGCGGTGAGCTCCGTCTTGTAGTAGTCCGACCAGCCCGCGGAGCCCGCGGAGCGGTCGATATGGTAGATGGCGAGCCCGCGGTCCTCCCGGCATTCTATCAGATAATATTCTCCCTCGCTGTCGGTCTCCGCCTTGAGGTAGCGCCCGCCGTTTTCGAGCGGCTCAAGGGTATAGCTGCCCTTGGCGAGGCTCCCGCATTCTCCCAGACCGAGCAGGTCCATATCGACGGCGTTGAAGTCCGGCGGATTGGCTGCGTCATCCAGCCTGCAGCCGGTGTCCATCAGGGAGAGCCCCCAGAGGCCCTTGGACAGGCCTCCGCTGCCTTCGCCGTCGGTGTCGTAGAGGTCGTAGAGCCCCAGCACATGGGCGAATTCGTGGCAGAATATGCCTATTCCTGCTGTGCGCGGCGATGCCCCCGCATCGGAAATCTGCTCCGTGCAGACGGTGAAGCCGTTGACCTGCACCCTGCCTATGCTCATCGCCCCGCCGTGGTCCTTGAGGTAGCCGTGCTGAGGCCAGATCCAGCTTTCGTCTGCGCCGTCAGCCTCGGAGAGGCCTGCAGTTATGAGGCATACATTGTCCACATAGCCGTCGGAGTCGTTGTCGTAGAGGGAGAAGTCTATGCTGCCGGAAGATGAGCTGCAGGCCGAGCGCACGGCTTCGTGCAGCAGCACATCCCTGCGGTCGGAGTAGTTGGAGCCGTAGTAGGCGACCGCCTTGGGCAGGGTCACGGTCGGCGCAAGCGTGAAGCTGAAGTCCCGTTCGCCCCTGAACTGCCGCCTGAAGTACTCCTCGGAGAGGGTCACAGTCTGCTTCAGCTCATCTGCAGTGCAGCTGAATTCCCTGTCCTCGAACTGGACAGGTATCACCACCATCCTGAAGACGGCGAGAATTATTGCGGCGCAGAGGTTCATGCGATACACGTTTGCGACCACATAGATAGTGATAATTTATGAGAAAAACAAAGGGCCGGCAACCTCACGGCTACCAACCCTTAAAACGTGTACTAAAACCTAAACCTATTGCAAAGATGCAGGCCGGTTCAGTATCGTTGCATCAAAATCAAATATTTTTGATTATTTCTTTGTCTCAGCTACGGAAACCTTGCGGAACTCCTTGAGATCCTTCATAAGTTCGAGAGCTGCCTTGCGTGCGCGAGCACCCGCTGCCTTGTTTCCCTTGACAACCTGAGCCTCAGCGTTGGCTACGAAAACGTCGATGTTTTCTTTGATTTTCTTTACAAGATCTTCCATTTTCTTTATTTTTTAGAATGTTAATAGTTGATTCCAAGTACTCGTGAGCGGGATTTAAGTCCCAACTCCGTGCAAGATAAACAAAGAAATTTTCAAATCCTAAACTTTTGGCGAATTTTCTTCATTTTTCGCCTCTTTTTGCTGATTTGCCTTGCTGTTGAGCTCTGTCATAGCCCTTTCGGGGCCTGCAAGCACCCAGGTGCGCATTCCGCCTATCACCTTCTTCTCTATCTCCGGGAGGGCCTGCATCTGCTCGGGGCTGAAGCTGCCCAGCACGAAGCCGATCTGGGCTCCCTGGGCGAAGTCGTGCCCGACTCCGACCCGCGTCCTCGCGAAGTCGCGCGTGCCGAGCAGTTCCTCTATGTTCTTGAGTCCGTTGTGCCCGCCGTCACTGCCGGATTTGCGCATCCTGACTGTGCCGAAAGGCAGGTTGAGGTCGTCGCAGATGACCATTATGTTTTCCAGAGGCACTTCGAGCTTTGTCTGCCAGTAGCGCACCGCATTGCCGCTGAGGTTCATATAGGTGGACGGCTTGAGCAACCAGATCTCCCGCCCCTTGTCGCGGAAATGTGCCACGTCTCCGTAGCGCTCGGTAGAAAAAACGATATTGGACGCCTGAGCCCAGGCATCCAATATCATGAATCCTACATTGTGTCTCGTCGAAGAGTATTCGGCTCCGATGTTGCCGAGTCCGGCAACGAGATAAGTCTTCTCGGACACGATGTGTTATGCTGATTAAGCGGCAGCAGCTGCGTCCGCGGTTACGTTGCGGGTGGTCTTGACGCCGCAGATGATGGTGTCCTTGTCGCTGAGGATGACAACATCCTTGATCTGGATGTCGCCGGCCTTAATCTTCTTCTCGAGTCCGAGAGAGGTGATGTCGACGGTTACCTTGTCAGGAAGGTTGGCCATGAGAGCGCTGATGCGGAGCTCGCGTGAAGGCTGGAAGAACTTGCCGCCCTGCTGAACGCCGATGGCGTGTCCGGTGATCTCGATAGGAACCTTGATGCTGATAGGCTTCTTGTCGTCAACTGCGAGGAAGTCCACGTGCAGGCAGGCGTCGCTTACCGGATGCCACTGCATCTCGTGGAGCACTGCCTCATATTTCTTGCCGTTGTCGAGGCTGAGGTCAACGATGTAGGAAGCAGGGGTGTCGGTGAGACCCTTGAGTTCCTTTGCGTCAACTGTGAAGAGGATGTTGCTGTCGATTCCGCATCCGTAGAGGTTGCAAGGTACGAGTCCCTGCTTGCGGATTGCCTTGATTGTGGCCTTGCCTCCGACCTCGCGGACCTGGCCTTTGATTTCGAAATGCTGCATTTTGCAATAAATTAAAATGTGTTACTCAATCTGAAATTGATCAGACCCCATTGCACCAAAACCCTGCCGGGTTTTAAAATGCGCGCAAAGATAGTGAAAACTTATTACTTTACCAAACCGGTGGCACCGTTCCAGCCGAGCGTCCGGTAGTAGGCGTTGAGCTTGGGACGGCAGCTGTCCGGAAGATAGACGCTGAGGCCGCAGCACCTCTCGAGTTTGAGGTCGAAGAACTTTTCCGTCTCGGCGTGGTAGAGCACGCAGTCAGCGAGGGCGTTGTCCAGCCTCTCGAGCTGTCCGTCGGAGGCGCCTGCCTTCGCTGCGGCGTCGCGCAGGTCGTAGTACCACTCCTTGCTGTCGTAGAAATATGCCTGCACGGAGGTCCTTTCCAGCTTGTCGAAGCCCGACCGGCAGTCCGTGACTATGTCCGCGAACGCTTCGGCGACTTCCTCGACTGCGGAGCAGTCCACGAGGCTGATGGTGGCTGACTGATAATAGTCGCTCTGGGCCTCGTAGAATTCGTAATATTCCCTGCAGACCGCTTCGAGATCGGGCTTCGCCCCGGAGATGAGGTGCCTGAGCAAGGTGCTGTAAACCATTCCGTTGGAGATGATTTCGGTAGGGGAGAATACCAGGCGGTCGCAGACGTCCCTGAGCTCCCACGCCGCTTCAGCTCCGCCCATCAGGCAGGCGTCGAAGATGAGGTAGTCCAGGTGTATCGGGATTGCCGCCGCGAAGTCCATCAGGTCGATTTCGGTGGAGCAGGTCTTGGAATTCTCATAATAATATTGCGCTCCCACCGATTTGGTAAGAGGGTATATCCTTTCCGTCTCTTCCTCCACTATGGATGCCGGGGCGATGCGCGACCAGCTGCTTCTTTCGCTGCCGGCCCTGTATCCGGGCGGCACCCAGCCTGTTGCGTGGGAGGAGAAGAGCATCCCGTAGCTGCGGGACGGATACATTCTCTCTATGTCGGAGAGCGCTGTGCTGATGGCGTCCGGGGTGGCGCTGACGGTGTTTATCGGGTAGGACTTGATGGTATCGCGCACCATCGTGCCGTTTCTGGTGTAGAGGCGTATCAGCACCGGCTGGTTGGGCTTGGAGTAGCCTCCCGCCTCGCTGAGGTTGTGGCAGTAGGCCAGCACTGCGCGGGAGCTCGATATTGAGGGCACTGCGCCTTCGGCGAGCTCTTCCACATCCGCCTTGAGGGCCGAACTGAGGTTATTGTAGCCGAGCCCGCAGTAGATGAAGACTTCGTCGTAGGTGCCCTTGTACGGCTGCTCTTCCCGCGCGCAGGAGGCGGCGAGAAGCAGTGCGGCAATAGCGGTTATGAGCAGCGCGGAGCGTTTCATCCCGGCAAAGATAGTAAATTATTCATCTATTTCCTCGGGTGGTGCGCGAGCACTGCGGCCTGCCAGGTGCTGGAGTCGATGTGCGTGTAGATTTCCGTGGTGAGGATGGACTCGTGTCCGAGCATTTCCTGGACTATGCGGAGGTCGGCGCCGTTTTCTATGAGGTGGGTCGCGAAGGAGTGGCGGAAGGTGTGCGGGGAGATGTTTTTGCGGATGCCGGCGAGAGTGGCCTGTCGCTTTACTATGTTGAACATCGCCACCCTGCTCATCGGGGCTCCGAAGCGGTTGAGGAAGGCTATGTCGCCGTAGGCGGGGGCGGAGGCGGCGGGGCGCACCGCGAGGTAGTCCGCGAACGCGGAGGCGGCCATCTCTCCCATCGGGACGATGCGCTCCTTGTTGCCCTTGCCGATGACGCGGACGAAGCCTTCGTCGAGATAGACATGGGAGATGCGCAGGGCGCAGGCTTCCGAGACGCGCAGACCGCAGCCGTACAGAACTTCGAGTATGGCCCTGTCGCGGGGCCCGGAAGGGCTCTTGAGATCGACGGACTCCATTATTGAGTTTACTTCTTCAACCGAAAGCACGTCAGGGAGATAGCGGCCTATCTTGGGCTGGTCGAGGCGGTCGCAGGGGTTGTCCTTTCGCTCACCCTCGAGTATGAGCCAGTCGAAGAAGGAGCGCAGCGAACTCAGCACTCTCGCCTGCGAGCGGGCGCTGAGCTTCCCGGCGCGTGAGGCCATGTAGGCTTCGAGCCCGTCGGAAGCGGCGGTAGCGGGGTCGCAGCCGCTCTCCTCAAGGAAAAGCGAGACGTCGCGGCAGTACGCGGCGACCGTGTTGGGCGACATCCCCCGCTCAACTTTCAGATAATAGGAATAATCCTTCAGTGTCCTCCCGCTGTCCACAAGGGCAAAGATAGTCTAAATTTTCCTATCTTTGCGGGCGAAATGGAAAGCAAGGAAAAAGTATCGCTCTGGAGCCTGTTTGCGGTGTTTTCGAAGGTGGGCGCCTTCACTATCGGCGGGGGTTATGTGATGCTGCCGCTCATCGGCGACGAGGTCACGAAGAGGGGATGGATCAGCGCCGAGGACTATAAGGATGTCACCGTGCTCGCGCAGAGCGCTCCCGGCATTCTCGCCATCAACATCGCCTACTATGCCGGCTACCGCATCAGGGGAGTCAAGGGCAGCATTGTGGCGGCCATCGGCGCCGCCCTGCCGTCGTTTCTGATAATTCTCGCCATTGCGATGGTGTTTACCAATTTCAAGGACAATGTCTATGTGCGCCGCTTCTTCCAGGGGGTGCGTCCGGTAGCCGTTGCCTTGATTCTTTCGGCGGCCATCGACATGTTCAAAGGCTCCAAGTGGAGCTGGTGGGCCGTGGCCCTGTGCGTGGGGACCATATTCCTCGTCGCCTGCCTCAGCGTATCGCCGGTCTGGATTATCCTCACGGTCATCGCCGGTGCGGTCAGCATCTCGGCACTAAAGGACAGGAGGGCTGCGAAATGATGCTTTTCTGGGAACTTTTCTACACCTTCTTCCTCATCGGCATGCTCAATTTCGGGGGCGGCGGTGCGATGGTGTCGCTCATACAGAGTCAGGTGGTTACCCTGCACGGTTGGCTCACTGAGGGGGCGTTTACCGACATAGTTGGCATCTCGCAGAGCACCCCGGGCCCCGTGGCCATCAACTGTGCCACCTATGTGGGCTATGAGGTCATCAACACCGCCGGCTACGGGCTGGGATTCTCCATCCTCGGCTCCTTCCTCGCCACGCTCGCCGTGGTGCTGCCTTCGTTCCTCGTTTTCCTCGTGGTTGTCAGAATATTCAACAAATACCACGACAGCCGGGCCTACTCCTATGCGATGTCGGGTCTGCGCCCCGTCGTGGCCGGGCTCATCGCCGCCGCCGCAGTGGTGCTTACCCTGCATATGAGGCCGATTTCCGTAATTGAGGAGAATTTTCCGAACTGGATTGCCTGGGCCCTGTTTGCCGCCGCGCTGATACTCAGCCAGAAAAAGCTGCTCGGACCCATCACCATCATCCTCTCTGCCGGAGTCATAGGCCTGCTGATGTTCTAGCCGGGCCGGGCCGGATTTCAGAGACCCGCGCAGATTGAGGAAAAATACTTCCCGAATTATTTTCAAAAGCAGTTCTTAATTTCTAAATTTGGGGCGCATTTTTGCGAGGCAATTAATATTATCAGTTATAACACTAATGTCAAACAGCAAATTTTCTGTAAAGTATTGTGTGCTTCTGCCGATAGTGCTGATCATCACAATCTTTCTCTGGGCCGTCCCTGTCAGCTTCTTCGGAATTGACGGACTGACCGTGGTTCAGCAGCGCATGATTGCGATTTTCGTATTCGCCGCGCTTATGTGGATGTTCGAAATCATCCCTAACTGGACAACCTCCCTCATCCTTATCGTGGTGATGCTTCTGACAGTCTCCAACAAGGGACTCAACTTCTTCTGCGACCCTAAGTTCGGTACCCTCGTGGACTACAAGAGCATCATGGCGTCATTCGCCGACCCTGTAGTCATGCTCTTCATGGGCGGATTCGTGCTCGCCATCGTGGCCTCCAAGTACGGTATGGACGCGACCATCGCCAAGTTCCTGCTCGGACTCTTCGGCAAGAAGCCTAAGGCCGTGCTGCTCGGATTCCTCGTCGTCATCAGCGTGTTCTCGATGTTCATGAGCAACACTGCCACCGCAGCGATGATGCTTGCCTTCCTCGCACCTGTGCTCAAGTCCCTCCCGGACGATGAGACAGGCAAGGTGGGTCTCGCGCTCTCAATCCCTATCGCGGCCAACCTCGGCGGCATCGGTACCCCTATCGGAACCCCTCCTAACGCCATCGCGCTGGGTGCCCTCGAGAACGCCGGCTACAACATCAGCTTCGTCACCTGGATGGTCCGCATGATACCTTTCGTGCTCGTGATGATTCTCTTCGCGTGGCTCCTGCTTCAGATATTCTTCCCGTTCAAGTCCGATAAGATTGAGCTCAAGATAGAGGCCAAGGACCAGAAGAAGGACTGGAGGACCTATGTGGCCTGGATTACCTTCTTCCTGACCATCATCCTCTGGGTTACGGAGTCCATTACCGGCATCAACTCCAACATCGTCGCCCTCATCCCTCTCGCAGTTTACACCTGCACCGGAGTATTCTCCAAGGAGGAGATCAAGGAGATCAACTGGAGCGTGCTCTGGCTCGTTGCCGGCGGTTTCGCACTTGGCACCGGACTCAACAAGACCGGCCTTGCGGCCACCCTCATCAACGCAATTCCGTTCAGCGCTATGGATGTAGTGTTAGTGATGATAGTCGCAGGCCTCATCTGCTACTTCCTCTCCAACTTCATCAGCAACTCCGCTACAGCAGCCCTGCTCGTACCTATCCTTGTGGTGGTCGGCACCGCTATGGCTGACCCTTCAGCCGCCAATAATGCGCAGTTCATGGAGCTCGGCGGAATGTATGCGATGATTCCGTTCATCGCGATGTGCGCCTCCCTCGCAATGCTCTTCCCGATTTCCACTCCGCCGAATGCCATCGCGGCTTCCACCGGACTCGTGCAGACCAAGGACATGGCCAAGTTGGGCATCATCATCGGTGTCGTAGGTTTCATCCTCGGCTACTTCCTGCTTACGAAGATTTTCCCTTTTACAGCATAATAACGAAATGAATTTCAAGAAGATACTTTTCGTATCAATGCTTTCTCTGAGTGCCGCTTCCGCCTTTGCGCAGGGCGGCGCTCAGCTGAAATGGTACGGTTTCATCAGAAACTACTATGCCTATGACTCCCGCGAGTGCGTGGCCGGCACTGAGGACCTGTTTACTTATGTCCCTAAGGATGAGAATATTGTGGACGGCACAGACCTCAACGAAGTCAGCTCTTTCCGTTTCGCTGCCCTGACTTCCCGCATCGGTGTGGATGTCTCCGGTTACGAATTCGAAGGCTGGAAGATGGGTGCCAAGATCGAGACAGACTTCTATGCCGGAGTCTCAGGCGTCAGCGGCACCGCTCAGCTGCGTCTGCGCCAGGCTTACCTTACTATGGCCCGCAACGGCTGGAACTTCAAGCTCGGCCAGGCCTGGCATCCGCTTGCCGCCGATATGCCTGACGTGATTTCGCTCAACGCCGGCGCGCCGTTCAATCCGTTCAACCGCACCCCTATGGTGCTCGCTGACTACAATCTCGCCGAGGGGCTTACACTTACCGGAGCCGCTCTCTGGCAGATGCAGTACAACTCCGCCGGTCCTGCCGGCCAGTCCGCCAACTACATCAAGTACGGCTGCACCCCTGAACTCTACCTCGGCCTGACCTACCGCACTGGACGCTTCCTCGTCAAGGGCGGCGCCGACCTGCTCTCCATCAAGCCGCGCAGGTTTGACTCTACCGGCACCAGGAAGGTCAGCGACCGCATCACCACCGTCACCCCGTTCCTCTATCTGCAGTATGCCAAGGACGACCTGATGGTGCGCGCAAAATATGTGTTTGCCCAGGCCGGCGAGCATATGAACCTCAACGGAGGCTACGGCGTGACCGCCATCAACGACGACGGCAGCTGGGAGTACGCTCCGACCCGCAACACCTCATCCTGGGTCTGCATCCGCTACGGCAGGAAGGTGCAGGGCGTGCTTTTCTCCGGATATGTCAAGAACTACGGCACAGCCAAGGACATCCTGAGCAATTCCATGCTCTATTTCAGCAAGAACAGCTACTCCAACCTCAACAGCCTCTGGAGAATCACGCCGACCATAATCTACAATCTCGGCAAACTCCAGTTCGCTCTTGAATACGAGCTCACCAACGCCTGGTACGGCGAATTCGGCGTCAACGATACCCGGGCCCTTGCCACGCAGAACCTTCACTCCGTGATGAACCACCGCGTCCAGGGAATGGTGAAGTATAGTTTCTAAGGTTCCGCGAGGGAGCAGCGGGAGAGTTTGTCGCAGGCTTCTTCGCCGAGGATACCGGCCTTTCTTATCGCCTCCACCGACAGCGCGTCGGCGGAGGTGTTTTGTCTCAGGAGCACTATGGCCTTGGCCTGCTTCCAGCCCCCGATGTAGGGGTGCAGACGCAGGCTGTCCGCCGGGAGCTGCCAGAGGCGGTAAGGCTCGGGAGGTGAGCAGCTTATCAGGTCCTTGAGCGAGTTGAACTTCTCCTCGTCGAAGTGGTAGATGTCCATCAGCTGCTCGGGGTAGGAATAGCCGCCGAGCCGGGCGCGGTACTCCACCATCTTCGCGGCGAAATACGGCCCTATCCCCGGCAGCGCATCGAAGGCAGCCGAGTCCGCCCTGTTGATGTCGGTCAGAGTGATGTCGATGTAAGGCTCAAGCCGGCGGAATACCGAGTCCGAGACCACGAATGACTTAGCGAAGTCGCTCTTGCGCCGGAAGCGCCCGCCCTTCTGACGGTAGCTGTCGATGGACATGGCCTGCTTCTCGCTGAAACCCAGGCGCATCAGGTCCTCGACGCTGACTTCATTGGGATTGAAACGGAATGACTCCACCCGCCGCGTCGCCCCCCGGACAGCACGCACAGGAGCGCTGTGGGGGGCATTCCGCCGGATAGTATCCCTCTGCGAACAGTCGCCGGAACGGCCCGCAGAGACCCCGGAACCGCGACCCGAATAACCTCCAGAACCTGAGCTGCCGCCGGGACCGGAATAACCGGCCACCGAAGGAGAGCCAATCGAACCATCGGCCGCCACCCTTTCCACGATATAAACCGTATCCGGCCTGTCCCGCCCCGCCTCGATGCGCAGAATGGCGCTGCGGTGCACGAACACTGCAGTCTGATAACCTATAATAAGGAATACGAGCGAAACCGCCCCGATCTTGAATGTCGCGCTAATTCGCGTCTCCCGCCGCTTCTTCTCCACAATCTGTCCCCTCCATCCGATATTTGTTGCGGTGTTCGCGCCGGCTCTCCTCCTGGAGTCCCGCCACGCTGATGACTATCTCGCCTTTCGGCTCCTGCTCGCGGAAATGCGCCGCGACCTCTTCGAGCGAGCCCCTGAAGTGCTCCTCGTGCAGTTTGCTGATCTCCCTCGAAACGCAGCACGCCCGCTGCGCACCGAAGACTTCCGCAAACTGCTCCAGCGTCTTGACCAGACGCCTCGGTGATTCGTAGAATATCATAGTTCTTGTCTCGTTGGTAAGCTCGTTAAGCCTGGTGGAGCGTCCTTTCTTCTGAGGCAGGAAGCCCTCGAAGCAGAAGCGGTCGCAAGGCAGTCCGGAGGAGACTATCGCCGGGATGCAGGCCGTGGCCCCCGGCAGGGTGCTGACCTCGATGCCCTCCTCGGCGCAGGTCCTCGCGAGCAGGAAGCCCGGATCGGATATGCCCGGAGTGCCCGCGTCGCTGACCAGCGCCACGGTTTCTCCGTCGAGGATGCGCTCCTTTATCATCTCCACCGTCTTGTGTTCGTTGAACTTGTGGTGCGAGAGCAGCCTCCCCTTAATCTCGAAGTGGGCGAGCAGCACGCCGCTTGTGCGGGTGTCCTCCGCAAGGATCACATCCGCCTCTTTCAGCACTCTGATGGCCCTGAGGGTCATATCCTCAAGGTTCCCCACCGGAGTCGGCACTATGTACAATCTGCCCTTTTCCAAGTTCCTCGTAACGCTTTTATTGCTATCTTTGCAATAGCATCTACAAATCTAAACAATGTTTTCTGAAAATCACAAAAAATCGGGCTGTATCGAAGTTGTATGCGGCTCAATGTTCTCCGGCAAGACCGAAGAACTCATCCGCCGTCTGCGCCGCGCACAGTTCGCCAACCAGAAGATAGCCATATTCAAACCCGGGATAGACAAGCGCTATTCCGATGTCGAGGTAGTCTCCCACGACTTCCACAAAATCACTTCCACCCCTATCGACAACCCGGCCCGAATGCTGGAAGTCGGCCCTGAGGTGCAGGTGGTGGGTGTCGATGAGGCGC
>CAVAID010000044.1:0-17609 GCA_963588685.1 bacterium
GTACCAGACCGCCAAGAACAATTACAGCCAGGCCCAGGCCTCATACACCAAGGTAAAGCGCAACCTCAGCTACGCCACCATCACTTCCCCTATCGACGGAGTCGTCATCAGCCGCGCCGTCGAGGAAGGCCAGACCGTTGCTGCCGGATTCGAAACCCCGACGCTCTTCACCATCGCCAAGGACCTCACTGACATGCAGGTGATTGCAGACGTTGACGAAGCCGACATCGGACAGGTAAAGGAAGGCCAGAAAGTCGTATTCACCGTCGATGCCTACCCTGACGACGAGTTCACCGGCACGGTGGAGCAGGTGCGCCTCGAAGCCACCACGACCTCCAATGTGGTTACCTACGAGGTGGTAATCTCAGCCCCGAACCCTGACCTCAAGCTCAAACCGGGCCTCACCGCCAACGTCACCGTGACCACCCTCGAAGAGAAAGGCGTGCTCGCAGTGCCTACCAAGGCCCTCCGGTTCACCCCTGACAGCGAGATTCTCTCCACCATCGGCATCACGGTAAACGGCGCCGCCTCCCCTGACGAAAAGACCGTCTGGGTAAAGAACGGCAGCAGCATCTCCCCTAAGGCCGTCACCGTTGACCATACCACCGGCGACAAGACCGGCATCCTCAGCGGCATCTCCGAGGGCGACGAGGTAGTGACCGGACTCGAAGTGGCAGTAGCAGCCAAGGCCGCCACGACCGAGAGGAGCCCGTTCGCCCCGGGCCCTAGAAACGAGAAAAAGGACTAGTGCCATGAAAGAAGTAATCAGACTCGAGGACATCCGCCGCAACTTCATCGTGGGCGACGAGACAGTCCACGCCCTGCGAGGGGTCTCCTTCACGATAAGCGAAGGCGAGTTCGTGACCATCGTAGGTACTTCAGGCTCAGGCAAATCCACACTGCTCAACATCCTCGGCTGCCTCGACACCCCGACTTCCGGAGAATACTACCTCGACGGGGTATCGGTCCGCACGATGGACAAGAACGCCCGCGCGACGCTCCGCAACCGCAAGATCGGCTTCGTCTTCCAGAACTACAACCTGCTCGCCAAGACCACGGCTGTGGAGAATGTGGAGCTCCCGCTTATGTACAATCCGAAATACTCCAAGGCCGAGCGCTACGAGCGCTCCGTGGAAGCCCTCAAGGCCGTGGGCCTTGGTGATAGGCTGGAGCACAAGAGCAACCAGATGTCCGGAGGACAGATGCAGAGAGTCGCCATAGCGAGGGCCCTGGTCAACGACCCGGCTGTAATCCTCGCCGACGAGGCCACCGGCAACCTCGACACCCGCACGAGCTTCGAGGTCCTGGTGCTCTTCCAGCAGCTCCACTCCGAGGGCAGGACAATAATATTCGTGACCCACAACCCGGAAATCGTCAACTACAGCACCCGCACCATCACCCTGCGTGACGGCCGCGTGACGAGCGACGTGCAGAACGAACACATCCTCGACGCAGCGGAGGCGCTCGCCAAACTGCCGGTCGAGAACGATGTATAAACAGAAGTAGAAATGAACTTTGGCAATTTATTCAGAATAGCCCTCAAGGCATTGGGCAACAACAAGTTCAGGGGATTCCTGACCATGCTCGGCATCATCATCGGCGTGGGCTCCGTGATCACGATGCTCGCCATCGGCCAAGGCTCCAAGAAGAGCATCCAGGCCGAGATCAGCGAGATGGGCTCCAACATGATAATGATCCATCCGGGCGGCGACATGAGAGGCGGCGTCATGCTGGGCGCCGACGACATGCAGTCGCTCAAGGTCAAGGACTTCGAGGACATCCGCAAGGAGTGCAGCTATGTCAACCTCATCTCCCCTTCCGTCAACTCCTCAGGCCAGGCCGTGTATGGCGCCAACAACACCCCGACCTCCGTCTATGGAGTCAACCAGGACTACCTCGAAATCCGCGGCTACAAGGTCCAGGACGGCGACATCTTCACCGACCAGGACATCAAGACTGCGGCCAAGGTCTGCATCGTGGGCAAGACCGTAGTCGATGAGCTCTTCACCAACGGCGAGAACCCCGTCGGCAAGGTCATCCGCTTCGGCACTATCCCCTTCCGCATCGTGGGCGTGCTCGAGAGCAAGGGCTACAACAGCATGGGCATGGACCAGGACGACCTGATCATAACCCCTTATACCACGGTGATGAAGCGTATCCTCGCCATCACCTACCTGCAGGAAGTCGTGTGCTCCGCCCTCAGCGAGGACTACACCGACCAGGCTATAGACGAGATTACTGAAGTCCTGCGCCGCAACCACAAGCTCAAGGAGACCGACGATGACGACTTCGAAATCCGCTCCCAGCAGGAGCTCTCCTCCATGATGACGAGCACCAGCGACATGATGTCCACCCTGCTCGCGGCCGTGGCCGGCATCTCCCTGCTCGTCGGAGGCATCGGCATCATGAACATAATGTATGTCTCCGTGACCGAGCGCACCAAGGAAATCGGTCTGCGCATGAGCATCGGAGCCAAGGGCCGCGACATCCTCGCCCAGTTCCTTATAGAAGCGACGCTGATAAGCATAACGGGCGGCCTGCTCGGCGTAGTGCTGGGAGTCGGGGCCTCCTACCTCGTCAAACTGCTGCTGTCCTACCCTATCGTGATACAGGCCTGGAGCATTATTCTCTCCTTCCTCGTCTGCACCGTGATCGGCATCTTCTTCGGCTGGTATCCTGCCCGCAAGGCGTCCAACCTCGACCCGATCGAAGCGATAAGGTACGAATAGAAAGATACTTCTTGATTCAAGCGGTATAATGTTGATTTGGCCGGGAAGTTGTTGCTCTTTTGCAGCAACTTCCTTATTTTTGTGAACAATGGACAAACAAAACAATAAGGGAAAATATATCCACCTGGCAGTGTGGGTGGTGATACTGGCGATGCCGTTCTTCTCCATCCAGCCGGGCAGGCCGCTGCACGGCGGCGTGGATTACATAATGTTCCTGCCGGCCATCATCTCGTTCATCGCCGTATTCTATGTCAATTACCTGCTTCTGGTCAAGAAATACCTCCTGGCCCACAGGACGGGCCTTTTCATAGCCTGGAATGTAGTGCTCATCGCCGCGGCGATTATTTTCGTGAGGCTCTTCTTCGTGCTCTTCATCGCTCCGGAGCCGGCACCGTACCGCCCGCCTAGACCTCTCTCCGACAGGATCAGTTTCGTGCTCTACAACACCATGGTCTATGCCTTCATCGCCGGCATCGCCGTGGCGCTGAGGATGACGGCAGAGTGGTACCGCAACGAATCGGAGCGCAAGGAGATCGAGAAGGCCGGCGCCGAAGCGGAGCTTGCCAACCTCAAGAACCAGATCAACCCGCACTTCCTCTTCAACACGCTCAACAACATCTACTCCCTCATACAGATTGACCCGGTCAAGGCCCAGGAAGCGGTGCACGACCTCAGCGGTATGCTCCGCTATGTCCTCTATGACAGCCAGACCCCGACCGTGCCCCTCTCCAGAGAGTGCGGCTTCATCCGGGACTACCTCAAGCTGATGAGCACGCGCCTCACCGACGATGTCAGTCTCAGCGTCTCCCTGCCGGAGACCCCGTCCAACACCCAGATAGCTCCGCTGCTCTTCATACCTCTGGTGGAGAACGCCTTCAAGCACGGCATCAGCGACACCGAACCGTCGTTCATCCGCATCTCGCTCAGCGAGCAGGACGGCAGCATCATCTTCCAGGTGGAGAACAGCTGCTTCCCCAAGGATGGCTCCGACCGCAGCGGCTCCGGCATCGGCCTCACCAACCTCGTGCGCCGTCTGGACATGCTCTATCCGGGCAGATATTCCTTCGAGCACGGCAAGGTGCAGAGCACATACAGAAGTCTTTTGAGAATCAGGACATCATCCGAGCAATGAAGATCAGCTGCATAGTAGTGGACGACGAGCCGCTTGCCGCGCGGCTGATTGAGTCCTATGTACAGAAGACGCCATTCCTGGAGCTGAAAGGCTGCTTTACCCGCGGAACGGCGGCCTTCGAATACCTGCAGAGCAATCCAGTGGACCTGCTCTTCTGCGACATCCAGATGCCGGTGCTGAGCGGGATGGAGCTCTCCCGCATGCTCCCCGAGAAGACCCGCATAATCTTCACAACCGCCTTCAGCCAGTACGCCGTGGAAGGCTTCAAGGTCAGGGCGCTGGATTATCTTCTGAAACCGATATCCTACGAGGACTTCCTCGCCGCAGCCCTCAAGGCAAAGGAGTACTTCACCCCGGCTGAACCCGCTCCTGCAACCTCCGAAACCCAGCCCCGAAGCATCTTCGTCAAGACCGAATACCGCCTGCAGCAGATTGAACTCGATCGCATTACATATATCGAAGGCTTCAAGGACTATGTCCGGATACATCTCGACGGCGAGGCCGAACCGGTGCTCTCTCTAATGAGGCTCAAGAGCCTGGAGGAGAGTCTCCCCGCTCCGCGCTTCGTGCGGGTGCACAAGTCCTACATAGTTCAGACCTCCCGCATCGGGGCCATCGAGCGCAACCATATAATTATAGGAAAAGAACGCATCCCGATAGGCGAAAGCTATCAGGACGCGCTCTTCAAAATCCTTTCCGGCACGGCAATTCTGCCTGTCGAAAAATAACTATTGGCAGGAAGTTATGTGGAAGCAGTGCTCCTTGCGCTCGTATTTCACGAGGCACTTGCCTGCCGCCTTGCGGTCGCGCAGCACTTCTCCCAGCACCTTGGTCAGTTCGTAAGGCTGCATGAAGGCCTCCGACTCGTCCTCCCTCCAGTAGCGGGTGTAGGTGATGTCGAAGGTGGTCGCATAGCAGTGAGCCGAGTTGTCGCTCGCATTGGGATTGCCGCTGCGGCGGAGCTTGCGCACATCCTCCTCCGTGCGGAGCAGAGATGATACAATCAGCTTGTAATCAAGCAGTTTCTTGTTTCTGAGAGAGTCGCGGAAAGCCTCGCCTATAGCGTTCAGTTCGCCTGCGGCACCGGTTGTGAGGAAAGGCATCGAATACCTCAGGTCATCCACCACATAGCAGTCGTTGCCGCTGATGCGGACAAGTCCAGCGAGGGTATCGACCTCGCTTCTGGTCTCCGGCACCAGCTTCAGTCCGACCTGCTTCGCGACCTCGAGATGCTTCTCGTTAAGGTCGGCGAAGAGCTTCGAGTATTTGAGGCGCTTGCCGTAGTAGATTACCTCCTTTGCAGTTGACTCCCCCGTCCCGTCCACGTCATCCTCGGTCGCGGCTTCCTCCTCCGTCTCCTCGACGATCTGCTCCTCGAGGTCGGAGTCGGCAAGCTCTTCAATTATTTCCGTAGGGACTTCGTTCTCAGTCACTTCCTTATCCCCGCCGCGGCTTCCTCCCCTGACCAGGAAGCCAAGGAGGAAGCCGACGACAAAGGGTATGGTGATGATGAGAAGACCTTTGTAGCTCTTCTTCATCCTCTTATGCCTGATATTTGACTATAGGCTGGCGCGCGGCGCGGGTCTCGTCCGGACGTCCGATAGGAGTGCTGTGAGGTGCGGCGTGCAGGAGCTCCGGAGAGGTCTTGGCCTCTTCGGCAATCTTGCGCATCACTGCGATGAAGGCGTCGAGGGTCTCCAGCGACTCGGTCTCCGTAGGCTCTATCATTATCGCCTGATGGAAGAGCAGCGGGAAGTAGATGGTCGGCGCGTGGAAGCCGTAGTCGAGCAGGCGCTTTGCCACGTCGAGCGTAGTCACGCCGTTGTCCTCGATAAGCCCGTCGAATACGAACTCGTGCTTGCAGACTGTCGGGATAGGCAGCTTGTAGCAGTCCTTGAGCGACTCCTTGATATAGTTGGCGCCGAGCGTCGCGAGCTTGCCCGCTAGACGGATGTTCTCCCTGCCGAGCATCAGGATGTAGGCGTAGGCTCTCAGGATGATGCCGAAATTGCCGTGGAATCCGCTCGTCCTCGGGATGTCAACCAGCTTCACGAGCCTGTCGGCGACGCCCACAGGGCCGCTTCCCGGACCGCCGCCGCCGTGAGGGGTGGAGAAGGTCTTGTGCAGGTTGAGATGCATTATGTCGAATCCCATATCGCCCGGGCGCACTACGCCGAGCAGCGGGTTCATGTTCGCCCCGTCATAGTAGAGCAGACCGCCGCAGCCGTGCACGAGTTCGGCGATTTCCTTGATGTCCTGCTCGAAGAGTCCGAGGGTGTTCGGGTTGGTCATCATTATGCCGGCGATGTCGTCGCCGAGCAGAGGTTTGAGCGCCTCCACATCGACGAGACCGTTCTCCCTGGACTTCACGACCACTATGTCGAGTCCGCAGACGGCGGCTGAGGCAGGGTTGGTGCCGTGAGCGCTGTCAGGGACGATTACCTTGGTACGCTTCATGTCGCCGCGGCTGAAGTGGTACTCCCTCATCAGCATCAGGCCGGTCAGCTCGCCGTGCGCTCCCGCACAAGGCAGGAAGGTGAACTTCTTCATGCCGGTGATGGCGCAGAGAGCCTTGTCGATGCCCTCATAGACAGCGCGCGCGCCCTCTACTGTAGAGGCCGGCTGGAGCGGGTGCAGTCCGGTGAATCCCGGCATTGCGGCCACTTCCTCGTTGATCTTGGGGTTGTATTTCATCGTGCAGCTGCCTAGCGGGTAGAATCCGGTATCAACGCCGAAATTCATCTGGCTGAGGTTGGTGTAGTGGCGCACCACATCCGGCTCGCTTACCTCCGGGAGGGCGAGCGGGGTCTGACGCCATACCTTTCCCTCCTTAGGCAGAGTTACCTTGGACTCCGGGAGCGAAAATCCGCTTCTCCCCGGACGGGAAAGCTCGAATATGAGTCTGTCGTAGTATTTCATGGTGTCAGAGAGCTTTAACGATTTCTACAATCCTGTCTATCTCCTCGGCGGAGTGCTTCTCCGTGACGCAGAAGGTCACATAGCCCTCCTCGGTCTGCAGCGCGGCGAAGTACCCGGCGTCGAGCAGGGCCTTCTGCAGCTTGTCCACAGGGCAGAGCGGACGGAGCACGAACTCCTTGAGAAAATCCCTGTCATAGACCTCCTCGAACTTGCCGGTAGAGAGCAGCGCATCGTGGAGGCGGTGGGCTCCCTCGTAGGAGAGTTCGTTGACCCTGCGAAGGCCTTCAGGCCCCATCAGGGACAGGTAAACCGTGCACCACAGAGCCATCAGGGACTCGTTGGAGCAGATGTTGGAGGTAGCCTTCTCGCGGCGGATATGCTGCTCGCGGGCCTGAAGGGTCAGCACATAGCAGCGCTTACCGGAGGCGTCCTCGGTCTGGCCGACGATACGGCCCGGAAGCTTGCGCATAAGCTCGGCGCGGCAGGCCATGAAGCCCACATAAGGACCGCCGTAGCAGAGAGGAATTCCGAGAGACTGGCCGTCGCCCACCGCTATGTCGGCGCCCCACTCCGCCGGAGTTTTCACGACGGCGAGGGCTGAAGGGTCGCAGTATTCCACGAGCAGTCCGCCCAGGGAATGTACCAGGTCGGCGAGGCCGGTGTGGTCCTCGATGATGCCGTAGCGGTTGATGGAAGGCACGATCACGCCCGCGAGGTCAAGCACGCCCTCGGCTATGTCCTCCACCGGATGCTCGCTTATCACGAGGTTGATGCCGGCGTATTTGGCATAGGTTTTAAGGGTGTCGAGCACATTCGGCAGCAGGAAGGCTGAGACGAGCACGGAGTTGCGTTTCCTGGTGCTTGCCACGCACATCCTCATCGCCTCTGCTGCGGCGGTAGGCCCGTCGTACATGGAGGCGTTGGAGCAGTCCAGGCCGGTGAGGGCGCAGATCATGCTCTGCCACTCGAAGATATAGCGGAGCGTACCCTGCGAAATCTCGCACTGGTACGGGGTATATGCGGTAAGGAACTCGCTGCGGGAAGTGATATAGGAGATCACCGCAGGAGTGTAGTGGTCATAGGCGCCCTGCCCCACGAATACCTTGAGGCGGGAGTTGCGCGAAGCGAGACCCTCGAAGAAATCGCGGACCTGCTGCTCGCTCATCGCGGACGGCAGGTCATATTCACCCTTGTAGATGAACTCCTGAGGCACATCGGAATAGAGCCCGTCGAGTGACGGGACTCCTATTCTGTTGAGCATCACGCGTATATCTTCCTCGGTCTGGGGAAAATAACAGAATGAACCCATAGCGCTGTGCAGGATTTATTTCGCTATTTCCGCGTATGCGGCCGCGTTCATCAGGGAGTCGAGCTCTGACTTGTCAGACATCTCGACCTTGATGATCCAGGCCTTGTATGGATCTTCGTTGATGAGCTCAGGCTTGTCCTCGAGCTCTTCGTTGCGCGCTACGACCTTGCCGGACACCGGTGAGACGAGCTCGCCTGAGGCCTTGACGCTCTCGAGTGCGCCGCAGTCCTCGCCTGCTCCGATCTCATCGTCGATATCAGGCATATCGACATAAGTGATGTCGCCGAGCTCGCTCTGCGCGAAGTCGGAGACTCCGATGATAGCCACGTTGCCATCGACTTTTACCCATTCGTGAGACTCGCTGTACAGGAGTCCGTCAACAATCTTGCTCATTGCTATTTCTTGTATTTAGTTTGATAAAATCTCTTCTTGACGACGGTTCCCGCGAAGCGGCGCTTGCGGATGGCGATGTAGAGGCTGGTGCCGAGCGCTGCATGGGCGCTGTCCACGAGGGCGAAGCAGATGCTCTTGCCGAGAGTGATGGAGTGATAGCCCGTCGTGACGACGCCTATCCGGGTGCCGTCCTCAAGCTCCACCGGATAGCCTGCGCGTGGCACGGCGTTGTCGGCGAGCTCGATGCCCACGAGCTTTTTCGCCACGCCTTCAGCCTTCTGCTTTGCGATGGCTTCCTTGCCGATGAATTCTTCCTTGTCCAGCTTGCAGAACATGCTGAGTCCGGCCATCACAGGGCTGATCTCCGCGGTGAGCTCGTCGCCGTAGAGCGGCAGGCCCGCCTCGAAGCGCAGGGTGTCGCGGCAGCCGAGTCCGCAAGGCTCCACGCCCGCGGCAATCAGCGCGCGCCAGAACTCCACAATCTGCTCCGGAGCGGCATAGACCTCGAATCCGTCCTCTCCGGTGTAGCCGGTGCGGCTTATTATGACCCTCCTGCCGTCCCTGGCGGCATCGAGGAACTCATAGAATCCGAGCGCGGCGGCCTCTCCGAACCCAAGCACTCCGGTGACGGACTTCTCGGCCTCCGGACCCTGGACGGCGATTTGTCCCCATTTCTCGGACTGGTTGTCGATCTTGACATCGTACCCTGCGGCATTCTCCTCAATCCACGCCACGTCCTTGGCTATGTTGGCGGCGTTGACCACGAGAAGGTAGCTCTGCGGGGTGAATTCCTTATATACCAGCAGGTCGTCCACGGTGCCTCCGTCCGGGTAGAGCATCATTCCGTAGAGGATGCCTCCGTCGCGCAGGACGCTGACGTCGTTGGTAAATATGTGGTTTACAAACTTCTGTGCGTCAGGGCCGCTGATGAACACCTCCCCCATGTGGGAGACATCGAACATCCCGACCTTCCCGCGCACCGCATTGTGCTCGTCGATGATTCCCCTGTACTGTATCGGCATGTCATAGCCGGCAAACGGGCTCATCTTTGCTCCGAGGGCTACATGCTCCCCGTGCAGACAAGTCTTCTTCAACTGTTCGTCCATCTTATAGTGTTATTTTTTTAGGATATCCAGGTCTTTCTTGAGAATCATCTTGGGGTCCATCATCGACACCTTCTGGAAGAGGATGAACTGGTTGGCCGGGGACAGATAGACCTTGTCCTCGTGCTTGCCCTTCCTCCACCATTTGTAGAAGCCTACAGGGTCGAGCTTGAACGGGATGGACGCCACGACGCCGGTGCCGTAGCCCGGGAAGTCGATCACGAGCTTGAGGCCCATGATCTTCTTGTAGTAGTCGGGATCCGCCCTGCGCAGCTTGCTGACGAGCGGGTTGAACACCTCCATCTCGTCCACTTTCAGCACCTTGTCCTTGACGATGAGCTTGTGTATGCGGACGGGGTCCACATTGAGCCAGACGCCCAACTTGAGAGTCTGGGGGCCCTCCTCCGTCTCCAGAGTGAGCTCATCCATCGAGAAATAGACCTTTTCAGGGTCTATAGTGTTGTTCTGCGCTTCCGAAAGCATTGGCGATTTGTAAGATTATTAAGCAAAAGTACAAAAAATTTTATGAAAAAAGCCTATCTTTACATCCATAAACCAATTTTAATATGAATATACCACGCATTTCCACCGTTTTGGGGCTTATCACGGCCCTGACTCTCTGCGGCTGCTCGTCGGGTACGGGCACGAAGCCGGCAATTCCACAGGACAAAGAGATAGAGCAGAAGGTCGAGAAGACCCTCCGCGGGATGAGCATAGAGGAGAAGGCCGGACAGATCGTCCAGATCTCCGTAGAGTCGCTTACCGGCGACGACCCGACCATCAGCGACGAGGCCCTGGACCTCTTCATAGGACAATACAAGATAGGTTCCTTCCTCAATCTTCCGGGACGCCGCTCAGGCAGCGCAGCCGAGATGGCGGAAGCGGTGCGCAGGCTGCAGGAGAAGTCCATGGAAGTGATGGGCATCCCTTGCATCTACGGACTCGACATGATACACGGAGCCTCCTACCTCAGCGACGGCACCCTCTTCCCTCAGGAAGTCAACATAGCCGCCAGCTTCAACCCTGAATTCGCCGCAGCGATGGGCAAGTCGATAGCCTACGAGACCCGCGCCGCCATGGTGCCGTGGACCTTCTCCCCGGTGATGGACCTCGCGCGCAACTCCGCCTGGCCGAGGCTCTGGGAGAGCTGGGGCGAGGACCCTTACGTGCAGACCGTGATGGCAGTGGCCGAGATGAAGGCGATGCAGGGCGACGACCCTAACCATGTGGACCTCGAGCATGTCTCCGCTTCCATCAAGCACTACATGGGCTACGGCGCCCCTGCCACCGGCAAGGACCGCACCCCTGCAGTCATCACCCCGCAGGACCTCAAAGAGAAGTTCTTCCCTCCGTTCAAGGCCTGCGCCGAGGCCGGAGCGCTCAACCTCATGGCCAATTCCGGAGCTGTCAACGGCGTGCCTGTGCACTCCAGCCACGAACTCCTCACCGAATGGATGAAGGAGGGGCTCAACTGGGACGGAATGATCGTCAGCGACTGGGCCGACATCGACAACCTCTTCCAGCGCGACCACATTGCCGCTGACCGCAAGGAGGCCGTCAAGCTCGCCCTCAACGCCGGAGTGGATATGATAATGGACCCTTACGACCCTAAGACCACCACCCTTATCGTGGAGCTCGTCAAAGAGGGCGGAGTAAGCCAGGCCCGCGTCGATGATGCAGTGCGCCGCATCCTCAGGCTCAAATACCGCCTCGGACTCTTCGACAACCCGACCTGGGACACCTCGGTCTATGAAATGGGACGCGAGGAATTCGTGAAAGCTTCCCGCGACGCGGCCGTCGAGTCCATGGTGCTCCTCAAGAACGAGAACTCCGTGCTTCCTCTCAGCCAGGGCGCGAAAATCCTCGTGACCGGCCCTAACGCCAACTCCATGCGCGCCATCGACGGCGGCTGGTCATATACCTGGCAGGGCAGCTCCAACCCTTATTATGTGGACCGTTACAACACAATCTACGAGGCAATGTGCGAGAAGTTCGGCGCCTCCAGGGTCGTGCTCTCCGAGGGCGTGAAATACGTCGAGGGAGGCAATTTCGAGGCTGAGAACGCCGACGGCGTAGCCGCAGCTCTCAGGGCCGCCGCAGGCTGCGACGTAATCCTCGCCTGCATCGGCGAGAACAGCTACTGCGAGACTCCGGGCAACATCGCCGACATCACCCTCTCGGACAACCAGCTCCGCCTCGTGCGCGGCCTCGCCGCCTCAGGCAAGCCTGTAGTGCTCATCATCGGCGGCGGCAGACCTAGGGTCATCAAATCCATCGAGCGCCTTGCCGACGGCATCGTGGAGACCATGCTCCCGGGGCCTTACGGCGCAGACGCGCTTGCAGAGCTCCTCGCGGGCGAGAAGAACTTCTCCGGCAAGCTTCCGTTCACCTATCCTAAGCACACCAACTCCATCCACACCTACGACTACAAGGTCAGCGAGAGCCGAGAGACCATGGCGGGAGAATACAACTACGACGCAGTGCTCGACGTTCAGTGGCCTTTCGGCTACGGTCTGAGCTACACCACCTTCGAGTACTCCAACCTCAGTGTTGACAAGGCCGAATTCACTGCCGACGACATCCTCAAGGTCAGCGTCGATGTCAAGAATACCGGCAGCGTGGCTGGCAAGGAGAGCGTGCTCATCTACAGCAGCGACCTCGTGGCTTCGCTTATGCCTGATGTCAAGAGGCTGCGCGCCTTCACCAAGATAGAGCTTGCACCTGGCGAGAGCCGCACCGTCACTTTCGAAATCCCTGCAAAGCAGCTCGCCTTCGTGGGCGCCGACCTGCAGTGGAGACTTGAGGAAGGCGACTTCCGCATCAGCGCAGGCGGCCTTTCATCCATGATAAAGTGCAGCCGCACAGAGACTTGGGACTAATATGACTGCAGTAGATTCGGACTTCTCCCGTCTTGAGGGAAGCTGCTGCTACTGCTCCGAAGAGAGCGCCGCGAGGATCAGAGCATCCGTCGCGGCGCTTCCTCTTGGAGCGCTTCACCTCATCGGCACGGGCGACTACCATTATATCTCGCTCTTCTATCTGGAGCGGGTCGCTGTGCCTTTCTATCTTCTTCTGCTGGACAACCATCCGGACGACCAGCCCGGCGCATTCGGGGGCGAGCTGCTTAGCTGCGGCTCCTGGGTCGCCGAGGCCCGCAAACTCCCTCTTTTGAGGGGCTCATACCATATCCGGCAGCTGCAGGAGCTCTCTCAGCTCCCTGCCGACGGGCTGCCGATTTATATTTCTCTCGACCTCGACGTTCTGTCCGAAGATTACGCCCGCACCGACTGGGACCAGGGCACTATGACCCTCTCCGAGATGAAGCGGGCCGTACTGCAGGTAGCCTCCTCCCATCCCCTGCTGGGTGCCGACCTCTGCGGCGGCCTGACCCGCGAGAAGGGCGCGAGGGACGGTGACATAGCCATAAACGAAAAAACCGTCGAAGAGCTTACTGTTCTCTTCGACGGTTTGGAAATTATCGGTTAAAAGTTTAATCTTTCCTTTCCGGCATAGGGTCCATCTTGCTGTACTTCTTCGCATCGGTGAAGATGGTTGCGAGATAGATGACAAGCAGGATTGCTATCATTCCGATGGCCACATAGTCCAGAGCCTTCATCGGGGTGTTGATGCCGAGGAAGTGCATCTCGCCGCAGAATGAGGCAAGCGGCTTGACGAAGAGGAATATTGTATTGACTATCATCACGATAACTCTGAATTCGGTAGGTCCGAGCTTGGCGTAGGTCAAGCGGAACTCGCTCTTGAGGTGGGCGTTGACGCTGACATTGATGGTAAGCAGGAGATAGAGGGCCAGCACTCCGAGCGCGAGGGCAGGATGCTCCATCAGGCAGGAGAGGCCGGCGCCGATGAACATGAGACTCTCGTTGATGCCGTCGATGGTGTGGTCGAGGTAGTAGCCGTAGATTGGCCTCTGCTGCTTGCGCACGCGGGCGAGGGTGCCGTCAAGCGAGTCGCCGTACCAGTTGACGATAAGACCTGCTGTGGAGAGCCAGAGGAAGTTGATGTCAATCCTGGTGAGGATGTAGCCCCCCGCAATCATCAGGGCTCCTAAGAAGCCGATAGCCGTAAGCTTGTCTGATGTCATCCACCTCGGCTGCCTCTCGGCAAGCCACACAAGTGCCTTTTTCTCAACTCCGTTCAGAAGAGAGGTCTGAATCCTAGTTGCCTGTTTGGTCTCCATATATTTTCTAATTCCTTTACAATTGTCCGGCAAATATAGCCACAATATTTCAATTCATCAATTACCGTACCCAAAAGCGGCATAATGATAACTTCCAAGCCCTATTGTGAACTTTTTGTTAATAATCCGCTACAATATGAATAAGGTTTTAGAGCCTGATTTCCTGGGCGGTACCGTCATATTCGGCGGCGACTCCCCTGCAGCCCTGCGTGCAGGAGCGGGAGTTCTCCGGGGTCACGAGCACCACATTGAAGCGGCGGCTCTGCAGCATGCCCGGGAATTCTCCCTGCCTCTCCCCTATCTTCAGCGTGCGGGAAGCGTCGTCCCAGACGAAGCTGATGGTCGAGTATGCGCCTTTCTCGTAGTTGTAGTTGACATTCTCGTCCTCGTAGAGGGTGAACTCGGCGTCCCTGCCGGCATAGATGTAAAGGTCTATCGGGTCGGCGGCCTTCTCGTCGGAATACTGGATCTGAGGGCCGAACGGGATGATTGAGCCCGCCCTCACGTAGAGAGGAATAGTCTCGTACGGAGCCTTGACGGTGAGTGACTGCCCGCCGGCGAGATACTTGCCCGTGTAGAAGTCATACCAGCCCTCTCCCTCCGGGAAATAGACCTCGCGCTCGCGTGCCTTGTACTCATATACCGGACACGGCATCAGAGCCGGGCCGAACATCCACTGGTCGGAGATTCCGTTGACCTTGCGGTCGCCAGGGAAATCCATAGGAAGCCCGCGCATTATCGTATAATCCCTGAAGTGCACGGCGCCAGCCATGGAATAGAGATACGGCATCAGGCGGTAGCGCAGCTTCATATAATAAAGGATGCTCGAATAGGTCGGCGTGCCCTCCGGGGCTATGTTCCAGATCTCCCTGCGCGGCCACTGTCCGTGGGTGCGGAACAGAGGCACGAAGGTGCCGAACTGGTGCCAGCGGGTCTGCAGCTCGCGCCATTCCTCGAGGTCAGGGCTTACCTTGCCCGTGCGTTCGTAGAGGGAAGCGGCGGAGGTGAACTTGTCCATCACGCTGAAGCCGCCGATGTCCATTCCCCAGAACGGAATGCCGCTCATAGAGAAATTGAGGCCTGCGGCCATCTGGGCGTGCATATCGTTCCAGCAGGTGCCGATGTCGCCGCTCCAGGTGGCGGTGGAATACCTCTGAAGCCCCGCGAATCCGCTTCGGGTGAGCAGGAATACGCGCCTGTCCGGCTCGAGGCCGCGCTGACCGTTGTAGATGGCGTCGGCGTTGACAAGAGAGTATGCGTTAAGATACTCGGTGGAAGGGCCGAGGGCCGTCGGTGTGGTGAGCGCCTTGAGGTAGTCCATAGGCAGGCAGTCGCGCAGGTTCGGCTCGCTGGCGTCCATCCACCAGGCGTCTATCTTGCGTCCGTATTTGCTGTAGAGGTTCTCGTCCATGTGGCGCCAGAACATCTGCCTTCCGCCCTCGGAATACGCGTCGTAGAACGACTGGGTGTATCCGAGCCAGTCGCGCAGGCTGTCCTGCTCCGCGAGAGGATAGACATAGCCGGCTTCCTTGAGCTCCTTGTAGTTGTCGGTGTTGACATAGAACTTAGGCCATACGCTGATCATGAATCGGGCGTGCATGGCGTGCACGTCGTCGAGCATCTTCTCCGGGTCCGGATAGCGCTTGGGGTCGAACTCGTGGCTTCCCCACTGGTCGTCCTCCCAGTACTGCCAGTCCTGCACTATGTTGTCGACAGGTATGTTTCGGCGGCGCAGCTCGGCAAGGGTGCCCACGAGGTCGTCCTGGGTGCTGTAGCGCTCCCTGCTCTGCCAGAATCCCATCACCCATTTAGGCATCACCTGGGCCTTGCCGGTGAGGGTGCGGTAGCCGGAAATCACCTCGTCGATGTTCTCCCCGGCGATGTAGTAATAGTCGAGCTCCGGACTCATCTCGGACCAGAAGGAGAATCTCCCCTGCTCCTGCTCAGACTGCACCGTGGCGACTCTGAGTCCGAGGTAGGACACGTCTCCGTCCGGCTTCCAGCTGAGCTTGAGAGGCACGCGCTCGCCCTTCTTCATCCTGTATGTGAACTTGTAGGAGTTCGGGTTCCAGGCCGGTCTCCAGCGCTCCGTGACCACGGTCTCGCCGCCGAGCTCCACTTCCTGGAAGCCCGCGTAGTAGAGGATGAAATGGTAGTCTGCGTCCTCCGGGGCTTCGAGATAGCCCTCATAAGTGACCTGCGTGCCCTTGAGAGGCATTTTCGGGAGGTTCTTGATTACCCACTCGTTCTCGAAGTAGAGGGAGTCCTCCTCTCGGACGAGCGGTTCGCCGTCCTTGGGGGCGTAGGTGCCGGTGAGGCTGCCCTCGCGGCCCTGCTTGTCATAGAGCTTGAATATGCTGCCGAGCTGCTGGTACGGGTCAGGGTTGCCCCAGCGGCTCAGGGAATAGTTGTCCACGAGGATGCCGTAGCCGCGGTTGCTGACCACGAACGGCACGGAGACCTTGGTGTTGTACTGGAAGAGCTCCTCGTTGCCGCCCTTGTGGTCGAATTCGAGCGACTGATGCTGGCCGAGGCCGTAGAAGGATTCGTCCTCCGGGGAGTCGAAAGTAAAGCGGGTCGTGTATCCGTCCTTGCCTTCGATGCGTATCGGGGTGAATTCCATGGTGTTGCCCCCGAGCACCGTGCTGCCGTCGGCGGAGGCGAAGCTTACAGCTCCGTCACTCAGACGCACGCTGGCGGTGACCGCAGAGGTGCTGACGCTCACGGTACTGTCGGTGGAAGATACTGTGAATGAAGGTTTTGTGCCCTGCTTTACGATGATGAGGCTCTGCCTTTCGGAGAAGCGCTTCTCCGGGGTGGCGCTCACGCGGATGAGCTTGTCGCCCACTGCCTGCAGCCTGACCGTAGCCGGGCCGTCCTCAGCCTTTGCGGCGGGGTGCACCGTGACTCCGTCGGAAGTCCGCTGCCACCCTTCTGTCCCGCAGCCTGTGATTGCGATGACGGTCATTAAAGACCAGAAGATTCTTGATGGTTTCATGTGGTTGGATTATATCTGGGCAAATTTATAAAAATAACTTGGTTTGTGCGCCTGTCTTCGCGTTTTATTGATTGCAACACGGTGGAATTCCGGAAGTTTTTGCTATCTTTGTGCCGTGCATCAAGAGTGCCCCTTAGCGGGCCGCCAACCGAGCAGACAGATGCCACGGTGGCAAAGGGATGCGGATTGTTCAATCAAAAACTATCTGTTGCTATGGCAAAAGATTTCATTCCGACCCCGGGCGGGTCAGTTAAAGCTCCTCATGCTGAGGAGATTAACCTCTATCGTGAGCACGCCGCAGAGCTGCTTGCATCCTTCTCAAAGTGGCGGGACATCGACCGCTTCTACTTCATCCCTCTCCCGCTGGACATGTCCTATCATGTCGCGGGGATGGTCACGCATATCGCTCCCCCGCCGTACCATCTCGGCACCCTGCTCCGCTGCTCGCTGGAGCATCCGGAACTCTTCTCCGCGGAGTGCGGCTGCTCCGGTCGGGCCTACGCCTGGAGCTACAACGGCTCGCCGCTCTCGGGCCGCTTCATCATGAGCGTGGCCTGCCCGCAGTGCGGTGCTCTGGGCCGCGCGGAAGTCTCCGGCTGGCGGGTGCGCAGCGAGGCGCTGTGCGCTGCGCAGATGGAGGACCGGCAGCGGCTGGAGAAGGCTCTGGCCGTCGCTGACGGAGCTTGCGCCGGGTCTGGCTCTGCTTCTGGTTCCGGTTCTGCTTCTGCTTCTGCTTCTGCTTCTGCTTCCGGTTCCGGCTACCAGCCCGCCTCCCTCCGCGAACTGCTGGAATATATCGGGAAATAGTTGCCGTCCTTACATCCGGGG
>CAVAID010000045.1:0-17353 GCA_963588685.1 bacterium
GCATAATCTTCTACAACGGCAGGACGGTCCAGACAGGCTCAGCCGAGCCTTTGAAGGACTATACCTTCGAGAACTGGTCCAACGGCGGCAAGGATGCGGCTGAGATTTCATCCCGCAACTCCCGCACCAACTACCATATCAAGAAGTTCGTCTATATGGGCCTCAACTGGACCGAGAAGTCTGTTCAGAAGATGCCTCGCTGCAAATTCCACATCCGCTGGGCTCACATGGTGCTCGCCTTCGCTGAGGCCGCCAACCATGCCTACGGCGCCAATGTCGAGGTGGACGGACTCTCCGCAAAGCAGGCGATAGCCTATCTGCGCAGCCGCAACACCTACGATGACGAGCCGGGAATCGTTGACGATCCGTATCTCGAGAAGATTTCATACGCCGGCGAGGATGCCTTCGACCAGTTCCTCCGCAACGAGCGCAGGATAGAGACCTGCTTCGAGGGCAGCTGGTTCTACGACATCAGGCGCTGGTCCACCACCCTCGGACCTCTCAACAAGGAGGTCCACAGGCTGACGGTGTCCAGAAACGCCGACGGCTCCTTCCTCTACGGCACTGAAGTGTTCGAATCCCGCGTGTTCAGGTCCGCCTATCTCCCTATTCCGTACACCGAGATGCTCAAGGTCAAAGGCCTTGTGCAGAACGAAGGCTGGGAAAGCTGGCAATAATACAAGTATCGACAGAATATGAAAAAGAATATATTTATCATTATAATCGCACTGCTGGGGCTCACGTCCTGCTATGATGACTATGTCACCAATTACGCCAATCCTGCCATCGGATTCGCCAACAATGTGGATGTCAGGTCGATCGTCGTGGGTGAGGGGATGACTTTCTCCACCGGCGTCGCGCTGGCGGGCGTCATCGACAACACCGAAGAGCGGACCGTCAACTATCAGGTGCAGGATACCCTTGCCAGCTCCACCAAACTTGCAGCCATGGCTACAAGCGCACAGAGTTATATCGTATCTTACGCCAAGGGGATTAAATCCCTCAAGCTGCTTCCGTCATCAGAGTACTCTCTGGTAAATGAAGGCGGCAAGTCAGGTGAAACCATAATAAGGAAAGGCTCCCACGTCGGCAAGATTACCGTGCAGATTGATTCTGCAGCCTATTTCTCCGGCTCTGCAAGCCTTACTCCGGACTATGTGATTCCGCTCGAGATTACCGACGGCAACGGCATAGACGTTATGTCCGGCTACAGCTACACCGTCATCGGTGTCCGTTATGAGAATATGCTCTTCGGCAACTGGTGGCACGGAGGCAAGGCCGTTCTCGATGACGGGAGCAAGACCCAGACCTACTATACGACGATTCCTCAGTCCACCGACAAGGTCTGGACTCTCACGACCGTCTCGCCTCATTCGCTGACAGCGAATGCCGTGGCCGGAGCTCTGAACGGCTCAGCCGCCCAGATGAAGCTCACTCTCGGGGAGGACGGTTCCGTGACCGTAGAGCCGGCCCGCGGCGCCACCTACAAGGTCGAGGCCGATGGCGAGAGCCGCTACAACCGCGCCCGCCTGCTTCAGGACCGCAAGATTTTCCTAAACTACAAGTTTACTGACGCGGAAGGCAATCTCTGGCACGCCACCGACACTCTCACTTTCCGCAACCGCGTGCGCGACGGAGTGAACGAGTGGCAGGACGAAAATCAGGAGAACTACCAGTAATAAAGTTATGACAAACAATATGAAACCTTATATTTTTGCTGCCGCGCTCGCTGCACTCTGTCTGTGCCAGTGCACGGTTGTGGAGGACGAACCGCTCGTGTATGATGCTCCGGTTGCAGAGTTCCCTTCTGACATCCCGCAGACCATCTCTCTGAATGCCGGCGATTCGTACACCTTCTCGGTCAATTTCACGGTAGGCGAGAGCCTTACCAAGGAATGGCGCGTGAACGGAGTGCTGGAGTCTTCTTCCGACAAGCTGACCTATCAGTTCGACGTGCCGGGAGAGTTTACCGTCACTTTCAGGGCCTACAACGGCTCCGGTTCCGTAGAACACAGCTATACCGTCAAGGTCTCCGACAAGCTTGAAATCGGTTTTTCTGTCGGCGATTCCACCGTTGTCAGCCGTATGGAGGAGAGCTACCTCAAGCTCTACGCCATCGTGAAGCACGGCGAGGATGTGAAGCACTCCTGGAGCATGGACGGTGTGGAGAAGTCCACAGAGGCTTATTTCGAGGCATATATCCCAAAGAATGTATCAGTGTCCGGAGATGAACACACGGTTACCTACACGGGTACCAATGCCGTGGGAAGTTTCACCAGGACTTTCACGGTCAAATCCACCAACCGCCCTCTGCAGGTCAAGTTTGACGAGCGCAACAGCAGAGAGTTCACATATACCGTCAATATCTCCGCCGAGGTGCTTTACGGCGGCGAGGGAGTTCAGCACAAATGGTATGTGGACGATGCCCTTGTCTCCGAGGCGGATGAGGTCAATTATGTGCTCTCCAAACTGGGGACACACTCCGTGAAGTATTACGGAATCAACGCGAAAGGCGAAACCGTCGAGAAGGAATGGAGCGTCGATTATGACGAATACATCGCCGATTTCAATGCCGGGTCTTTCTCCAATGCGTTCCAGATACACAATACGAAGGCGTCAAATCTCAAGTACGAAAGACTCGAGGTCGTTGACAGCCCTTACGAAGATGACGGACAGGGCAAAGTCCTCAAATGGCAGATTCTCGACAAAAACGGTAAACAAAACAACCAATATTCTAGAGGCGGTATCATTATCCTTAATGACTATCTTCGCTCTAACGGTATCGACATAAAGCAGTTCAAGGGGATAAAGCTTCGCGGCCGTCTTGCCGGTGACTATTTGGGCGATACCGCTTGCCGTTCCACCTGTGTGGCTTATCAGACGGATTATTCCGTGGAGTACGATGAGGAATACAGCAAAGTGCTATCTATCCGTCTTGGCTCCGGCAATTCGGGCTTGGAGACGCGCAAACCTTGGAATTATGTCTGCAAGTCCATGTGGGTTGAACTTACCTACGATGTGGATTTCAGCGAGGACGGAACCCTCAAGATATATCCGGTATGTACGGTCAACACAACGGATACCGTGAAAGGCTATAGCGCCACAGTATATTTCGATGATATCGTTCTCTTCTAGCACGCCTGAGTTATAGTTAAAAGCAGTTATTTTATGAAATACAGAAATATTGTTCTCTTCGCATCGGCTCTGGTCGCCGGAGTGTCTCTGGCCTCCTGCAGCAGCTCCCGTTTCGATGCCGAAGCGGAAGAAATGAGAATAGTTGCCACCGCCGCCTCCCTCAGCGAAGAGGTCGTCAAGTCCGACATCTCCGTCCAGTGGGAGAGTCCGGTCCTGATAGCCGCCAACCCTGCGGTATATGGCCGTGTGCGCCGTCTTGCCGACGGCAGGCTGATGGCCTGCTACTCCACCGGGCAGGATGCCTATGTCAAGTTCAGCAGCAATGACGGTACTACCTGGAACGGCGCCCAGTGCGTCTATGAGCACTATGAGTCAGATGGCAATACGGCAAAGATAGACAACCCTGATTTCGCTCAGCTTTCCTCATCCAACCCTTACAAGCCGGGCCGCATCATCTACGCGGTCAACGAGCGCGTGAGAACAGAGGACGACAAGGACGCGTTCCCTTACTACATCTCCGTGCTTACCTCCGATGACGCTGGAGAAAGCTGGAGTGAGCCGTTTACGATTTACGCCTCCAACCAATATGCCGGCTGCTATGAGCCGTTCGTCCTCGAACTTCCTGACGGTACCGTTCAGGTCTATTTCGCCGACGAGTCCCCTTATGCCAGCGCCAGCGGCATCGGCGACCAGAACATCACCGTCGTCGAGTCCAAGGACGGAGGTGAGACCTGGGGCAAGGCCCGCGTGGCCAGCTACACCAGGGACGGCCGTGACGGTATGCCTTCAGCCACCGTTTATGACGGCAACATCTACCTTGCAGTAGAGTACCGCAAGCCGTGGAGCAACGAGGATTTCCACCCTGTGGTCGTTTACAATTCAGTCTCCGACAACTGGGCTTCCCCTGTGGGCGACTTCGCCGACGGCACTCCGCGCTTCGACCCGTTCCAGACCAGTCTGCAGCCTGAGTCATTCTACAACGGAGCTCCATACATCACCCAGACCGACAACTATTTCCTCATCTCATACCAGACCAACAGGACGCCTTCGGGTCTGAAGAACAATGACCACTCTGACCTCGAAATCCAGCTCTGCGCAAAGAGCGAGATGGCGAACGGCGAATTCACCACGATGCGTTCGGCCTCCAGGCCGGCCGGCATCGACATGGCTGAGAAATACGCCAACTGGAACTCCGTCAACGGAATCGGCGGTGACGAGGTAATGGCGGTTTTCTGCACTGACGGCGCCGTATATGGAGTCAAGGGCAAGGTTGTACTGCCACGCTTCAAGTTCAACTACACCAAGGCAGGCCTTGAAGAAAGCGGCTCCTATGCCTACAGCGTCAGCTGGAAGAGCGACGACGCCATCGTCCTCAACGGCGTGACCAGCACGAAGCAGAGCTCCAGCGTGGCAGGTGACGGCTATGTGGAATTCACGCTTCCAAACATGAACGCAAGCGAGTACTGCGCGCTTTACCCTGCGTCCGCCTATGTCGAGGGCTCTTTCTCCGGAAATGCCATGACTGTGAACATCCCTCAGACACAGAACTATGTAGAGGGCAATGTGGATCCGGCTGCCCTTCTGATGTATGCCTACTCCCGCGGCAAGGCAAGCGTCTTCTCCTTCAGGCAGGCGATGTCCTTCCTCAAGATAAATGTCAACGCGAACATCTCCGGCAATGTCAAGAATGTTACCGTGCTTGACCGTTCCGGCGCTCCGCTCAGCGGCAAGTACACTCTCGGCTTCGGCTACGAGTGCAGCCTGGAGCCTCAGAACGCTTCTTCCGAGGGTGGCAGCATATATTATGACTGCGGCTCAGAGGGCGTAGCCCAGGGCACCGATATGATTATCGCCATCCCTGCGAGGACCTACTCCGAAGGCATCAGCCTCACCGTAAATGTCAATGACATCGTCACTACGACTACTTGCGAGGCTTTCACTGCCGAAGCGGGCAGTATCTACAGCACCGGCGTAAACCTTGACATTTAGGCTCGGCAATGATTGATAAAGCAGTCCTTCGGATTTGCTGAATATACTGATTTTTATTATCTTTGCTGAAATAGACAAATTGAACATCAAATAATAGCACTATGCACATCATCAACAACAATTCAAGGGAGAGATACTCCGCGCCGCTTGTGGAGCTTATCGACATTACTCCCGAATCATGTATAGCGGCATCGCTTCCTGCAAACAACTGGAACGACGGCTCCATCCCTAACATCCCTGGCAACTACAACAACTGGCCTACGCTTTAATCGGGAGGATTGAATATGAAAAAGACAATTATCACAATTCTTGCAGTTTCTGCAGGCATCTTCGCAATCTCTGCCTGCCAGAAGAACCTCTCCGATGTGCAGACCTCCCAGGTCATCACAAAGACCGTTACCGTTTCCGACACACCTTGGACCGCTGACACCAAGACCGCTTTCACTGAGGCGGACGGAATCAAGATTACCGGAAAGGAAAATATGGCTGTGTTCTACTATGCCGGAGATAAGACGACTACGGTTTCCGGAGTCGCCAAGACTTACGCCACTCCTGACGGAAAGGGCGGCTATACTTTCAGCCACGATGCTGCGGAAGGTTCCACCTACAACTACTGGTTCGTTCTCCCGTATACATCCAGAATAGATACGAATGACGATGCTAATGCACATACATTCTGGCTCCACCCGACGCAGTTCCCTACGGAGGATTCATTCGATTCGAATATGGATGCTCTCGTGGCCCAGGCACAGTACGGAGTTGCTGCGAAGACTTCAGTCTCAGATGTCAAGTTCAGAAGGCTTTTCTCCCACCTCGAGCTTAAGCTCTCAGACGGCAAGAGCGTACTTGGCAGCGAGAAAATCCACGCCGTGACATTCGCCCTGGGAACGACTGCCACCAAATCTTCCGCTCTTACCGGTATCGTATATCCGTCCCACAGCGATGAGTATAATGATGCGGCCAATACAATGGAAACTCCTGGCAATGCCGTGACCGCGCACTATCCGGCAGGTCTTGCCAAGAACAGTGATGGCACCTACCATATCTGGTATGTAGTCAATCCTGTGGCTGTGGCTGCCAATACTGAGATTACCGTGACCGTGACCGCCGACACCAAGACTATTACCAGGACAGTAGCTCTCTCTGAAGCCAGGGAGATAATGAAGGGCAAGATCAATCTCATAGAGTTCGATATCACCGGCGCCGGCTATACGACGCAGGAGTCCGCTTACTACGACTTTACTGTGTCTGATAAGGCCAATCTTTCTTCAGATTGGGAAGCAGGGTCAGCGGTCTCAGTCAAGTCAGATGATACTGGCTCCAGCTATTCGAATTCATTCTATCTCAAGGCAAAGGATACTTCCGCATCTCTTTTGTATACAGTCCCTTCTGGCAAGACATTGACCGGAATTAAAATGTATATTCACCCAAAAAGTGCTAACTCCAAAACTGGAGTGGATTTCTACTGTAATTCGACTTGTATATCCACTTTTGCCTTGAATTACGCTGAAGGCGCTGAATGTGCCATCTCCGGCGGATACAAATACTACTATGACAATATGCCAAACTCTTCCGGTACCAAAACATATCCTTGGCCTGAAGAAACCATCACTTCCGTCAAATTCGTACCAAAAAATAAATCTAGTTATAGTAATCCTGTCCGCTTTGTTGACGCAGTAGTCCTCTTCGGTACCGCGACCGCCGGCGAATAGCCCAAGTCCGATCCCATACAACCCGAAAAACCGGTGGGGAGCCACCGGTTTTTTTATTTTGTAATAGTCACTTTTTTAGTATTTTTGCAAAAGGAGTCTTTTTAGAAGGAAACACCATGTTGTACCCGATTGGAATACAGAATTTTGACAAGATACGCGAGGGCGGATATGTGTATGTGGACAAGACTGAGTTTATCTACAATCTTGCGCACAGCGGATGCTACTATTTCCTGAGCCGTCCGCGACGCTTCGGGAAGAGCCTGCTCGTGTCCACGATGGAGGCGTATTTCAAGGGGAGAAAGGAACTTTTCGAGGGCTTGGCGATTTCCGGGTTAGAGAATGATTGGACCGAATATCCGGTGCTTCATCTGGACTTCAGCGGCAAGTCATACGATAGTGCTGAGGTGTTGCCAAGTGTGCTGAATGATGCTTTATGCAAATGGGAGGAAGAATACGGGAGCAAAAATACTTCCGATGTGCCCGGAATCCGGATAGGCAATATTGTAGAAGCCGCATACAGAAAGACCGGACGGCAGGTTGTCATCCTGATTGACGAGTATGACAAGCCTATCGTGGATAACCTTACCCGTCCCGAGTTCCGTGAACGCTTCCGTGAGACGCTCGAGGGCTTCTACGGCGTGATGAAGGTTAAGGACGAGTTCATACGCTTCGGATTTTTGACGGGGGTCACGAAAGTCGGCAAGGTAAGCGTTTTCAGCGGACTCAACAACATCCAGGACATTTCGATGAGAGCTGATTACAGTGACATCTGCGGCATAACGGAAGACGAATTGAAATCATATTTTCCGCAAAGTGTCGCCCTCCTTGCAGAAGCCAATGAAATCTCCGTTGAGAAATGCTACGCCCAGCTGGCGCGGATGTATGACGGTTACCGTTTCCACCCTAAGACCGCCGGAGTCTATAATCCGTTCAGCCTTATCAATACTTTCAATGCCAAAGAGTTCGGCGAGTATTGGTTCGAGACGGGTACTCCATCGTTTCTCGTGCAGTACCTCAAGGATGGCGCTTATGACCTTGAAAACATATCCAAGGACAAGGTCTCTCTGGCATCGCTGACCGGGACAAACTATGCTTCCCCGCAGCCGATCAGCCTGATGTATCAGAGCGGTTATCTGACCATCACCGGCTATGACCCGGAGTTCCGCACATATACTCTTGATTACCCTAACGAAGAAGTCAGGAGCGGCTTTCTCAATTCGCTGAGTCAGCTGTATGCCCCGGGGCTGATTGCCGGCGAATTCTCCGTATATCAGTTTGTCGGTGATATACGCAACGGCGATGTGGAGAGCTTTATCAACCGCTTCACCGCCTTCCTCTCCGGCAACAATTACGAGATACAGGGCAATCTGGAGCTCTATTTCCAGAATACAATGTCGGTGATGTTCAGGATGATGGGGCTGTATGTCAAGACCGAATACCGGACCTCCGACGGACGCATCGACATCGCCATAGAGACAGAAAAGTATGTCTATATCATAGAGTTGAAGCGCGACCAGAGTCCGGAACTCGCCCTGCGGCAGATAGAGGCGAAGGGCTATGCCAAGCCGTTCCTCGCCTCCGGCAAACAGATAATCAAACTCGGCATCAATTTCTCCTCGCAGACCCGCACCGTCGACGGCTGGAAGATGGCATAGTGCCCGTCATCGGCACTTCCGCCCGACCCGCGGTCCCCGAGCTTGTCGAGGGGCAGGCGCATCGAAGAATCGGATTCTGTGCGAATTTTTCGGTTATAATCGAAAAAAACTCGTAAGCATCCGATAAAGTGCGTATCCAAGTGATATTACAACTGGCGTAGGTTCTATGCCAGTTGTATTGGTTTTATGTAAGTGAGATGTTGGTGCGAACTACTTTGCGTCAGTGGCATGGGTGGCAGCCCAGTTGCCGGGAAGCAGGTCAGAGCAGTCCTTGCAGCCCAGTTCGTATTCCGGCATACGGCGGAGGACATCTTCGAGCCAGTCCCTTCCGTTTATGCCATGCGCCTTGCAGGTTGCGAGCAGCGAGTACACCACGGCAGCCCTCTGCGCAGCGTCATCGTCACCACAGAACAGATAGTTCTTTCTCCCGATAGCTAGAGGCCTTATGCTGTTCTCGACCATATTGTCGTCTATTTTGTAGCGGCCGTCGGTAACATACAGGGACAGCTTCTTCAAGATCTTGTAGGTGTACGATATTGCGTCTTCCATGAGCGACTTTGGATGGCAGTTGAAAAGGTTTACCTCCATCCAGTTCTCGAACTTCTTGATCTCCGGATAGGCCTTTTGCTCGCGGAGTTTTCTCCTGCGCTCATAGTCAGGCTTCCGGTCAGCTTCATCCAGAGCATCGGCCTCCCGCTCCACATCGTAGAGCTTTCCGATGTAGAAGAGGGCTTCGTTCGCCAGCTTCTCGTTCTCTTGCCTTGCCTCGAAGAACTTGCGTCTGGCGTGGGCCCAGCAGCCGAGGAGTTTCTTCCCTTCCATACCCTCGAAGTGCTCATACACGACGTAGCCGTCGCTCTGGATGGCGCCCTGGAAGTCTTTCAGCAGCCCCATGGCCACGCGGGTGCTTCTGGAGCCGTGTTCATAGAAGAAGAACCGGTCGCCAGTCATCACATTCACCACACTCCACACGTAACCCTTCACCGCGCGGTGTTTCTCATTGTCTATTACAGGCAGCGTGCTCTCGTCAACCTGGATATAGTCGCAGGCGAGCACGTGCTCCCGAAGCAGATCATACAGGGGCTTGACCTTGCCGACCACCGCCTTGAACCAGTCGTTGATGGTTGACGAGCTGAGGCTTACCCCGAGTTCCTTGTAACTCTCAATCACCCGATAAAAAGGAAGGTGATAGACATATTTGCTGATTACAATGTCCGCCAGCAGGGAGGCGTCAGCCATACATTTGTGGATCGGGGCAGGTGGCAGAGCCGATATTCTGAAGGCCTTACGGTCAGGATTCTCCACCTGCAGGCTGTTCTTGAGAACATATTTATGGCGGATGATGCGGCGGATGTACATCTGACGGGGAACCAGTACCAGCGAGTCGGTAACTTCGGGCGCAAGCTCGGTGTAGTCTCCGGCATTGTCCAGCTCAGGGTAGAGATGCTCTTCCTTTACTTCCAGATTACTGGTATCGATAGCCTTGCGGGGCCTGCGGTCATAGGCCGGAACACGGACGACTTTATCCTGTTCTGCCGCCGCCTTCGCAGCCGCAGCATCGAGGCGCGCCTGTTCCTCCGGATCCATCTCCTGCACGAAAAGACTGCCGGTAAGTTCCTCCGGCTTTTCCGGAAGACGGACCCTCTCGGACTTCTGGCCGAACAGCATCTTGGCATACTTGGCAAGTGTTTGCTGTGCCGCAGCAAGCTTCTCTTTCAGAGCAGCGTTCTCGGCTTCCAGTTCTTGCATCTTTTTCTGTTCTTCGGCAGTCATTTTACCCGTTCTTTCTAGATGTAAATTTACGAAAAAACGGGCATACACGCAAGTAAAACGCGGATTTTCTTCAATTTATTTTATTGATTCACAGAGGCTTTGTCCCGTCCCTGAAAGCCGCTTCCATCTGCAGGTCGCGGACAGCCTTCAGCTGCTGCAGCCGGCGCCTTGGATCGTCTATTATCCCCTGGATTGTATCCACAAGACGATGCCATTCCAAAGCTGTTACTGTCGGGTCGCCATCCTGTATCCGTTCCACAAGGTGCATCCGCCCGTGGTCCAGACGTTTGCTGTAGATCACAAGGCCGCCCGGCTCATAGCGCAACAGCTTCATCATGTTGTTGGGCGCATTTACAAACACGAACACGTCGCCGCTGTACAGGCTTCTGCCCATGATGTTGGTCACTATCCCACCCAGCTTGTTGAAGCTCTTGCGCATGTCCGTCGGTTTGGTGTAAAGCCAGAACTTCGTTCCGGCACCGAGGCAGAACATAGCCCTACACGCTTTTGAGGATTGTATATACCATCGCCGGAGTCAGCCCGCCCTGAATGCGCATCTCCGTACCGCCGGCCGTGTGCAGCTCGATGGTCATCCAGTTCTCGCCGGAAGCATCGGCCTTCTGCTTGCCTCGCGGCGCCTCGGCGCCCATCGCCACGGATATCCCGGCCGGGAGATCTCCGCCCGTTATCGGCAGGAACCCCTCCGGGGCGGATTCCCGGACATACTTCCGCTTCCACCAGAAATACTGATGTTCAGGAATACCTTTCTCCTGTAATGTCTGCTTGATGGAGATACCCTTCTCACGGCTCTCCGCCTGAATCTCTTCGATTTGTTCGCGTGTGATCATAATACAACTTAGACTTAGTTCGGCAAAGTTATATCACACTGACAGCAATCGGAACCGCAGTTTATCGGATGCTTACAAAAACTCCGCCCGGGGAGGAGCGGAGTTGTTTGAAATTATTGCCATGAGGCCCCTCGACAAGCTCGGGGACCGTACTGAAGGGCTGCTCGGGGACCGGCGCGGTCGCTGAGCCTGTCGAAGCGCCGTTTACGGCTCGCGGCTGAAGATGGCGTGGATGCGGGACATGTCGAACTTGGAGCTGCGGTCGTAGCAATAGACGCCGTTCTGCTCCTGCTCCACATCGGTCAGCTGCGTGTAGCAGTAGCCCCAGATGTGGTCTGAGAGGCTCAGCACCGCATTGACCTGCGCCTCGAGGCGGGCGTAGAAGTCCTCTATGGACACCACGGACTTGCCGTAGCCCCAGGACTCGGTCTGGGAGTTCTCGGTGGTCTCGTCCTGGCCCTTCACCCATTTGATGCCTCCGAATTCGTCTATGATATACGGGATGCTGCCGTCGTAATTCTCATAAGTATAAGGCTCGCCGCCCTGATATACATCGGTGTTGAAGCCCATATTGTTGGTCTGCCCGTAGTAGGTCGATGTCCCCATAGTGAAGAGCTTCCCGTCGTTCCAGAGAATCTCGCGCAGCTTCTCCGGGTCCTGCTCGTAGCGGTGCTCGGTCCAGATGTCGGTCAGAGGCTGCACGCCGCCGCTGCAGACATTGACAGGGCGGGTAGGGTCGATGGCCTTGGTGATGCGGTAGATATCCTCGCAGAGGCGCGGATACTGCACATTGTCCGGCCAGAATTCCTCGTTCATCGGAGTCCATACCACGATTGACGGATGGTTGACATCCCTCTCCACGATCTCCGACCACTCGAGGAGGAAGTTGCGGGCCGCGCGCACGTCGTTCATGTCGATGCCCCAGCTGGAGGACTCGCCCCAGGTGAGGTAGCCGAGCTTGTCGGCCCAGTAGTGGAAGCGCTCCTCGAATACCTTCTGATGCAGGCGCGCGCCGTTGAATCCTGCTGCCTGTGAGAGCTCGATGTCGTGGCGCAGAGCCTCGTCGGAAGGCGCAGTCCACTGGCTGTCAGGATAATAGCCCTGATCGAGCACGAGCCTCATATAGAATGGCTGGTTGTTGAGGTAAATCTTGTTGCCGTCGATATGAATTTTCCTCATGCCGGTGTAGGAGCTGACGCCGTCAATCACCTTGCCGGCTTCGTCAAGCACCTTGTACTCAACGGTATAGAGGAACGGTGAATCAGGAGACCAGAGCTTAGGCTTCTTGACCGGGATTACGACAGGGAGTCCGGACTTCGCGCTGCAGGTCTTGCGCCCCACCACCTTGTCGCCGTCCTTCACGGTGACCTCCAGGCGGGTGCCTCCCTCGGCATAGAATGCCGGCTCGAATACTATCTGGCTCTGGTCGATGTCGGTGCCCACCTTTACGCTCTTGAGGCCTTTCTTTGCCACCGGCTCCATCCATACGGTCTGCCAGATGCCCGTGGTGCGGGTGTACATGCAGCTGTAGGACCCTGCGTGCAGGGACTGCTTGCCGGCAGGCTGAAGCCCGGAGCGGAGGTCGCTCTTGGCATAGACCACGAGGTTGTGCTCTCCGCCGCCAGCGACGAACGGGGTGATGTCAAGGGAGAATGAGGAGGTGCCTCCGAAATGCCTGCCCGCGAACTTGCCGTCGATGAAGACGTCGGCCTCGTAATAGACGGCTCCGAAATTGAGGCGGACATTCCTGTCCATCCACTCTGCAGGCACATTTATCTTGCGCTGATACCAGATGCCCGTGATGAAGTCGGTGTATTCGACTCCGGAGAGCTTGCTCTCGGGTGCGAACGGCACCAGGATGCTGCCATCGAAGCCTTCGCTCGCCGCGTAGCCGTTCTCCAGGCCGCTGTGGATGAGGTCGAGCTTGTAGGACCATTCGCCGTTGAGATTGACCCAGTCTGCCCTCTCGAACTGCGGACGCGGGTATTCCGGACGGGGAATAGCCGCCCCGGCAGGGGTATTGCCCAGAAGCGCTGCAAGAGCGAGCGTCGCGAGCGTGATGATGCTTTTCTTCATATTCTAGTACTTGATGTTCAGTTTGATTTCCTGTGATGCGTCGCTCTCCGGCAGCTCGATGGTCGCCTCCTTGGTGTCAGGGTCGTAGCTTGACTCGAGAGCATTGCCGTTAAGGCTGACCTTCTTGATGTTCCGGGACAGTCCGCCGAGGATTACGGTGAGCTTCCTGCTCTGCGGCATGCCGGCATATTCGCCCACGCGCGGCCCTACGGTAAGGGTGCAGGCGGATTTGTCGGAAGACTTGGTAATCAGGGTGGTGGCGTACTGCTTGTCGTAGGCCTGGCTGATTCCGTCGTCTTCATAGTGGCTGTAAGACGCCTTGCCGCTTCCCGGGGCGATGTAGAGCCTCAGGGCGTTGCTCGTCTCCTGAAGGTTCTGGATTCCGGCCTCGGCCAGAGGGATGATGCTGCCGGCCTTGACGAACCAGGCGTTCTCCCCGATGGTGTAGCTCAGAGCCCTGGTGCTTCCGCCCTTTATCATATTGCGGTGCGCCATATCGTACCAGTCGTTTCCGCCCGGGAACCATACGGTCTGCTCGCTCAGCCCGGTCTCGGTGTTCATCGGCGTGCAGACAGGCGCCGCCAGGATATTGTCGCCGAACATATATTCCTGGATGCTGGAATATGCCTTCTCGTTCTCAGGATAATAGTAGTACAGAGGGCGGCAGATGGACACGCCGGTGTCATAGGCCTGGCGGGAAGCGTCATAGATGTACGGGGTCAGCGCGTAGCGCAGGTCAATCGCGTCCTTCATGTACTTGTAGTGGTCAGGGAACATCCAGATGCGCCTCTCGATCTTGGAATATTTCCCGTAATGGGTCTTGTAGATAGGGGTGAATACGCCGTACTGCAGCCAGCGCGTGAAGAGCTCCGGGTTGGTAGGGGTCTCGATCTTCTGCATGTGCCCGCCGACATCGTGCCCCCAATAGCCGTAGCAGACATTGGAAGCGGTGGCGGTGAAGTAAGGCAGGTAACCCAGCACGGCCCACTCGATGTAGGTGTCGCCGGAGAAGCCGAGCGGATATCTGTGGCTTCCGAGGCCGCCCCAGCGGTGGTAGATCATCGGACGTGCGCTATCCTCGGCGGACTTGCCGCGGTTGGCCCTGACCTTGTCGTTGAAGAAGGCGTAGTTGATCCAGAAGGTGTTGCTCAGCCCCGGGACATATTTGCTGTCCCTCCACTGCTGCCAGTCGAGCCACCAGAAGTCGATGCCCATCTTCTCGATAGGGTGGATGACGGAGTTGAAGTAGGCGTCCGCCCAGGCCTGCTGGTCCATTCTCCAAGGCACGTTGGCATGATAGCCGGCCTTGGCAGGGGTGCCGTCGAACATTTTGTCTCCCTCGGAATATACATATCCCTCAGGCCCGTCATAGTCATCGGTCCTGGAGATGTAGTCGGCCACGAAATCCGGGTATGCGTCCTCCCAGGAGAGCACGCCGGAGGCAGGGTGGATGTTGAGCGAAGTCTTGAGATGATATTTGTTGTGCAGTTCGCTGAGCAGGCCTTCCGGGTCAGGAATGAGGTCCTTGTTCCAGGAATAGCCGGTCCAGCCCACGCCCTGGCCGAAATCGTCACAGTGAATCCGGGAGTTGAGGTTAGGCCAGGTCTGGTGCCACTCCATATCGATGATCATTATGTCGATAGGGATCTGACGGCTGCGGAAATCGCTTGCGAGGGTCAGGAACTCCTGGTCGGAGTATGGCCAGTAGCGGCTCCACCAGTATCCGAACACATATTTCGGTACCATCGGAATCTTGCCGGCAATCTTGGTAAAATCGGAGAGCGCTCCGGTGTAGTCGTGCCCGTAGGCGAAGATGTACAGGTCCTGGACATCCTTCTCCGGGCGCACATCGACCCATTCGCCCCAGTCGGAGCCGTCCTTCTTGAGAATGTGTCTGCTGCTCTCGTCAACTATTGACCAGCCGTCCCTTGAGAGGATGCCTGTCTCCAGCTCCACGTTCGGGCCTTCGCACATGTCCAGGGTCCTGTTAGTACCCTTGAGGTTGCCCGTGGCCTCGGAATCCGGGGTCCAGGTAACCTTCTTGCCGTTCATCTTGAATGAAACGGAGAGATTGCTTCCGTCGAACCTGCCCTCTCCGGTGTAGCTGAGCGTCACGCGGTCGGTCTTGATGGTGACTGCGTCCCCGCTGCGCTTTACGGAGAATGCCGGAACGGGGAGATTCCTGTTGACGATGGCGAGCGTGGCGTTGTCCTCGAACGCGCCGCCCTCGGACCATTCCATTCGTATAAGCCTGTCGGTGAGGACGGTAAACCGGGCGTTCCCGGCAACTACCATAGCCCTGTCGTCGGCTTTAGGGTTATTGTCGGCCAGAGCTGAGAACGCCCCGGCAAGCGACAATGCGAGCATTAAAAATATCTTTTTCATTATTCTGAATTTGAATTGGCGGTTTTACGAGCCCAAAGTTAGTCAATTTCCCGAAATCCTGCAACGCTTGCGCGGGTGCGGGGGAATCACTATCTTTACGCCATTATGAAAGAATATATCGAACAGAACCGTGAACGCTTCCTCGAGGAGCTCTTCACTCTGCTCAGGATTCCGTCCGTGAGCGCCCAGGCCGAGCACAAGGCCGACATGTATTTCTGCGCGGAGACGCTCTCCGACCTGCTCCTGGAGGCGGGGGCCGACGAGGCCGGAGTCTGCGAAACTGCGGGGCATCCGGTGGTATTCGGACAGAAAATGCTTGACCCGTCCCTCAAGACCGTGCTGGTCTATGGGCATTACGATGTGCAGCCGGCGGAGCCGCTTGAGAAATGGAAGAGCGACCCTTTCGAGCCGGAGGTGCACGACGGGGCCATCTGGGGCAGGGGAGCGAACGATGACAAGGGGCAGCTTTTCATGCATATCAAGGCGTTCGAATACCTGCTGCGCAGCGGGAAGCTCACTCACAATGTTAAATTCCTCTTCGAGGGCGAGGAGGAGATCGGCAGCCCGAGCCTGCCGGCGTGGATCAAGGCCCACAGGAAGCTGCTCAAGGCCGATATCTGCCTTGTGAGCGACACCACTATGATAAGCGACAAGGTGCCTTCGATCAACTGCGGGATGCGCGGGCTCAGCTATCTGGAAGTTAAGGTCCTTGGCCCTGACCACGACCTGCATTCCGGGCATTACGGCGGCTCTGTGGCGAACCCTATACAGGTGCTGTGCGAGATGATTTCAAAACTCATAGATGCCGACGGGCGGGTGACCGTGCCGGGATTCTACGACAAGGTGGTGGAACTCTCCCGCGCCGACCGCAGGATGCTCTCCCGGGCGCCGTTTGACCTGCAGGAATACAAGGACTCAGTCGGGGTGCGGGCGCTGCGAGGCGAGAAGGGTTATACCCCGCTGGAGCGCACCGGCATCAGGCCTTGTCTCGATGTGTGCGGCATCTATGGCGGATATACGGGCGAAGGGGCGAAGACCGTGCTGCCTTCCGAGGCCACGGCGAAGATTTCCATGCGGCTCGTGCCGAATCAGCGCAGCGCGGAGATTACCAGGCAGTTTGCGCGGTACTTCAAGAGTCTTGCGCCTAAGTGCGTGAGGGTTGAGGTCAAGGAGTGCGAGGGGGGCGACGGCTTCCTTATACCGATAAGCTCTCCGGCCTACAAGGCAGCGTCACGCGCCATCGCGGAGGTCTATGGGGTAGAGCCTGTGCCTTCGCGCGGCGGCGGCTCCATCGCCGTGCTAGCCGAGGTGCAGAAGATTCTGGGCATAGACCCGCTCCTGATGGGCTTCGGCCTGGAGCGCGATACCATCCACTCCCCGAACGAGAGCTACCTGCTCAGCCAGTTCTTCCGCGGCATGGAAAGCATCGCCAAGTTCTACGAGTACTGGGAATAAGCGGCCCCCGAACCTGTCGAGGGAGCGGTTGCTGAGCTTGTCGAAGCACCGGCGCGGCGGTGTAAGAATTCTTTACACCCGCTGTAAAATTTCTTTACACCGCGGGGCAGGAGACCGGCGGACAAGGTTCTGAGCATTAGCGCTTTGTGCAACTTGGCACAGATAATGCTTGCAGAAAGCGCAGTGTATTTAATGTTTAATGTCAGTATGAAGACCTATTTCAAATTCCTCCAGCGAAACAAGCTCTACTCCATCGTGGAGGCACTGGGACTTTCCGTCGCCCTGGGCTTCGTAATCCTGCTGATGTTCTACGCCCGGACGGAGT
>CAVAID010000046.1:0-16674 GCA_963588685.1 bacterium
GTTTTGTATGTGCTTGCGGCGTGTTGTGTTATTTTTGGCATATTGGTCCTGCCAGCTTCAATGAGCCGTGCTGCTTGGATATCTTTTGCAGCTGCTATTGTCTATTCGGTATTTTCGGATAAAGACATTCGAACTTGGTTTCTTTCAAAAAAAGTCCTTTTAGGGACAATATTCATAGTATTCATCGCTTTATGTGCAGGCATGTTCGCTTTGAAGCAAGATTCGGCTTTAGGACGACTTCATATGTGGCGAATAGAGGCTCTCGCTATAGCTGAGCATCCTTTCGGAACAGGTTTTGGGACTGCACTTGGAACATATGCAGTGACTCAAGAAAGGTTTTTTCGAGAACATCTGGAAGATACGCCAGCTTCTATAATAAGGGTGGCCGGCTGTCCTGAATATCCATTCAATGAGTATCTTGGTATCGGGATGGAATTTGGAGTGCTTGGAATGTTGCTATTTTGTGGTATCATTATTGGCGCTATCTATATTCTTAATCAAAGAAATAGCGTCTTCGCATCAGGAATGATAGCCTGGGCTGTATTTGCTGCAGCTTATTATCCTTTATCATTACCACAGACATCAGTGCTTTTTTTAACTTTTCTTGCTCTTGCAGTCCCTTCTTCAAAGCCTTTATCACATAAAAAGGTGTATGCTTGCTCCTTAATAATTTTAATTGTTATAATTATATCGCTTACCCATTTGGATAGCAGAACAGGTATAATAGACAGAAGTTCGTATCGCGAACTATATCAGAGCGGATATATTCTCTCTCGATCCGGAGAGTATGAGTCAAGCAATGAAGTACTCTCTCAAGGGAAGAAGGTATCGTCCGATCCCGTTTTCCATATCATCATGGGACATAATTACAGGTCCTTGAGCGATTATGAACAGGCTGAAGAAGAATATTGGCGAGCATACTATACTGTACCATCCAGGATTTATCCGCTCGTATGCTTAATGCGTCTTAAACTGAGTCTTTGGGAAAATTCAGAAGCAGAGAGATTAGGCAGGCAAATAGTTTCTATGCCGGTTACGAAAGGACATTTATCAATGCTTCGCCTTAGAAAGGAGGCGGAACAAACTTTAGACTCATTGAAGAGAATATGAAGAGTCGTATACCAGCAATCATGAAAGCAATCAGCTCAGTCGCAGTAGTGCTGTGCTCGGCTATAGTTATTGTCTGTATTGGACGACTTTTTGTCTGTGACCGTTTCGTTATCCGCGGAGATTCAATGGAGCCCACTCTTCACAATGGACAGTGTGTGTATGTAAATAAACTTATCTTGGGCCCCAGACTACTTGTTAAATTTGATAGAAATAAGAAGATTGTCCGCTATTTTCGCCTGTTAGGTCAAAGGCGCTTGAAGGTTGGGGATTTGGCAATATACAATTATCCTTATGGCCAAGAACCTGATAAGATAGGTATTAAACATAACTATGTCTATGCAAAGCGTTGTGCTGCTTGCCCTGGAGACACGCTTAGCATTATTTCGTCTCATTATCATAACTATCGTACCGGTAGCATTGGTACTCCTGCTTCATCAGAAAATCTTTTGCGTTCTTTTGACGATTCTCTCCTCCTCAAGATGAATTGTCTGCAGGCTGGATATTTTGCCGGAATGCAAAATGAATGGACTATCAAAGATTTAGGACCGATAATTATTCCGGCCAAGGGAATGAGCGTAAGCTTGAATAAACAAACGCTAGCTTTATATTGTAAAGTGATTGAATATGAAACAGGTAAACCATCAGCAAGTTATTTAGGGCAGAATTATACTTTCAATAATAATTATTATTTTTTTGTTGGGGATAATCTTGTCGAATCAGTGGATAGCCGCTATGATGGTTTCGTCCCGGAAGATTTTGTGGTAGGGGTAATCGCGGGCAACTATTTTACAAACGAGACCAATAGCGATACTTCCACACATGTTTTAGATAGTTTTGGAGCCGTGCTTGATAGATATTCAAATAGTCCGGAGGACAGTTTAAAATATAAGTCAGCATTATTTTTACTTGACGCCTTACCTTATCAGTGGCATTTTGACAATGCTGTTTTCGATTCTTTGGGTATAAAGAAGAAGGTAATGGATATCGAAGTGATAGATTCAGATTATCTCATAGAAAATATTGATTACGCTTTCAAAGCCTGGGAATTGCCTTGGTGTCGCAATCTTAGTTTTGAGGACTTCTGTCACTTTATTTTACCATATAAAATCGCCGATGAAGAACCTGTCCGTTGGAGAAAACAGTTATGGGAAGAATTTTCTTGGGTTCGCGAGAATACAGATGACTTTACCACTGTTTCCCAAGTATGTAGTATGATAAATAACTCAATTAATCAATGGTTTACAATTAATTGGGATAATCCGTACCCATTAGATTTAAATTATTTCAAAGCGCGAGAACTTAAAGAAGCAGATTGCTATGGAGCATCAATGATGATTTTATATCCAATGCGAGCCATGGGAGTACCTGCAGTGTTTGAGGGTGTGCCGCGATGGGTTAACAGAAGTGGTGCACATTTTTGGAATGCATTATATGATAATGGGTCACTGCGCACATTCAGTGGGCCGGAACGTAATCCGGGTGCCCATAAAATTCAATTCGTAGGAGTTGGAAGAATGATGTTCAAGATGCCGAAGGTTTGGAGAAGAGATTATTCGCGAGAGCGGTTAATTGATGTGACTCGCGAATATATTCCGGTATGTGATGTCACGATTTCTCGAGTTCCAAAAAAATACTCCACAATATCATTGATGACTTTTGATAACCGTAATTGGCAAGATGTTGACACAACTTCCGTCATTAAAGGAAAGGCGGTATTCAAAGATATGGCGAGGGATGTGGTATACCTTCCGGCCGGAATCTCTTATGAGAAGAAGAAATTTGCCATTCAATACCCTTTGCTTATAGACAAATCAGGAGGGCTAAGAATCTTGAGGCCTTCTCCATTTCGGAAAGAGAGCGTGTGTTTGACAGCAAAATATCCTGAAGATGATAGCAATCTGATCTTCTGCGGAGAAAGGTATGAACTTTTTTACTGGAAGGGCAATTGGAAATCTCTTGGAAGGCAAGTCGCCACATCCTCTTGTCTGGTCTATAATGATGTTCCCAAAGGTGCCTTATTACTATTGCGCAACATCGACAAAGGTGTACAGGAGAGAATATTTATATATGAGGGAGGGCGGCAAATATGGTATTGAAAATTTTGATTATTATTTGGCTGACGATGGTCTTTACCATTGGCGCTTGTACTCCAAAGGTTGTTGTAAATGTTGATACCAATCCGCAGGTACAACGAGATTCTGTCGCATTTGTTTCCTTAATCTCATCATCCAATCATCAATGTATGGATACTGTTTTTTGTTTGTCGGAGGATCACAAGTTGCGAATTGTCTATCAGGGAGAGGGCGCTGATTCGGACATGTCTCCATCTCTAGTTGAAACTTGGCAGAATGATTGTGTTGAATTTTACATAGATACCGACGGAACCGCTCGCCAATTTCGTTTTGTTTGGGGTTCATCCTCTATTTCTGGGACAAATGCTATCGTTGATGGTGTTTTGTTTGCACAAGGCGATCCTTCAGATTTAGAATATAATTTTGAAATTTGTTTCCCTTGGAATGTGCTTGGAATGGAGTGCCCTGGAGACAAAGGGAATATTATGATGGATTGCTCTGTAATCGATAATGACTCTGAGTCTCGGAAAACTCAGATAGCTTGGTCTTCAGAAGATTCTGGAATATGGGCCGGAAACGGTGGTTATGGGTTGATGCCACTTAAAGGCCATCGTTCTCCCATTCCGCCAATTATTGATGGTAGGAGAGATTCGATGTGGACTGAATACGAGGTGTATCGGATACAAAACGAGATATTGGGAAAAGTGAGGGATAGTTTGGATCTTTCAGCATCATTCAGATTCCTGTATGACGATACCGCCCTTTATGTTTATATTGATGTTTTTGATGACATCAAGAAAAAGGCTTCCATTATTTTTGATACGTCAGAAATATATGACAAAACAGGCAAACTGGTTTGGAAGTCTGAGCTTGAAAAGTCTTTCCACGCAGGAGGAGCACAGAAAAATCGCAGACAAGAGGATACACTGCTGTTTCCTGCCGGACAATATCTTCTACATTTCGCAACCGATGAAAGTCACTCTTCCGGACATTGGGACGATATTCCGCCGGACGAGCCGTTCACGGGCGTAATGTTATATTGCCTATAATCAACAAATCTTTAATAACAAATTATACATTTATGAAATCTAAACACCTTTTCATTTCAAGCATTGTCTTGCTTATCATGTCTGCTGCCATTTGCGGCTTGACTCTTACCCAAAACAACCTTTCTTTAGGTTTGTTGTTTGAAGATCTGGACGCATTGGCTTATTCTAATGAGCCACCTGGAGAGCAGGGATACAGACATTCCCAAGCCGTGTGGTGTGCCGGCGGTGGCTGGTCAGTAAGAGCCGGATGTTGCTATGGGTCAGAGAATTGCTATAATATGGATCCGTGTGATGGACGGATGTATTCCTGTGATGGAAATAGTTGGTATAATTAAAAATACATTTGATTATGAAATGTTTTTATATTTTATCGCTCGTTACCCTTTGTCTATCATGTTCTACTGTGGTTGACAATGACTCTGCTGCTCCGACTGTTGATGTAATCAAGGGAACAACGGAGGTAAAGACATTGGATAAATATATTTCAGACATTGATATCATTAGACTCGGCTCCGACTCTCTAACAATAATGTCTCCAAATAAACTTATCATTAATGGAGATAAATTCATAATCCTTTTTGCCGGAAGAGTATCCGAGTTTTCTTCTACCGGAGCTTTTGTCCGCAATATAGGGCGTGTTGGAAATGGTCCTGGAGAGTATCTTCACATTCAAGATTGCTGTTTAAATCAGTCTGGAGATGAACTGCTTTGTTTGAATCATATGAATGAAGTTCTATATTATTCTCTAGAGGATGGGCAGTTCTTAACTAAAGTCCCGGCCGGCAATAGAGGCATCACAGCGACTGCGGTATTGCCTCTTTCGGATGGAAAATTTGCGTTGTTCTATCCTAATCCACCACAGGCGGACATTATGGACTTTGATAAGGAATTCAATTGTGTTAGAATTTATGACAAGTCCGGAAAGGAGATAGATGCTTTATTGCCGCGAGATGACTTTAATATCAGCATGGGCTTCACATCTCCTTCGGTTCAATCGTTCAAGGATTCTTATGTTCTTTCATATAGGCCAGGAGATGGTTTATGTCATGTCGTAAAAGACGGAACAATAGCACCGTTACTTAATATTACATTCGGAAATCAGGGTATTCCAAATAAAGAAGCTGTAACGGGTGTCGATGACCCATGGATGAAAATTGCTGAAATATTTGAGGCAGATTACTACAAGTGCCCATCCTCCGTTTGCGAAACAGAGAAGGTTTTATATTGCTCAGCTTTTGGGAAGGGTTCATCTGTATGGAATTTCGTGCTCGATAAATCTTTAAAGCATGGAATCAGATGGCGTTCCGTAGGTGGCTCCAATCCTCCGATGCGGGCTCTGGCGGCAGATAAAGATTATTTGTATTTTTGCTTTGGGGAAATTGGCCTTTCCGACCCTTCGAAGACCGAGGATCTCATACAGAAAATCATCATAGATAGGACGGGGCTTGTTCTTGGAGAGGAAGATAATCCTGTCCTCGTTAAAGTCAAATTCAAGCGATTATGAATAATTCCGTAAGGAACAAGTGGACGGTGGCTTTGTGCGGAGTTGCCGTGAGTGTCCTTTTTCTCGTTATCGCTCTGCAATTCAGAACGATAACAGAATTGAAAACAATGAAGCGCAGCGAAGGACACATAGAATATATTTTATATTCTTTTAAAAACCCACTTTCTCCACAAGAACTTGCAATACTTGATTCTATTACGGATAAATCACGGAATAAATTGTGCATATTCATTCCCGCAGGAGTTTGTCGTGCCTGTATTTTGTCATTAATGGCGAATATACAAGCAAAAGGACTCGGGAGCGAAGATGTGTCATTGTCCTTAACTATAGAGGATGAATATTTGCGGCAAGAAATTCGTGCAAGAGGCTTTGGCGACATTTCTTTTATAGAAGCTTCTCCGGAAGCATATGATATACTTATTTCCGGCGAGTCGTCAAACATCTGGCAGCGCAATTATATGAGATATAAAGATGGTTTTGACGCGCCCTTGCGTGTCTTTCTGGAAGATATTCCGTAATTTGATGATTAGCAAACAGCAACTTGTGAAGAGATATTCATACATACATATCATTATAACTCTGCTCTTTACCGTGATTCCTGTTGGGGCGCAGGAGATGACCGTGGAAGAAGTCATCTCACGCGCCCGTTCGAAGTCTGTGTCTGCTCTTGCTGCAAAGGCCTCGTTCGTCTCTGATTACTGGGCCTGGAGATCGTATCAGGCAAGTCGTCTCCCGTCAATATATCTGTATGGGGAACTCGGCTCGTTCGACCGCTCCCTGCGCCTGCTTCAGAGCTACGAGACGGGAGAGATGGTCTATACCAAAAACTACAATATGCAGAACAGCGTGGGTCTGCAGCTCAAGCAGAATATCCCATTTACCGGAGGTACTGTCTATCTGTACTCCGACCTGCGCAGCATCGACCAGTTCGGTGACTCCGGCTACAACACATGGTACGCCCAGCCTGTGACGATGTCCTATTCGCAGCCGCTCTTTGCCTATAATCAGTTCAAGTGGGATAGCCAAATCTCCCCCAAAGAATACGAGAAGGCGAAGCGCAGATACCTCGAGTCGATGGAAGAGGTGACTCTCTCCGCAGTCGACAACTACTACAAGCTTATGTCCGCCGAGAAGGTCTATGAGGCGTCTCTGACCAACTACGAGAACACTTCCCGTATGCTGGGTATCGCAAGAGAGCGTCTCTCGCTCGGGAGCGTCACCAGGGAGGACTATCTGCAGCTCGAACTCCGCATACTCAACGACAGCATATCAATCAATGAAAACTATGTCGCTCTCAAGAAGGCTCAGATGCAGCTCAACTCCCTGCTCGGATTCGATGAGTCCAAGGATGTAAATCCGGTGCTCGACGAGGCCCTGCCGGATGTACTGATTGACTATCAGCTCGTCCTGGACAAGGCGTCCAGCAACTCTTCGTTCTATATCGGCAATTCGATAGATGTCCTCAATGCTGATGCCGCAGTCGCCAAGGCCAAGGCGAGCCGCGGACTCACGATGGAGCTCAGCGCCCGCTTCGGTCTCTCGAATTCTGCTTCGCAACTTCCTGATACATACCGCAATCTGCTGGATCAGGAGGTGGTGGGACTGACATTCTCCATTCCGATTTTCGACTGGGGCGAAGGCAAGGGCAAGGTGATGAAGGCCGAGGCTGCGGCCGATGTGGTCAAGGCGGAGGTGGAGCAGGCGGAGAATGACAAACGCATCAGCCTCTACACCGCCGTGGGCCAGTTCAACAATCAGCGGCGTCTCTGCGATGTGTCCCGCAGGGCCAGAGCCATTGCGGAAGAGCGCTATTCTCTGGTAATGGAGCGATTCCGCAGCGGCAAAGCGACCGTGACCGATCTCAATACCGCCCGCAGTGAGAATGACGAGGCTCTCAGCAAATACATCCAGGATTTGAGCAATTACTGGAACTACTACTATACTTTGCGCAAACTCACGCTCTACGATTTCATCGGGGGTAAGGATTTAAGTGTCAATTATGAAGAGATGGTCAAATAATATGGACAGCAGGAATATCATCATAGCTGCGCTGGCCCTGTCGGCTCTTGTCTCCTGCGGAGGCGGCGGGAGTGCCGCGCAGAGCGATGAATCGAAGCTGCAATATGCGCCTGAAGTCAATGAGGTGCAGGTTGTTACGCTTCGCAGTCAGGACTTCCAAAGGCAGCTTCTCTCCAACGGCAAGCTCAGCGCCGGAGGCAAGAGTTCGCTCTATTTTGCCGAGAACGGCGTCATCACCAGGGTCAATGTTCACAATGGTTCGAGTGTCCGCAAGGGGGATGTGATTGCCGAGCAGGATTCGGAGGCTCAGCTGATGGCCCTGGAGAGTGCCAGGATAGAGCGGGACAAGGCCAGGCTCGACTACCTCGATGTGCTTGCCGGTCTTGGCTATTCTCCGTCGGATACGGCATCCGCTCCATCTGATGTGCTTGCGCTCGCCCGCATCCGCTCCGGCTACAGCAGCGCGCTCAATAACTATCTCAAGGCGCAGAAGTCGCTCGACGGGACGGTGCTCCGCGCACCGTTCGCCGGCAAGATTGCCGACCTGAAGATCAAGATCTGGGACAGAAGCGGTTCGGAGGCGTTCTGCACTGTGGTGGATGATTCGTCGTTCGATGTCAATTTCTCCGCTCTTGAGTCGGAGTACTCCTTCCTTGAGCCTGGCCAGAGCGTCAAGGTCTCCATCTTCGGGGACAACGCCGGTCCTGCGTTTAAGGGTCGGATCAGCGCCATCAACCCTGTCATCGACAAGAACGGCCAGATAGCGGTGACCGCCACCCTTGCCGGCAACCCTCGCCTGGTTGACGGTATGAATGTCAAGGTCGTGGTGGAGAAGACCCTGCCGGGGCAGCTTGTCGTGCCCAAGAGCGCAGTTGTCATCCGCGACGGGATGGAGGTGCTCTTCCGCTACAATGCCGGCAGGGCCGAGTGGGTGTATGTCAATACACTCGATGCCAATTCAGAAAGCTACGTGGTGAAGGCCAACTCGGAGAGGGGGGCAGAGCTCCGCGAGGGCGACTCCATCATCATCTCCGGCAATCTCAATCTCGCCGACGGATCATCGGTGACTGTAAGACAGTAGCTTATGCTCAACAGACTTCTAGACCGTCCTGTCTCGGTCACGATGATCGTCCTGGTCTTCGTGGTGCTCGGCATCGTGGGGATACGCAGCCTGCCGGTATCGCTCATCCCGGATGTGGACATCCCCTATGTGACGGTGCAGATCAGCGCCACGGACAGGTCGGCCCGCGAGCTGGACGATGTGGTGGTGAAGCCGCTCAGACAGTCGCTCGTGCAGATCAACCACCTCAAGGACATCCGCTCGGAGTCCAAGGACGGCAGCGCCACGATGACCCTGAGCTTCGAGGAGGGGCAGGACATAGACTACTTCTACATCGAGGTCAACGAGAAGATTGACCGGGCGATGTCTTCGCTTCCGGATATCGAGAGACCGAAGGTGTTCAAGGCCAGCGCCACGGATATCCCGGCATTCTATATCAATGTCACTTCGCGCGATTCCGGGGCGGACTTCCTGGAGTTGAGCGAGTTCGTGGAGGATGTCATCTCCAAGCGCATCGAGCAGCTCACCGAGGTGGCGATGGTGGATGTCAGCGGATGTGCGGACAGGGAGATACTGATAGTTCCCGATGCTCAGGCCCTGAAGAGACTCTCGCTGACAATGGACGAGTTTGAGCAATATGTCTCCTCCGCCAACGTCTCGCTCTCCAACCTCACCATCCGTGACGGCGAATATCACTACAATGTCAAGTTCCGTTCCTTCGCCTCCTCCCGCGAGGACATAGAGAATGTCTATTTCAAGGTGGGCGACAGAGTCCTGCAGATCAGGGATGTGGCACAGGTCGTCGAAGAGGCCGCTCCGCGCACGGGGCTGGCCCTCTCCGATGGCAAGGATGCCGTGGTGCTCGCAATCATCAAGCAGAGCGAAGCGAGGATGTCGGACCTGCAGGAGAGCATCGGGGTCCAGCTGGAGGTGTTCGGCACCGACTATCCGCAGCTTGAGTTCACCGTGACCAGGGACCAGACCGAACTGCTGCAGTACTCGATCGACAATCTCCTGCTCAACATCATCGTGGCGCTGGTGCTCGTCTGCGTGGTCATATTCCTCTTTATGAAAGACTTCCGTTCGCCTCTGCTGGTATCGCTGACCATCCCGGTCTCGCTGCTGATATCGTTCTTCTTATTCTATCTCATCGGGCTGAGCATCAATATCATCTCGCTTGCAGGTCTGTTGCTCGGTGTCGGGATGATGGTGGACAACACCATCATTCTTACCGACAACATAACCGGTCGCTGGCAGAGGGGGGACGAACTGCGGACCGCTGTGGTCCAGGGCACCCAGGAGGTGACCGGGGCTATGCTCAGTTCCGTGCTGACCACCTGCGCAGTATTCATCCCGCTCGTCTTCCTCAACGGTCTTGCCGGAGAGCTCTTCTATGATCAGGCGGTTTCGCTTTCGATGGTGCTGCTGGTTTCCTGGCTGGTGACTGTGACCGTCGTGCCGGTGTATTACTGGGCGCTGTACCGCAAACTGCCGCATTTCCAGGCTAATGCCTTCCTCGAGAAGATTCAGTTCCGCGGAGGGATGAGGGTCTATGACGCCGGCGTCAGCTGGTTTCTGGACAACAAGCGTTGGGTCTGCCTTGCGCTGCCTCTGGGCTGCGCTTTGATTACCGCCGTGTGCCTGGTCTATATGCCCAAGCAGAAGATTCCGGACATCACCTGCACCGATGCCATCCTCAATCTCGACTGGAACGAACATATCTCGCTGGAGAGCAACCGGAGCCGGGTGATAGAGCTCGAGAATCTAATCTCCGCCTCCTGCGAGCAGACTTCCGCGATGGTTGGGGTCCAGCAGTTTGTCCTCAGCCACAGCGGAGACCTCTCCATGAACGAGGCGTCCGTCTATTTCAAGTGCAGCGATGCCGGCACTCTTGCGCGTGTCAAGGAAACTATAAGCAATTACCTCTCGCTGCATTATCCGAAGGCTGTCAGCAGTTTTGCGAACTCAGGTAATATCTTCGACACCGTATTCGCCGAGCGTGAGGCACAGTTGCTCGCGAGGTTGCGTCCGACCGGTGACGGCGGGATGGATGTGGAAGAACTGCAGGAATTCCTCGGACAGATACGCGCGGCACTGCCTCAGGCCCGCATAGCCGAACTCCCGCTCAAGGAAGATGTGCTCTATATTTCCGATCCTGAGCTGATGAGTCTCTATGGGGTGAACTTCAATGACCTGACGGACGCGCTGCGCAATGCGCTTAACGGCAACAGAGTATTCGAAATCGTCAGAGGTAACCGTTCTGTGCCTGTCGTGATTGGTACTGATGAACTGGAGATGGGTGAGATATTGTCTTCTACTACCATCCGGAAGAAAATAAAGGACGAGGAGATTGAGATTCCGCTAAATGCGCTGATGCGGCAGACCTATGAGCAGACCTTAAAGCAGATGGTGTCCGGTGATGACGGCAACTACTACCCGCTTGAGCTGGATATTCCTTCTTCCGAGGTCCGGCCCGCGATGTCGGCCATCAACACTGTAGTCCGCGACAACCGCAACTTCGACGTCGAATACAGCGGTGCGTACTTCTCCAACAGACAGATGCTCGGGGAGATGTCCGTCGTGATGCTCGTTGCGCTTGCACTTCTCTTTCTGATACTCGCCTCGCAGTTCGAGTCGCTGCTGCAGCCTCTGATCATCCTCTCCGAGATTGTGATGGATGTGGCCGTCTCGCTGCTCTTCCTCTGGGCTATGGGCGTCAGCATCAACATCATGTCCCTCATCGGCCTGGTGGTCATCACGGGCATAGTGATCAACGATTCCATCCTCAAGGTCGATACCATCAACCGTCTGGTCAGGGACGGCTGGGAGGTGGACAAGGCGATCCACGAAGCCGGTCACAGACGCATCAAGGCGATAATAATGACCTCCATCACGACCATCTTCTCCGTGCTTCCGTTCCTCTCCAGGGGCAATATGGGCGACGACCTGCAGTATCCGATGGCCATCGTGATAGTGGCCGGTATGACTGTCGGCACGCTGATAAGCCTGTTCTTCCTGCCTGCACTCTATTCTGCGGCTTATAGTGGCAAGAAACGCTGATGGGGACGCGCAGGGGCATATCGTCATTCTCGGTGCTGCTGCTGATGGCGGTCGTCGCAGTCGTGGGCCTGGCCTGCTTCTCGATGCTCAAGCTGCAGTACACGCCTTCCGTGAGCGGCAGTGACATCCGCGTTAGCTATTCCTACACCGGAGCGTCGGCCCGTATAGTTGAGGCTGAAGTCACCTCCCGCCTCGAGGGTGTCCTCTCCGGCATACGCTCCTGCACCGGCATCAAATCCACTTCTTCCGACGGCGGTGGCACGATTACCATCAGCGTCGGGAAGGGCGCCAATCTGGAGGCCGTGCGTTTCGAGATTGCCTCGCGCATCCGCAATGCCTATTCTTCACTTCCGGACGGCTGCTCATACCCTTCGATTTCGCTCAACTCCCGCGGCGAGAAATCCCAGACGGCCATTGCTTACAATGTGCGCAGCTTACTGCCGACCAAAGAGATAGCCGCTTTTGTCGAAGGTCGTCTGCTGCATCCTCTCTCGCTTGTGGAGGGCGTGAGTAGCGTCAACTTCTATGGCCAGACGCCTTACGAGTGGGTGATTACCTTCGACTCTGACCTCTGCTCATCGCTGGGCATTAGTGCCGATCAAATCAGGCTCGCATTCAACGGATACTACGCTGATGAGATAGTGGGCATGAGCCAGTCAGGAGGGCAGAGCTTCGGGGTGCGGCTATGCAGCGATTCCTCCGCCCCTATGGCAGAAATCCCGGTCTGCAAGATAGAAGACCGCGTGGTGCATCTCGGCGACATCGCGACTTTCCGCTACCAGGAAGCTCTGCCGTCGTCCTACTACCGCATCAACGGACTCAATGTCCTCAATCTGACGGTCGAGGTGTCTTCTGATGCCAACATCATCGAGACTGTCAAGGCTGTCAAGGCACGCATCTCGGAGCTGCAGGACATTATCCCGAACGAGATTGGAATTTCGGTCAGCTATGACTACTCGGAGTACATCTCTGAAGAGCTTGAGAAGATACTCTTCCGCACAGCGCTCTGCCTGCTGATACTCCTGCTCTTCGCCTTCGCAGTCAACCGCTCCTGGCGCTATATGCTGCTGATTGCGGTCACTCTCGCCGCCAACATGCTGATATCCGTCGCACTGTACTATTTCATTGGCCTGCATATCCACATCTACACCCTTGCCGGGGTGACTGTCTCGCTGAGTATCATCATCGACAACAGCATCTTGATGATAGACCACTACTCGCGCTACCGGGACAGGGCCGTCTTCCCTGATCTGATCTGTGCCGTGGTCACCACTGTGGCGACTTTGCTGGTCGTCCTGCTCCTGCCGGAGGAGGAGAAGGCCAACCTCACCGACTTCATGCTGGTGATTGCCATCAATCTTCTCGTCTCCCTGCTGGTGTCGGGCCTGTTCGTGCCGGCGCTTCTCGATTACCTTCCGATGCGGCGCCCTCCCGCGCTGCACCGTCAGCGCCGCCTGCGCCGGATAGCCCGGTGGAACGCCATCTATGTGCGATACATCAATTGGGCAAAGGGACACAGATGGGTGCTGGTACTCGCTCTGGTCATTGCCTTCGGCATCCCGACCTGCTTGCTGCCGACGCGGTTCGGCGATGAGCGCCGCGCACCGCTCAAAGGCTACGAGAAGGCTCTCAACAAGCTGGTGGAGTGGAAGCCGTATGCGGACAACAAGAAGCTGATCGACAAGATATTCAGCACATCATTTGGCCTCTTCTACGAGGCGATGTCCCGCTCTGACTTCTACCGTGAGCCGGTGCGCCCTTCGATATATATAAATGCCGGTATGCCCGAAGGTTGTACGGTTCAGCAACTCAATGAGGTAATGTGCAGTATGGAGAATTTTCTCGCCCGTTTCGAAGAAATTGAAGTGTTTGAAACTAGAATCTTATCTGCTGGCAACGGTTCTATAACTGTCTTATTTAAGCCAGAGTATGAACATACATGGATTACATCGAAAATCAAGTCCGATGTAATTGTTATGGCCACCAATTTCGGAGGTGCAAATTGGACGGTGTCTGGCATAGACGATAGCTATTTCAACAACAACATTCTTTCCGACCACAAGAGCTATTCAATTCTGCTGACAGGTTATAATTATGACCGTTTGGTTGAATATGGTAAGCTTTTGATTGAGAAACTATCTTCTAATAGGAGAGTGTCTTTGCCCGAGATTAGAGGAAGTGAATACGGAGATAGACCAATTACTGAGTTTAACCTTGAATACAGCCACGAAACTTTGACGGCTTTCAACATCAATCCAAATGATTATTATTATGCCCTTAGTTCGCCGCTTTACAATTCGGTTATTGCTTCGCTCAGTATAGGTAAAGAGTATGCGAATGTGCGGCTTGTTTCTTCTAAAGGAGAGTCTTTCGACCTTTGGAGAGTCAAGAATCAACCGATAGAGGTAGAAGAAAGTAGGATGAAACTTTCGGAAGTCGGAAGCATTGTAAAGGAAAAGAGCGGTTTACCAATACAGAGAAATAACCAATCCTATACCATCAAAGTTTGCTTTAATTACATCGGTTCGTATCAACTTGCAGAGAAATTAATTGTCAATGAAGTGGATTATATGAATCTCAAGGTGCTTCCGATGGGTTTCATGGCAGCCAATGGCAGAGGGCCTCGAATGTTCTATGATAGTAAGGAGAAATATGTGGCACTGATACTTCTCGTAATATTAATTATTTTCTTGACATGTGCTATACACTTCAATTCGGTGTACTATTCGCTCGTGATTATTCTGACGATTCCTGTATCTATGATTGGAGTCTTTCTCGCATTCGGACTTTCTGACTTGATATTCGATAAAGGCGGATTTGCATCGTTGGTGCTACTATGCGGAATTACCGTCAATTCCGGAATATATCTTATATCTGAATGGAAGCGTAGATGTGGCAGAAAAAGAGCCGAAGATTATATCCGAATATTCAACGAGAAAATATGGCCTATCTCGCTGACGATACTTTCTTCAATTATCGGTTTGGCTCCTTTCCTTATTGATGGACCTTCAGAGGTGTTTTGGTTTAATTTTGCTGTAGGGACAATTGCCGGACTGATATTTTCTGTGATTGCAATGGTTCTCTTGATTCCACCTTTTCTTTTGAATACACAGCCGCACCATAATTAGGTCTATCCCTATTTTTTGAGTACATTTGCACATTAATTTTTGAATTTTATGTCTCTCAAGTGCGGCATCGTAGGACTCCCTAACGTGGGCAAGTCCACTCTTTTCAACTGCGTGAGCTCAGGCAAGGCCCAGAGCGCCAATTTCCCATTCTGTACCATCGAGCCGAATCTCGGCTCCACCAACGTCCCGGACCGCAGGCTCGACACCCTGTCGGAGATCTGCCATCCGCAGAGGACCATACCGGCGACGGTGGATATCGTGGACATAGCGGGCCTGGTCAAGGGCGCGAGCAGGGGAGAGGGCCTGGGCAACCAGTTCCTCGCCAACATCCGCGAGTGCGACGCAATCCTGCATGTGCTCCGCTGCTTCGACGACGGCAATGTGGTGCATGTGGACGGCAGCGTGGACCCTGTCAGGGACAAGGAAGTCGTGGATATGGAGCTGCAGATCAAGGACCTCGAGACAGTGGAGGCGCGCCTCGGCAAGGCTGAGAAGGCCGGCAAGGCAGGGGACAAGGAGGCGAAGAAGCTCGCCGACCTGCTCACCCGCTACAAGGCCGCCCTCGAGCAGGGCCGCTCCTGCAGAAGCGTCGCCCTTCTCAACGAGGAGGAAGTCGCCATCGCGCACGACCTCTTCCTGCTCACCAACAAGCCCGTGATGTATGTCTGCAATGTGGATGACGCCTCAGCCGTGAACGGCAACGCCTATGTGGACGCCGTGCGCGAGGCGGTGAAGGACGAGAACGCCGAGATACTCGTAATCTCCGCCAGGACCGAGTCCGAGATAGCCGAGATGGAGGATTACGAGGACAGGAAGATGTTCCTTGAGGAGATGGGGCTCGAAGAGTCCGGAGTGGTCCGTCTCATTCAGAGCGCCTACCGTCTGCTCGGGCTTCAGACCTTCTTCACCGCCGGCGCCGATGAGTGTCGCGCGTGGACCATCAAGGTCGGCGACAAGGCCCCCAAGGCCGCTGGAGTGATACATTCCGACTTCGAGAAGGGATTCATCCGCGCCGAGGTCATCAAGTACGATGACTTCGTCAAATACAAGACCGAAGCCGCAGTCCGCGCCGCCGGCAAGATGGGCATCGAGGGCAAGGACTACACCGTCCAGGACGGCGACATAATGCATTTCCTCTTTAATGTATAATACCATGAAACGCTTTACTTTACTCCTTTGTGCCGCTCTGCTGACGCTTGGCGCCTGCGGGCAGAAGGAAACCTCCGGAACCAAGGACAAGGAAGAAGAGAAGAAAGACGATGTCACCTTCTACAAGGGGGCCGACATCTCCTGGGTGACGGAAATGGAGAGCAAGGGCAACAGGTTCTACAACGCCAAAGGCGAGGAGCGGGACTGCTTCGTCCTTATGAAAGAGCTGGGACTCAATGCGGTACGCCTCCGCATCTGGGTCAACCCGTCCGACGGCTGGTGCGGCAGGAGCGACTTCCTCGCCAAGGCCAAGAGGGCCGCTGCGCAGGGGCTGGACATAATGGTGGACTTCCACTACAGCGACAGCTGGGCCGACCCGCAGAAGCAGTACAAGCCTGCAGCCTGGGAGGGCAAGAGCCTCAAAGAGCTGATGATTGCCCTCAGCGACCACACGAGCGGGATAATGAATGACCTCAAGTCGGCCGGCATCACCCCGAAATGGGTGCAGATAGGCAACGAAATC
>CAVAID010000047.1:0-16235 GCA_963588685.1 bacterium
TAAGGCTACTCCGTAGCCTCAGCAGCGACCTTTCCCACCTTGGTCAGTTCAACATCGAAGATAAGGGTAGAGCAGGCAGGGATAGGACCTGAGCCGCGCTCGCCGTAGCCGAGCTCTGAAGGGATGTAGAGCTTGATCTTGCCGCCCTCGCCGATGAGCTGGAGGCCTTCGCCCCAACCCTTGACAACCTGGCCGAGAGTAAAGCTTACAGGCTCAGCGTCCTCGGCAACCTCGTCGAATACGGTGCCGTCAGTCAGAGTGCCCTTGTAGCGTACCCAAACGGTATCGGTAGCGCTAGGCTTAACATCGTTGCCGGCCTCGATGATGGTGTACTGCAGACCTGACTCGGTAGTGGTGACATCAGCCTTCTTGCCGTTGGCCTCGAGGAACTTGCTCTCCTTCTCCTTGTTGAGAAGAGAGGTGTAGTTGTGCCTCTGCTCGAGATAGGTGTTGAAGACGTTGTTGATCTCGTTAGGGTCAATCCTGAACTGCTTGGTGAAATCAGCGTCACGCATATTGCCCTTGGCATTGACGAAATCCTTCATACCCTTGATGATGGTATTGTAGTCGAGATCGTTGCCGAAATCGTAGTTCTTCATGAAGTTGCCGAAATTGATGCCGAGCAGGTACGCTACGGAGTCCTTCTGAGCCTTGCTAGGCTTGTAATCGGCGGCTTTCTTAACGGCGGGAACCGCTTCCCCGTCCTCAGCTGCCTGCTCGGCCGGAGCCGCATTGTTGCAGGCAACACACGCAACACCCATCACGAGGGCTGCAAATACTTTGTACATTTTCATACTAACTAATAAGTTGATTTTAAAACAATTCCACATTAAAGCTCCCATGCCAGAGCGGACGCGCCGAGGATGGCCGCATCAGACTCCTTGAGCTGGGAGAACATTATCTTGATCTTGCCTTTCCAGTTCTTGAGCAGGTTCTCTTCCATCGCCTCGCACATCGGCCCGTAGAGGAATTCCTTGGCCCTGGCGAGACCTCCGAAGAGCACGATGGCCTCCGGGGCGCTGAAAGCCACGAAATCGGCGAAGCTGTGTCCGAGTATCCGGCCGGTGTAGTCGAAGACCCTCAGGGCGAGTGCGTCTCCCTCCTTGGCGGCATCGTAGATGTCCTTGGAAGAAATATTCTCAACTCCGCGGAGCAGAGAAGCCTCATTGCCGGATTCCAGCCACTCGCGTGCCGTGCGGGCGACTCCGATGGCGGAACAGTATGCCTCGAGGCAGCCGGTCTTGCCGCAGCCGCAAGGTCGTCCGTTATAACGGACCACGCAGGTGTGTCCGAGCTCGCCGGCGTTGCCGTCGTGTCCGTAAACCACCTTGCCGTCAATGACGATACCGCTGCCCACACCGGTGCCGAGGGTAATCATGATGAAATCCTTCATTCCCCTGGCCACACCGTAGGTCATCTCGCCCACCGCAGCCGCATTGGCATCGTTGGTAAGTGATACCGGGATACCGTCGAGGTAGCCGCTGAGTCCCTTGGCGAACTCTACGACGCCCTTCGCGGCCCACTGGATATTCGGAGCGTAAGCTATGCATCCGTTATAATAGTTGCCGTTAGGCGCGCCGACTCCGACGCCGCGGATCTCTTCCCTGCTCCTGCCGCTGTCCGCGACACAGGACTTGATGGCCTCGGCGAGGGCCTTGAGATATGCGTCCGCATCGTCACCGAAGGTGTCCGTACGAATAACCGACTGCGCGAGCACTTCGCCGCGCGCATTGACTACACCGATCTTGGAGGTCTGTCCGCCGACATCGACTCCGACTACATATTGCTTATCCATATTAGTCAACCGGAATATCTTTATTTACATTTTTGCAGCCTACGAGGGCGTAGTAGAGGATGTAGCAGAGCATCGCGATCACGAGCCAGTAGCTGGCCATGTAGCCGAGGCTCTTGGCGAGCGCGTCCTGGATGAGAGGCATGATGCCGCCGCCGACAACCATCATCATGAAGATGCCGGAAGCCTGCTCGGTATATTTGCCGAGACCCTCGGTGGAGAGGTTGAAGATGCCGCCCCACATCACTGAGGTGCAGAGACCGCAGAGCACGAGAAGCAGGGCGCTTGCAGGCACCTGGAACATCTCGAAGCCGTTGGCTGCGCTGTAGCCCGGCATGGAGACGGTAACGCTCTTAGGTATGAGGATGGCAGCGAGGACGAGGACGATGGCCACTGAGCTCACCGCGATAATCTGGGTGCGGGTGCTTACCTTGCCGGAAATCACTGAACTGCAGGCGCGTCCCACCATCATAAGCAGCCAGTAAACGGCGGCGATTGCACCTCCGATGGCGGCGCCGTTGAGAAGGATGCCTGCACCCTTGTCAGTAGCGTCGGAGAGGTAGAAGTTGAGCTGTGCCGGGATACCGATCTCGATGCCGACATAGAAGAATATGGCCACGATGCCGAGGACGCAGTGGCGGAATTTCCAGGCGCTGTGCTCGAACTTGACGTTCTTCCTCTCTGCAGCAGGCTCAGGAATCTTGACGAAGGAGATGATGACGAACGCAATGGCGAACACTGCCATGGCGATGAAGAGCAGAGGAGCCACGTCGTTCATCTTGGTATCAGCTGTAACTGTACCGATCAGCACGCCCACGAGAAGCGGGGTAAGGGTGCCGGTCAGGGAGTTGAGGGTACCGCCGATCTGGACATACTGGTTGCCCTTGTTGCCGCCGCCGCCGAGGAGGTTGAGCATCGGGTTGACGACGGTGTTGAGCATACATACGCAGAATCCGCAGACGAAGGCGCCGAGCAGATATACATAGATAGCTGAAGCTCCGAGGAACGCACGGCTGGAGAGCCACTGGATGACGATGCCGAAGAAGCCGACGGCGAGGGCGATGAGGGTGGTCTTCTTATAGCCGACCTTGACGAGCATCTTGCCTGCCGGAATACCCATGAAGAGGTAAGCGGCGAAGTTCATCATATTGCCCATCATGCTTGCCCAGGAATAATCGCTCTTCCAGATATTCCCGAAAGGAGCTGCCATATTGGTGACGAAGGAAATCATCGCGAAGATGAAGCACATCGTCACGATGGCCACCATATTTCTTTTCTTTTCCATTGATTATTAATTAGTTAAATTATTGTTTCAGGGATTCGACATTCTTAGGGTTCATCAGGGCCTTGCCCTCGGCCGTCATCGCATACTCGATGCGGTCGGCGTAGAACTTCTCCACCTTGCCGCGCACCATCTTGGCGGTGGTGTTGAGCATGCCGTTCTGCTCCGTGAACGGAGTGTCGGCCACGATGATTGCCGCAGGGAGCCACTTCTCAGGGAAGAGTCCCGCGTGGCGGCCGCCTGCGCGGTAGGAGTCAACCTCGCCCTGGAGTATGTTGAGCTGGGCCTTGCGTCCCTCCTCGCTGTCGGCGTCGAGGCCCTGCTTGCGCACGGCGTCGGCGAGAGCCGGCTTGTTAGGCACTACTATAACTACGGTATATGGGCTCTGGTTGTTGTAGAGCACAGATGCCTCGATGTACTTGGAACCGTCGGCAAGGCTGTCCTCGAAGCCCTCCGGAGAGTATTTCTCGCCGTCGGAGGAGATGAGAAGGCTCTTGAATCGTCCGGTCACATAGAGGAAGCGGTGGTCGTCCTTGCAGATGTAGCCGCGGTCTCCGGTGTGCAGCCAGCCGTCGATGATGGTCTTGGCGGTGGACTCAGGGTTCTTCCAGTAGCCGGCCATCACATTCTCGCCGCGGATAACGATCTCGCCGGTCTCGCCAGCAGGGAGGCTGTTGCCCTCCTCGTCGCAGATCTTGATGTCCATAGGCTCCACAGTACGGCCTGAAGAGCCGAAGCGGGCGTGGCCCGGAGAGTTGGAGCAGATTACAGGCGTAGCCTCGGAGAGGCCGTAGCCCTGGAAAATAGGCATGCCGATGGCACAGAAGAACCTCTGGAGCTCGATGTCCAGCAGCGCGCCGCCGCCCACGAAGAACTGAAGCCTGCCGCCGAAGTTGGCTCTGATCTTGGAGAAGAGAAGCTTGTCGAAAAGTGACATGAGAGGCTTCCTCCACCACATCTTCCAGCACGGCTTGCCGGCATTGTAATATTCTCTGTTGTAGACTATTGCATTGTGTACCGCGAAGTCGAAGAGCTTCTCGGCCTTAGGGCCCTGCTTCTTGATGCCGGCCTCGATATTCTTCTTGAAGTTGCGGGAGATGGCAGGCACGGAGAGCATCACCTGAGGGCGGGTTTCCTTAATCGCGATAGGGATGTTCTTGAGCATGGTGACGGCGCTCTTGCCGCCAGGGACGGTGGCGATGCTCCCGCCGTAGCTCATCATGACATAGAATCCGGCCACATGGGCGAAGCAGTGGTCGAGAGGGGTGATGATAAGCATCGTCCAGCCCTCCTCGATCTTCACTACCGAGCGGCACTGCTCCACATTTGCCGTGTAGTTGCGATGCGTGAGCAGGATGCCCTTAGGGTCGGCTGTGGTGCCGGAGGTGTAGCTGATGTTGGCGTAGTCGTCCGGTCCGACGCTGGCGATGCGCTCCTCCATCCCGGAGGCGTGCTCCTTGAGGAATTCGTCGCCTGCGGCGTATATGTCGCTGAGATGTATCTCATTGTCCTGCAGCTCAATATCATCGATGACGATAACCTTCTCCACTGCCGTGCAGCGGTCGATGACCCTGCGCACCTTGGCAATCTGGCTCTCGGATGCAATCACGAAGCGGGAGTCGGAGTGGTTGATGCGGAAGAGCAGGTCATGGTCTGACTCCAGCTTGAATGAGAGAGGCACATTGACGGCGCCGGCATAGAGGATGCCGAGCTCGCTGAAAATCCACTCGTTGCGGCCCTCGGAGATGAGGGCGACCTTCTCGCCTTTCTTGAGGCCGAGCGCCATAAATCCGGCTGCGAGCCTTCTGCCACGGATGCGGGTCTGTTCGAAAGTGGTCTCCGTCCACTCTCCGTCCACCTTCTCGCGAAGGAAGGTCGAAGATGCGTACTGACGGGTGTACTTCTCTACGAAGTCAATGATTGTAGGTCTTTTGGGGTCTATCATAATAATGAATTTTTATTCACCTGCGGGTGTCGGGGAAAAGAGGCCGTAGAGCTGGGCATCTATCATGTCCGTAACCTTCTCGAAATCTGAAGGTTCGCTCGCGAAATCTATATTGTCGGCATCGATGACGAGCAGGTTGCCGTTATAGTCCTTTATCCATTTCTCATACTTCTCGTTGAGCCCGGTGAGATAATCGATGCGGATGCTCTTCTCGTAGTCGCGGCCGCGCTTCTGTATCTTGGCGATCAGCGCAGGCACGCTGGAGCGAAGGTAGATGAGCAGGTCCGGAACGCCCACGAGCGACATCATCAGGTCGAAGAGGTCGGAGTAGTTCTCGAAGTCGCGGGTGCTCATCAGCCCCATGTCGTGAAGGTTCGGGGCGAAGATGCGCGCATCCTCATAGATGGTGCGGTCCTGCACGATGACGGCGTCGGTATTGGCGATATCGACCACATCCTTGAAGCGTTTGTTGAGGAAATAAATCTGGAGGTTGAACGCCCACCTCTCCATATCTTCGTAGAAATCAGCAAGATACGGGTTAAAATCAACCGACTCGAACTTAGGGGTCCAGCCGTAATGCGCGGCGAGCATCCTGGTGAGGGTGGTCTTGCCGCTGCCTATATTTCCTGCAATCGCGATATGCATATACTTAAAATATTATCAAACTGCAAAGTTAGCAATTATTGGCAATTATTTGAACAGTCCGTAGAGTCGGGAGTCAATCTTGTCCGTCACCGCCTCGAAATCCTCGGGCCTGTTCTCGAAATCGAGCTTGTCGGCGTCAATCACGAGCAGGCTGTCACGGTAGCCGTCTATCCATTTGTCATACTTCTCGTTGAGTCCGGTGAGGTAGTCGAGGCTCATGCTCTGCTCGTAGTCGCGCCCGCGCTTCTGTATCTGCGCGACGAGGTGCGGCACGGAGCACTTTAGGTAGATGAGCAGGTCGGGAGGGTTGACCATCGACATCATCAGGTCGAAAATCTGCATATAGGTGTCATAGTCGCGCTGCGAAAGATTGCCCATCTCGAGGTTGTTGGTCACGAAGATGTGCACGCCCTCGAGGATGGTGCGGTCCTGGATGATTACCTCGTCGGACTTGGAAATCTCGAGCAGGTCGCGGAAGCGCTGCGCGAGGAAGTAGGTCTCGAGGTTGTAGGACCAGCGGGGAATGTCCCTGTAGTAGTCCTCAAGATAAGGGTTGTGTGTAACTGACTCATATTTAGGAGTCCAGCCGTAATGGGCGGCAAGCATCCTCGTGAGGGTGGTCTTGCCGCTGCCTATGTTTCCCGCTATTCCTATATGCATGAGTACAAATTTAACAAACATTTTCGTACTTTTGACCGATAATCTTAAAAAGAAATGCTGAACATACTCCAATTCTCATTCAACCTCTTCCAGGAAAGGGCGGCGATTGCCTGGCGGGAAGAGGGGCGCTGCGTGGCGGTGGACCCGGGATTCTATGAGCCGGAAGAGGAGAAGGAATTCCTCTCCGCACTGCAGGAACACGGCCTCAAGCCGGAGGCGGTACTGCTCACCCACGCGCACCCGGACCACATCTTCGGGGTGAAGAGACTGCAGGAGCTGTACGGCATCCCGGTCTATATGCACCCTGCCGAGAAGGCGGTGCTGGAATATGACGGGGAAATGGCCGCGCGGTTCAGGATGAAGGCGCCGGACTGCAGTTTCAAATGCACCGACATCTCAGACGGAGAGGCCGTAGAAGCGGCGGGAATACGGTTCGAGGTCATCGCAACTCCGGGCCACACCCCCGGCGGAGTATGCTTCCTGGACCGGGAGGACGGGGTGCTCTTCAGCGGCGACACCCTCTTCGCGGGAGCAATCGGGCGCACCGACTTCAAATACGGGGAATACGATGACGAAATCCGTTCGATAATGGAAAAGCTCATCCTGCTCGACCCGGGGACTCAGGTATGCCCGGGACACGGCCCGAACACGACCATAGGCCACGAGCGGACGCACAACCCGTTCCTGGAGCCGTTCAACGAGCCCGAGGAAACGGAGTCCGAAGTCAATCCGGTGGTTATCAGCGGGAATTGAACACCACGCTGGCGCTTGCGCCGTCGCCGTCCACGAGGGTGAGCAGATGCCGCCCCGGCTCGGGCGCGACCATCATCTCGTGCACCCCTGAAGTCTTGCCGAGTATCTCATCGTCAAGGTGCCACCATATCTCGGCGCCCTCTGAGGCGTGCGCCGCGCGGAACACCGCTCCCTTCCTGCTGCCGTCCAGGCCGCGCGTGACGACTATGGTTATGCCGCTCTGCGGGTAGATAATGTCTATCGGGGACTGCTCCTGCGAGCCGGCGTCCCAGTCCGGGTGCTTGGGGGGCAGCTGCCTGTAGTCCAGATGCTTCTTCATATAGTACCACTCCTGCGACGGAGGCAGGACGAAGCGGACCTCGCTGCGCATCTGCGACGGAGGGCAGCAGTTGCTGTTGACCTGCCAGATGCCCTCGGGGTCGAGATGGACAAGTATATGGTAGCGGCAGGTTTCCGGCCGCTCAGACACATCAGGAGCCCATATGGTGTCGCGCTGCGGGCAGAATTCGCCGGCAGGATTGCCGCTCTCGCGGCACACTTCAACCCTTGTCATATCCTCCACCGGCATATCGAACCAGGCCGAGGCGGGGAGGTAATTGAACACATCGAACATCACCGGAGCGGCGTAGCTGACCCCCGTCATCTGCGCGCGGCCCTCGCCGTCGCTGTTGCCCACCCAGACTGCGACCACATAGTCCCGGGTCACGCCCACGCACCAGGCGTCGCGGTTGCCCCAGCTGGTGCCGGTCTTCCAGGCAATCTTGCGGGCGGAGCTGAACTCCATCCACGAGGCTTCCTCCTCCGGGCGGCTGGATTTGGCAAGGGCCTCGAAAGTCAGATATGAAGCGGCGCGGCCCAGAGGTATCTCACTAGCCTGCAATGTTTTGCACGGAGTATCCGCAAGGTGGGCAAGCTCGGCCCGAGGGCTCCCGCCACGGAGATTCGCCGCCATGCGGTAATATGCTTCCGAGAGGTTCTGCAGGGTGATTTCGGCGCCGCCGAGCACCAGCGAGAGGCCGTAGTGGTCGGCGTCGCGGTCGATGGAACTGAAGCCCATGCCGTCAAGGATGCCGAGGAAACGGTCGATGCCGTAGGCTTCCAACATCCTGACTGAAGGTACGTTGAGCGAACGCTCTATGACCTCATGGGCCGGCACCGCGCCGTCGAACTGGCGGCTGTAGTTGTGCGGGGAGAAGTTGTTGCGGTTGTATGGAGTGTCGCGGATGAGCGTGCCGGGCAGGATGCTCCCCTCCTGCAGCATAGCCGCGTAGAGCAGGGGCTTGAGGGTGCTTCCGCTGGAGCGGCGGGCGGGTATCATGTCCACGTCGGCGCCCCGCAGCCCGGCTGCACAGCCGCGTGTATTCCCGTAATAGCCGATTATTTCGCCGGTATTGACATCCGTCACGAGTATGCCCATGTTGTCCACGAGATTGGTGTGGTAGAGCTCGAAGCGGCGCTTCGCGATTTCGCCGAGACGGCGCTGGAGGGCATAGTCCAGGGTGCTGCGGTAGGCCCTGTCCCCTCCCTCGCGGCGGCAGCGCTCGAGCAGGTGGTAGGCTTCGTCAGGCATCGCTACGGGGCGCTCCGGGAGAGGTTCGTCCTTCGCGAGCGAGCCCTCGACTTCATCTATTATTCCCCTATCTACAAGCTTGTCCAGCAGGAAGTTGCGTTTGCGCAGCAGGGCTTCGCGCCGGCGTCCGGGATGTATCGCTCCCGGGGAGTTGGGCAGTACGGCGAGCATCGCGCTCTCGGCCCAGGAAAGTTCCCCGGCAGGCCGCCCGAAATATCGCCAGGCCGCCGCTTCGAGCCCGACTACATTTCCCCCGAAAGGGGCGTTGGAGGCGTAGAGGAGCAGGATTTCGTCCTTGGTACAGCGGAGTTCGAGCCGGCTGGAGAGCAGGATTTCGTAGAGTTTTTCCGCCAGGTTGCGCGGGGCGTCGGGACGGCTCAGGCGGATTACCTGCATCGTGAGGGTGCTCGCGCCGCTGACGGTTCTGCCGCCGCGGATGTTCTGGCCCAGGGCCCTCGCCGCGGAGAGCGGGTCGAAGCCGGGATGGAGCCGGAAGCGTTTGTCTTCGTAGGTGATGATGCACTCGGCAAACTTTTCCGGCACGGAGTCGGCGGGGGCGAAGCGCCACTGTTCGTCCGAGGAGATGCGCGCACCGAGCAGGGTGCCGTCGGAGGCGCTCAGGGTGGCGGACAGAGGGCTGTCGAAAAGATTTCGCGGCAGGCAGAGTATATACCATATAAGAAACGGAGCCGCGATCCAAAGTATTTTCCTATATTTGCGCATCGGGACAAAATTAGTAAAGAATTATGAAAATCTACAGCCCACTCACGCTTGCGGCCCTCATCCTGGCTGCAGGGCTCACTTCCTGCGGAGGGAACAATTCCGGCAACAAAGCCAGCAGCGACATATCAATCTCTTCAGAGGCAGGCACTTCCATCCCCGCTTCGACGAGCGCAACGGCATCGGAAGCCACGGAGACTCCGGACGGCGAGACGCCTGCAATACAGCTGCTCAGCAGCGGCTCCATCCTGCCTTCAGGCGGCGAGCTCAACCTGCTTTTCGGCTCCGTGGGCTATGCCAAGGCCGAGGTGAGGGTCAAGAAGGTCTATAGCGACAACATCCTGCAGTTCCTGCAGTTCGGCAATTACGAGAGCCGCTACAACCTCTACCGGGTGGCGGAAACCCTGACGGACACGACCATAGTGCTCGGCGCGGCGGACTCGGAGGAGATCCGCAGCTACCGCACCTACGGCCTAAGCCTCGACGAGATGATTAGTCCCGAGCCGGGCGCTATCTACCATATTGAAATCCGCGGGCGCGAGCCGCTCGTGGAGGAAACTTTCTGGGACAGCGACACTTATTTCGGCAACTACGAGACCTATGAGCAGAGGAGCGTGGACCTGCTCGCAAGCAATATAACCATGGTGGCAAGGCACGGAGACAAGGGCTACAGCATCACAGTGATGGACATCCTCAGCGGCAAACCGGTGAGCGGCGCGAGAGTCAAGCTCTTCAGCTTCGTGCAGCGCGAACTCGCCAAGGGTCAGACCGACGGCGAGGGCACGGTCAGCTTCCCGGCGGTGGACGAGGCCGCGTTCGCGGTGGCCACTTTCGGCAAGGAGTACGCCTACCTCAAGCTCGACAACGGCAACGCGCTGTCCACCAGCAGCTTCGATGTGAGCGGCGATGACTCCGAGGGCGGGGTCAAGGCCTACATATTCGGGGAGAGAGGCGTGTGGAGGCCGGGCGACACCCTGCATGTCAGCACTATACTGATGAGCGACGGGGTCGAGCTCCCGGAGGGCTACCCTGTCACGGCGGAGCTCAGCAACCCGGACGGGCAGGTAACGCAGACTCTGAGCTGCAAGCTCGACAGGACGCACATCTGTCACTTCCCGTTCACGACCGCCACCGACGCCCCGACAGGACGCTGGAGCGTCAATGTCAAGGCGGGGCCGTACAGCTTCAGCAAGGGCCTCAAGGTCGAGACGGTGAAGTCCAACAACCTGGATATCAATCTCAAATTTGACAAATCATACATTACCCCGAGCACGGACTGCATTGGAGAAATCAGCGTGGACTGGCTCTACGGCGCGGTCGGGAGCAATCTCAAAGTCAACGCTTCCATCACCCTGAGTGCCTCCGGCGCCGCCTTCAAGGGCTACGAGGGCTACAGTTTCAGGGACGTGGCGCGCAGCTTCGAGAAGCAGACCCTCAACTACGGCGACCTGACCACCGACGCCCAGGGCAAGGCCTGCATCAACACCTATGTCAAGCTCAACCGCAGCACGGCGCCGGGAATGCTCAACGCTCTCTTCGAGCTCAAGGCATACGAGCCGGGCGGCGGATTCAGCACCGGCTACACCGAGACGAAGATGTCGCCGTTCGACAGCTATGTCGGGCTGCGCACTGCGATGGACAAGGATGAATGGGGCAACGAGTCCCTCCGCGCAGGCAAATCCCACGACATAGAGGTCGTGACCCTGGACGCCGAAGGCAAGGGAGTGAGCGTCGCCGGACTCCAGGCCGAAATCTGGCATGTCAGCTGGAGCTGGTGGTGGAACGCGAGCAGCTATTCCGCCGACTACAGTTCCGGCGAGGCGGGAGAGAAGGTTTACAGCACCACCCTCTCCACGAGCGCGGGCAAGGGCAAATTCAGCTACGACTGGCCGGAATCGGTGCCTTCCGGGCCGTATGTAATCAGGGTCAGCGACCCTAAGGGAGGACACAGCGCGACCCTGCTCTGCGAGGTCAGCGACTCCCGCACGGCAAGCGGCGTATCAGACGGGGCAACCAAGCTCAACATGCTTACTGACAAGGAGAAATACTCTGTCGGCGAGACCGCCGGCATTACCATCCCGTCATCGGAGGGCTCGCTTGCCCTCGTGTCCGTGGAGAAGGGCGGACGCATTCTCGGCACGCGCCGCGTGGCCTGCCACGCCGGAAGCACCCGCATCAGCATTCCGGTCACGGGCGAGATGGCGCCTAACGTGTATGTAAACATTTCCCTCATACAGCCGCACGGCAATGTGGCCAACGACGCTCCGATCCGCCTCTACGGCATAGCCAACATCAATGTGGAGGACGAGACTTCGCACCTGCATCCGGAAATCGTGATTGCGGATCAGGTTCGCCCCGAGTCCGAGCTCAAATTCTCCGTCAGGGAGAAGGACGGCAGGGCGATGAGCTATGTGGTGGCCCTCGTGGACGAGGGGCTGCTCTCGCTCACGGGCTACAAGACTCCTGACGCGTGGAAGTCGCTCTATGCCAAGCAGTCGCTGCGCGTGCGCACCTGGGACTCCTATGACAAGGTCATCGGGGCCTACGGCGGTCAGATCGAGAAGCTCTTCGCCATCGGCGGCTCCGACGAGGGTTCGGGCATAGTCAAGCCTCAGCAGGCCAGCCGCTTCACTCCTGTGGTGCGCTACCTCGGGCCTTTCGAGCTCGGCAAGGGCAAGACGGCGCAGCTCAAGGTGGATGTGCCTCAATACATCGGCAAGCTCAGGGCTATGGTCATCGCGACCGACGGCAGGGCGCAGGGCAGCACGGACAAGGATGTGACCGTCAGCAAGCCGCTGATGGCCCAGATCACTCTGCCGCGCACCCTCAGCACCGGCGAGAAGCTCAGCGTGCCGGTGAGCGTCATCACTCTCAATGACGGGGTCGGCAACATTTCCGTGAGCGCTTCCGCTTCGGGGCCGCTCACTCTCAGCGGGGCTTCCAGCCAGAATCTGCGCTCCGACAAGGCTGAGAGCCAGCTCGCCTACTTCGACGTCGAGGTCGGCGACGAAATAGGAGTGGGCAGCTTCACCGCCACGGCGAAGAGCTCGGGCGACAAGTCCACGGGCAGCGTGGAAATCGATGTGGTGAACCCTAACCCGCAGGAGACGAGGACTACGGTATTCTCCCTCGCGGCAGGCGAGTCCAAAGACCTCGATGCGGAGCTCTTCGGCATAAACGGGAGCAATGCCCTGAGCGTGGAGTTCTCCTCAATACCTCCGGTAAACCTCGGCAAGAGGCTCTCATATCTGCTTGAATATCCTTACGGCTGTGTGGAGCAGACCATTTCAGCGGCCTTCCCTCAACTCTATCTGGGAAGCCTCGAGGACTGCAGCGAGGCGCAGCTCAAGGCCTGCGAGCTCAATGTGAGCGCGGCCGTCAAGCGGCTCTCCAGCTTCCTCAGGTCCGACGGCTCCCTCTCCTACTGGCCGGGGACCTACAGCGAGACATCGACTTTCGGCACAGTCTATGCCCTGCACTTCCTGCAGGAGGCTTCAGGCAAGGGCTATGCCGTCAACGCCGATCTCAAGTCCAGGCTGATCAGGTACATATCAAACAACATAGTCGCTTCCAAGTCAGTGAACGGCTTCACCAGGGCCTACGGGCTCTATGCGCTCGCGGCGGCGGGCAAGCCTCAGCGCAGCGCGATGAACAATCTTCGCGACGAGGTCAAGAAGCTGCAGAACAGCTCGATATGGCTGCTTGCCGCGGCCTATGCCATCGACGGCAAGAAGTCAGTGGCGGAGAGCCTGATATCAGGCCTGCCTTACGCCGACGACCCGGACAAGCAATACGCGGCATTCGGCAGCGAGGACCGCAACCTCGCCATCGCGCTCAAGGTCAATATGATACTGGGCAAGAGCACCGAGGCTATGGAGCTGGCAACCAAGCTCGCCGGGCGGCTCAACGACAACGGACGCTTTATGTCCACGCAGGCCACGGCCTGGTCGCTCTACGCTATGAGCTGCTATGCCGGCTCGCTTGAGGGCGGCGTCAGGGCTTTCCTCAAGGCCGGTTCGGAGAGCTATACTGTCGAGTCTGGCAAGTGTCTGGTATCCAAGACCGTATGCAGCGGCGCGAACAAAGGCCGGATGGCTCTCAAGCTTGAGAACAGGGGCAAGGACGCGCTCCACATAGTGGTAGCGGCGAGCGGCACCCCTGCAGCGGGACAGGAGGTCGCCAAGGCCTCCGGGCTCAAGATGCAGGTAGCCTACCGTTCTGCGGACGGCGGCGCAATCCAGGTGGATACGCTGAGCGCAGGGCGCAATTTCAAGGCCATAGTGGCAGTCACGAATACGGGCTCTTCCGCCATCGACAACATAGCCCTCTCGCACAGGTTCCCTTCAGGCTGGGAGATACAGAACGACAGGATTTACCTCGACAACTACTCCTACCCTGCAGGCATCGACTACCAGGATTTCAGGGATGACAGGGTCAACAGCTTCTTCAGCCTTGCGGCGGGTCGCAGCGTGACCGTGACCGTCAACCTCACCGCCGCCTACCGCGGCCGCTTCTACCTCCCTGCCGTCAGCTGCGAGGCGATGTATGACGACACCGTCTCCGCCCTCGTCCCCGGCCGCTGGATTGAGGTAAAATAAGCATGGGGTCGCCCCTCGACAGGCTCGGACCGCGGACGGTCTGAGCTCCGTCGAAGCGCCGCAAGTTCGGGACCGTACTCCTCTGGCACTTAGCGCTGCAGAATCTCCTTGGCCAGGGCGTTGACAGCCTCGGCATCGACCGGCTCAAGGGCAATCTGCTCAGGCTCAAGGTCAAGCAGGAACTGCATATAATTGGGAAGAGTCAGCAGATTTCCATCGCGGCCTATGTTGCAGTCGCCGAACTTTATAGCCCGCTTTACTCCGTATTTTTCCGGATGATTCAGAACGGTCCGGATGCTCTTTGCCTGCGCGGACTTGGCCTTGACTTCAAGCGGGACACATTCGCCGTCCATGCGGACGAGGAAATCAAGCTCCAGCCCCGAATCTTTCTGAAAGTAATATAGATTCTGCTGTTTCTTATGGAGAGTGTCCGCCATCAGATTCTCGTAAATTGCGCCCTTGAATCCGCCCAGATTCCCCTGCAGGATATCTGCTCTGACGCCCTTGCCCAGCATTTCGACCAAAATTCCGATATCGGCGGCGTACACCTTGAACACATTATCCCTGGCATTACCCTCCATAGGCAGGCCGGTGATGTCGGTATTGTAGCAGCGACATATTATTCCGGCATCTTCCAGCCATTGGAGCGAGCCCAGATAAGTCTCGCTCCGCCCCCCGGACTTGATTTTGCTGTACTGGAATTTTTTATTCTCTTTGGCCAGCTGCTTCGGGATGGAATTGAAACATTCCCTAATATGAGGTTTGTCCTTATCGGGCGCGTATTTGACCATGTCATCGCGGTATTCTTTCAGAATGCTTTTGTATTCATCGCTCACCGCGTTCAGGTTGTTGGTGTCGAGAAAGACATTGATTGGAGCAGGGAGTCCGCCTATCGCGATATAGAGATTGAGGTATCTGTTGAGCGCCGAGTGTATGCCCGACGGAACGGGGCTCTCTTCCCGATAGAACTTCCTAAGCGCCTCGATGACATCGGCGCTGATTCCGTTAGCCCAGAGAAACTCCTCGAAGTCAAGCGGATACATTTCGATTATATCCTCGCCGCCGACAGGGACGGAGTTGTTTCCGGGGGCTGTATTCCGAATAAGAGTGCGGCGCTTCTTCCGGAGTGCATCACCATAGCCCTGGACTCCAAGCAGAGAGCCGGTTGCAATCACATCGAAGCGGCCGTCCTCCTTGAAGAATTTGAGTGCCGTCCTGGCCTCCGGACATTCCTGAATCTCATCAAGGATGATACAGGTCTCGCCAGGCACGAACTTCACTCCCCGTATCTGGGCGGACAGATTGAGCAGGATATCGTCCACGGCTTTAGAGCCGGTAAAGGCCTTGATTCGCTCAGGCTCTTTGATGAAGTTCATATACACGACATACCTGTAGTTTGCTTCGGCAAACCGTTGCGCAATGAACGTTTTTCCGCATTGGCGGATGCCCATTATCACTAACGGCTTGTGTCCAGACCTGTTTTTCCACTCTGACAGAGCGACTTCAACCTTTCTTTCCATGCCGCGAATATACACTTTTTCCAACGACTTTTCATCATTTTATCGCACTTTTTCAAATGACTTTTGCGGCTTGCGCTACATTTTTCTCCAACGATGCTTCGGCCCTCGACAGGCTCGGTACCGCAGCAACTGGCTAGGGGACCGACGGTCATTGAGCTTGTCGAAATGCCCGATCCGTCGAAATGCCGATGCGATTCTTACAATTCACATTCAGCCCATAGTGCCATGCAGGGCCGTAGAACAGAGACATGGCTGAATGGCGAAGACTTAAAGACGGTCGGCATTCAGCCGCACCCCTTCCTGACAGCGCTCTATCGCCATATGCCATGCACGTAAATTGTAGACGGGCGTAAATATACAACAAACCGCCCGGCCATCGGAAAAGGGGTTCGATGGCCGGGCGGAAGAGTCAAACTGTCAGATTCTTATTCTTTGAGGCAACGGACTGAATACCCGTTATAGCGGGGGCTGGTATTGTTTTCATTGGTAAGGAGCAGCCTCAAATCGGCCGTCTCCTCAACACGGTCGCAGAAATATTCTTCGCCAGCGTATCCTGAAGTAACAAATGGATTGTTCATATTCCCGGTTTTCCGCAAATATAAGACAAAAAATCAGATTCCGATAAAATCGTAACGGAAAAGTCGTAACGGTTTTATCGGAATGAAGAACGGCTTCGGACACTGGCCCCTCGACAGGCTCGGGGGCCGGGTGCATATTGCTGCCGATGCTTGGTTTGCCTAACAAGTCCGC
>CAVAID010000048.1:0-15863 GCA_963588685.1 bacterium
TGGCCTTTGGCCTTGGCGTTCTTCTGACGCCATATCTTTAAATTGAATTCCATCTTAGTCTTTGTAGTTTCGTGTCGCAACCTTGATAAACTCGTACCTGAGAGGTTCCTTATGGAGCTCAGGCTCAACACCTTCGCCCTTGTACTCCCAAGCGGCTACATACATATAGTGCTCGTCATCGCGCTTGGCCTCGCCCTCTTCGGTCTGGCTCTCCACGCGGAAGTGACCACCGCAGGACTCGCGGCGGTTGAGAGCGTCGCGCGCCATAAGCTCTCCGATTTCGAAGAAGTCTTCGAGACGGAGCGCCTTCTCAAGCTCCTGGTTGAACTCATACTGGCTTCCTGGGACCTTTACGTTCTCATAGAAGCTCTTCTTGAGCTCGCCGATTTCCTTGATTGCTTTCTTGAGGCCTTCCTCGTCGCGTGCCATTCCGACATACTCCCACATGATGTGGCCAAGCTTCTTGTGGATGGAATCCACGGTCTCGGTGCCGTTGATGGCGAAAAGCTTATCTATACGGGCCTGTACGGCCTTCTCTGCATCGATGAACTCCTTGGTGTTGACATCGGTCTTAGGCTCCGCGAACTTCTTGGAGAGATAGTCACCGATGGTGACAGGCAGGATGAAATATCCGTCAGCAAGACCCTGCATAAGGGCTGAAGCGCCGAGGCGGTTTCCGCCGTGGTCAGAGAAGTTGGCTTCTCCGATGGCGTAGAGGCCAGGGATGGTGGTCTGGAGGTCGTAGTCAACCCAGATACCGCCCATCGTGTAGTGGATGGCAGGATATATCATCATAGGCTCCTTCCAAGGTGAAGAAGCGGTAATCTTCTCATACATATCGAAGAGGTTGCCGTAGCGCTCGGCTACCCTCTTGTGGCCGAGGCGCTGGATAGCGTCGGCGAAGTCGAGGAAGACTGCCTTTCCGGTCTCGTTGACACCGTAGCCGGCGTCGCATCTCTCCTTGGCTGCGCGTGAAGCCACATCACGAGGCACGAGGTTTCCGAATGCAGGATAGCGGCGCTCGAGATAGTAGTCGCGGTCCTCTTCAGCTATCTGTGAAGGCTTGATTTCGCCCTTGCGGAGCTTGAGCACGTCTTCCATCTTCTTAGGCACCCAGATGCGGCCGTCGTTACGCAGGGACTCACTCATAAGGGTTAGCTTGCACTGCTGGTCGCCGTGTACAGGGATGCAGGTAGGGTGAATCTGCGCGAAGCAAGGGTTTGCGAAATAAGCGCCCTTCTTGTAGCACTGCAGAGCCGCTGAACCGTTGCTGTTCATCGCGTTGGTGGAAAGGAAGTAGGTGTTTCCATAACCGCCGGTGGCGATAACGACTGCGTGGGCTCCGAACCTTTCGAGCTGTCCGGTCACGAGGTTGCGGGCGATGATACCCTTGGCCTGGCCGTTGACGATGACGAGGTCAAGCATCTCGTGACGGGGATATGACTTGACGGTACCAGCTGCAATCTCTTTATTCAGAGAAGCATATGCGCCGAGGAGGAGCTGCTGTCCGGTTTGTCCGCGGGCATAGAATGTACGGCTTACCTGCACGCCGCCGAAGGAGCGGTTGGCAAGGTATCCGCCGTATTCGCGGGCGAACGGAATGCCCTGGGCCACGCACTGGTCGATGATGGATGCGCTGACCTCGGCCAGACGATAGACGTTGGCCTCGCGGCTGCGGTAGTCACCTCCCTTGATGGTGTCGTAGAACAGACGGTAGATGGAGTCATTGTCGTTCTGGTAGTTCTTGGCGGCGTTTATACCTCCCTGCGCTGCGATGGAGTGCGCGCGGCGAGGCGAGTCGCTGATGCAGAAGATCTTGACATTGTAGCCGAGTTCACCGAGGGAAGCAGCTGCAGATGCACCGCCGAGTCCGGTACCTACCACAATGATTTCAAGCTTTCTCTTGTTGTTGGGACTCACGAGATGGATTTCAGACTTACGCTTGGTCCACTTGCTTTCGAGAGGTCCTTCCGGAATTTTGGAAATTAACTTGTCAGACATTGTAATTATAGTATATTGTTATCTATATCAAAATAATGTAGCGTTCACATCACTGTCAGCCGCGCGCTCCAGCCCGAGGTGGCGGTACGAAAGGTCGGTAGCGATTCTGCCCCTCTGGGTGCGCACTATGAAGCCTTCCTTGATGAGGAAAGGCTCGTAAACCTCCTCGTATGTACCCTGGTCCTCCCCTATCGCGGTGGCTATCGTATTGGCACCCACCGGCCCTCCCTTGAAGGTGCTGATGATGGTGCGGAGTATCTTGTTGTCCACGGAATCCAGTCCGCGGGTGTCTATCTTGAGCTTGTCGAGCGCAAATTTAGCAATTCCGAGGTCAATGTGTCCGTCTCCCTCGACCTGCGCGAAGTCCCTGACCCTGCGAAGCAGAGAGTTGGCTATACGCGGCGTGCCGCGGCTGCGGAGCGCTATCTCGGTGGCCGCCTCGTCCTCGATGTCAACCTTGAGGATGCCGGCGCTGCGCCTTACGATGCGCACCAGGTCAGCGGTGTCGTAGTACTCCAGCCCGCAGTTGATGCCGAAGCGCGCCCTGAGCGGAGCGGTAAGCAGTCCGGCTCGGGTTGTGGCTCCGACGAGGGTGAACGGATTGAGGGAAATCCTCACGGACCTTGCGCCCGGCCCCTTGTCTATCATTATGTCAATCACGAAGTCCTCCATCGCGGAGTAGAGATATTCCTCCACCTCCGGAGAGAGCCTGTGTATCTCGTCTATAAAGAGCACGTCACCGGTGTCGAGCGAAGTCAGCAGGCCGGCGAGGTCTCCCGGGCGGTCGAGCACCGGACCGGAAGTAATCTTGATGTTGACCCCCATCTCGTTGGCGATGATGTGTGCGAGGGTGGTCTTGCCGAGTCCCGGAGGGCCGTGGAACAAGGTATGGTCCAGTGACTCCCCTCTCATCTTCGCCGCCTTGATGTACACCCGCAGATTGGACACGATTTCACCCTGTCCGGTAAAATCTTCCAGTTCGTGAGGCCTGATAATTCCTTCTAAATCCTTATCTTTGCCTTCACTTGTATTGTGCGGGTCGAAGTCTGACATCTCGAATAATCAATACAGGATACAAATATAGTTCTTTTATTTATATAATTTGATGATTATTATTCCTTGTTAATATTGTTGATAACTACATCAAGGCTCTGACTATCAAATTTTTAGATAGAAGTAAAAAAGTTGAAAAGCTTGTTGAAATACTGTGTCGCAGGCTGTTGACAACTTTCGGACGGAAGATTTCAACACTGCGGCGGGGAGTTATCAACAGGGTTATCAACAGCTTTTCAACAGCAAAACGGCACTCGATGTTGATAAGTTCAAATTCCTGCGAAAAACTCAGGGTGAGCCTGAAATCGGGCAGGAAAAATATCTATTGCCGCGGGCTTTTCCTGTCCGCGCGCTGGGTTGTGCTCTCCTCCGTAGCGGACAAAGCTACGCATTTTATTCTGCTTCCAAACAAGGAGGCAGCTGAATATTGCAGCTCCGACCTCTACAGTTTCATCGACGGGGACTGCGTGTTCTTCCTCCCTGAGTCGGGCAAGAGCGTGGAGCGGAGCAACTACAAATCTTCCCTCGCCGTCCAGAGGACCGCTGCGATAGGCAAGATTCTCTCAAAGGACGGCGACAGCCTTAGAATAATAGTTTCCTACCCCGAGGCGGTAAAGGAACTCGTCCCTGCCCTCCCCGCCATCTCCGATTCGCTGCTCAGCATCGCCAAGGGCGACGAGATTTCCCATGAGAAGATTGTCGAGATACTCTCTTCCAAGGGCTTCGAACGGGTGGATTTCGTCTCAGCGCCCGGGCAGTACGCCATAAGGGGTTCACTCGTGGACATATTCTCCTACTCATACAACCACCCGTACCGTATCTCGTTCTGGGGCAATGAGGTAGAGAAAATCAACACCTTCAACTGCAACACGCAGCTCTCCCTGGCCGAGGTGGAGCGTGCGGAGATAGTTTCCGATGCGCTGGCATCCGAAGCGTCCGGCGGGCAGAGCGTGCTCGACATACTGCCGCCGGACAGCGTGCTCTGGCTCGATTCTTCCGACATGTATTCCAAGGAAGAATTTTTCCCGCTTACCTCCCGTTTCCGCCGGGTATTCATCGACACTCCCCTATCCTCTCAGACAGAGGACTATATACAGTTCAGCATAAGCCCGCAGCCTTCGTTCAACAAGAACTTCGAACTCCTCACCGAGGACATCCGCAGCCGCATCGAGAACGGGTACAAGGTCCAGATTTACGGCGACAAGGAGTCCCAGCTCGAGCGAATCAGATCCATCCTGTCCCAGAACGGCGGGCTCATCCCGGATTTCATCAAAGGCAAGAATCTACATAACGGATTCATAGACAATGAGAACAAAGTCTGCTGCTACACCGACCACGAAATCTTCGACCGCTTCCAGAGGGTCAGCCTGCGCCGCAGCGTGGAGAAGAGCGAGCAGCTTACCATCAACGACCTCAATTCCTTCAACATAGGGGATTATGTAGTGCATATAGACCACGGAGTCGGCGTGTTCGGCGGCCTGGTCAGGATGCGGGACGACAAGGGCAGAATGCGCGAGGTGGTCAAAATCACCTACAAGGACGGGGACGTGGTCTTCGTGTCTGTGCATTCGCTCAACAAAATCTCCCGTTTCCGCTCGCGGGACGGGGAGCCGCCGCGCATCAACAAGCTTGGCTCCAAGACCTGGGGAGCGCTCAAGACCAGCGCCAAGTCCAAGGTCAAGGACATAGCGAAGCAGCTCATCCAGCTGTATGCCAAGCGGCGCGCCTCCAAGGGTTTCGCCTTCTCCGCCGACACCTACCTCCAGCAGGAGCTCGAGTCTTCGTTTATGTACGAAGATACTCCGGATCAGGAACTTGCGACCTCCGCCGTCAAGCGCGATATGGAGGACGACTGCCCGATGGACAGGCTCGTCTGCGGCGACGTGGGTTTCGGAAAGACTGAAATCGCCATCCGCGCTGCCTTCAAGGCAGTGGCGGACAGCAAGCAGGTGGCGGTGCTCGTGCCTACCACCATCCTTTCACTCCAGCACTACAACACCTTCAAGCAGCGCCTGCAGAATCTGCCGTGCAATATAGATTATGTGAGCCGCCTGCGCAGCGCCAAGGAGATTGCCGACATCAAGCGCCGCCTCGCCGCAGGGCAGATTGATGTGCTGATAGGCACCCACAAGATACTCGGCAAGGAGTTCGAGTTCAAGGACTTGGGCCTGCTTATAATAGACGAGGAGCAGAAGTTCGGAGTCTCCGCCAAGGAGAAGCTCCGCGAGATTAAGACCTCCGTTGATACCCTCACCCTCACCGCAACCCCTATCCCGAGGACGCTGCAGTTCTCCCTGCTCGGCGCGAGGGATCTCAGCATCATCAACACCCCGCCGCCAAACAGGATACCGGTGCAGACCGAAATCATACTTTTCGACGAGAAGGAGATACGCAGCATCATCAACTACGAGCTCAACCGCGGCGGACAGCTTTTCTTCCTCCACAACAAGGTCGAGGAGCTCCAGTCGATATACGAGATACTCCACCGACTCGTGCCGGATATGAAGATCTGCGTGGCGCACGGACAGATGGAAGCCGGGAAGCTGGAGAACATAATGCTGGACTTTATGCGCGGGGACTACGATATGCTGCTCTGTACCACCATTATAGAGAACGGCCTCGACATCCCCAACGCCAACACCATCATCATCAACCAGGCGCAGAACTTCGGTCTCAGCGACTTGCACCAGCTGCGGGGCAGGGTAGGGCGCTCCAACAAGAAGGCATTCTGCTACCTGATAGTGCCGCCGCTCGTCAGCATCACCGACGATGCGCGCCGCCGCCTCAAGGCGATAGAGGAGTTCTCCGACCTCGGAAGCGGCTTCAACATAGCGATGCAGGACCTCGACATCCGCGGAGCCGGCAACCTGCTCGGCGCGGAGCAGAGCGGATTCATCACCGAGATGGGCTTCGAGACCTATCAGAAAATCCTTGCCGAGGCGATGGACGAACTCGGAGTGGAGACCGGCATCGATGTGCGCGGCGAGCGGAGCGCATTCGTCACCGAGTGCACGATAGAGACCGACCAGCCGGCGCTCATCCCGGATGAATACATAAGCATAACCGCCGAAAAGATAAGGATTTACCGCGACATCGACTCGATGTCCTCCGACAAGGAGATAGACAATTACGCCAAGCGGCTCGAAGACCGTTTCGGCGCCCTCCCGGAGGAGCTGCAGAACCTCTTCCTCGTGGTGAAGATACGCAACCGCGGCGCCGCCCTCGGATTTGAGAAGGTAATCATCAAGAACGGAATATTGATAGCGTTCTTCGTGGCGAACCAGATGTCAGGCTACTACAAATCCCCTGTTTTCGAGAAGGTTCTCACGCGTCTCGGTGACATGCAGGGCAGGGTGGAAATGAAGCAGAGCGATGGCAAACTCAAGATTGTCGCCCGCAGCGTGCATTCGCTCGCAGCGGCCTTCAAGATTTTGAATACCCTCAGTTGACAGGTATTCAGAAATAATCATTAAATTTGCAGGCTTTGCACTTATGGCAAATCTTTTGGTAATAACGGGAAACACCGCGCTCAAGGCGGCCTGGTCCGATGGTACGACCATCGGAAAGACTTTCCGTTATCAGGGGGAGAAGATGCTCGACTATCTTCTGAGCCTAACCGAAAAGGACAAGCCGGAAGTGCTCACCATCGCATCGGTGTCCGGCGTGCTGCCCGAGGAGGAGGCCATCCTGCGCAAGGAGTGCTCCCATCTGATAATCCTCGACCGCAACCACACTCACTACCTTCTGAAGAACGATTTCCCGGAGTACCTCTCCTGCGACAGGGCTGCCGGGCTCGTGGCCGCAAGGTTCCTCTTCAAGGGCAAGGACTGCACCGTATTCGACTTCGGAACCACTCTGACCATAGATTTCCTGGGGGCGGACGGCCGTTATCTCGGCGGCAACATTTCCCCGGGATGCCGTACCAGATTCAAGGCTCTCAACCGTTATTCCAAGAATCTTCCGCTCGTCGACACCCCCGACAAGATAGCCCCTGAAGGGGGTTCTGTCGTGTCCTCGATAGAGGCGGGGGTTGTTTTAGGCATAATGTTTGAAATAGAGGGCTACATCAGGTCCCGTCAGGACAACATTGTGATTTTTACGGGTGGAGATGCAATTTATTTTGCCAAGAAAATGAAAAATTCCATCTTTGTGGTTTGCAATCTTGAACTGATGGGCTTGGCCATTATTACAGAAGATTATGTCAGCAAGAATATCAAATAGGCTTCTGTCGCTTTCGGCTCTGCTGCTGTGTGTTTCCTTTGCCGCGCAAGGGCAGGCAAACAGCGGTTATTCTCCCTATTCCATCTTCGGAGTGGGGGACCTCAGCCGTCAGGGCACTGCCTACAACAGGACTATGGGCGGAGTAGGTGTGGCCACGAGGAGCAACAGGTTCATCAACATAATGAATCCGGCTGCCGTCACCGCGAGGGATTCCCTTGCATTCATGGCCGACTTCTCCCTCTATGGCGACAACAAGATCTTCACGCAGGACGGGGTCAGGTCAGTCAACAATGTATTCAACATCAACGACTGCGCGATTTCCTTTCCGCTCTGGAACACCTCCGCGATGATGCTCGGCATCTCGCCATACAGCGACACGGGATTCGGATACTCATACAACTACACCGACCCTGACGTGATAGGCAGGACGGGCAACATCTCCTACAGCGCCTCAGGCAGCGGAAGCATCTACAAGTTCTTCACTGCGGCCGGCATTACCCTTTGGGACAGGCTTTCCCTGGGCGCCGAGTTCGACTACTATTTCGGCAACCTCAGCAAGAGCTTCTCCACCTCCCTCACGGACAACTCCTACAACAGCATAGCCAGCACCACATCCCTGCAGGCCAATGCGATAGGAGGCAAGTTCGGACTCCAGTACGAGCAGCGCCTCGGCTCCAAGCTCAAGCTTGTCCTGGGTGCCACCTACTCCACCGGAGCCACGATGAAGGGCTATTATGAAGAGCTCGCGCTCTCCGGAAGCTCGGCGGCCGTAGATACCCTCTACCACAAGTCCGATACCCTCGGCAACAGCCGCAACATCAGGCTGGCCTCCGAGATTGGGGCGGGATTCTCGCTCCGCTACGGCGACAAGTGGATGGTAGCCTTCGACTACACCAGATCCGACTGGAGAAACTCCGGCATTGAGAACATCAGCGGATTCACCACCTCGTCTTCGCCTTTCGCCACCTCGCTTTCAGAGGCGTACAGGCTTGGATTCGAACTGGTGCCTAACAGGAATGACATCCGTTACTACTTCAACAATGTCACCTACCGCGCCGGAGCATATTACAAAAAGGAGAATTTCCTCCTGAACGGCAAGCAGATAGCGTCCACGGGCATCACTCTCGGCGTGACGCTCCCTATTTACAGATGGTACAACGGGCTCACTCTCGGCGTGGAGCTGGGGCAGAGGGGGTCGCTCTCCGACGGAATGATCCGCGAGCGATACTTCAACTTCTCCATCGGGGTGAACATCTTTGACATCTGGTTCCAGCAACCACATTACGAATAAATCAAATCAACTTGCTATAATGAAAAGAATAACACTTGCTATCGTATCTGCAGCCGCACTGCTGATGTGCGGCCAGGATGTTTTCGCCCAGGGAAAATGGGGCGCGGACAGTGCTGAATGTATCAAGTACATGTCCTATTACAAAGAATACTACAAGCAGAAGGCTTACGACGAGGCTATTCCTAACTGGAGAATGGCCTACAAACTCTGCCCTGCTACCGCCAGCCAGAATATGCTCATCGACGGTACTTCGCTCCTGCGCAGACTTATCTCCAAGAACGCTGCCAACGCGCAGTACAGGAACGCCCTCGTGGACTCCCTCCTCACTCTGCACGACACCCGCGCGCAGTACTATCCAAAGTATGCCGTGACCGCCCTCAACAACAAGGGCCTCGACATGTCCAACTATATCAAGTCAGACCCGCAGAAGCTCTATGACGGATATGAGGGCATCATCGCCAGCAACAAGGAGCAGACCAAGGTCCAGATATTCCTCTTCGACCTCCAGGCGGCCATCGACCTCTACCAGTCAGGCGCTCTCGACGCTGAGCAGGTCATCAACATCTACCAGCGCAACGGCGAGTATGTAGAGAAGGCTCCGGTAAGGAACGACATCGAGGGAGAGCAGAACAACAATGTCAAGAGCGATATGGGCAACCTCTTCGCTGCCAGCAAGGTAGCGAGCTGCGACCACCTTGTCAGCATCTACACTCCGCGCTATGACGCAGATCCTGACAACCTCGATCTCGCGACCAGCATCGTAAGGACCATGAGCCTCGCCGAGGACTGCACCGGCAACGACCTCTTCCTCAAGGCCGTCACCACGATGAACAAGCTCGCCCCTTCAGCCAACTCCGCATACTACCTCTTCAAGCTTCACTCAGCAAAGGGTGACACCAATGAGGCCATCATGTATATGGAAGAGGCTATCGCAAGCGAGGATTCAGATGCCAAGACCGACATCGACTGGACCTACGAGCTTGCCACATTCTGCTTCAAGAGCGGACTCAACTCCAAGGCCGTGGAGCTCGCAAGCAAGGTTGCTTCCAACTCCGAGGAGCTCGCCGGCAAGGCATACTTCCTGATGGGCACCATCTGGGCTTCCACCCGCTGCGGCGGCGACGAAATCTCCAGCCGTGCACCGTTCTGGGTAGCCTGCGACTATATGAACAAGGCCAAGAACGCCGACCCTTCACTTGCTGACGCCGCTTCCGAGCACATCAGGTCATACAGCGCCTACTTCCCTCAGGCAGCCGAGGCGTTCATGTACGACATCACCAACGGCCAGTCCTACACCGTCGTATGCGGCGGCATGAGGGCCACCACGACCGTGCGCACCACCAAGTAGGTTTGAGCAATAAGCCGAATATCATAGATGTACTGGCAATCACCGCCGTGGTTGCCAGTACTTTCGTTTCCTGCGGCAAGTCGCTCGGCGAGGCCGAGAAGCTCAATCTCGACGAGACTCCGGTGCAGAGGGTGGACAATGTCTTCGCCGTGCAGAGCAAGAACGGCGAGATGGAGATGCGTCTCGAAGCCGGGGTGATGGAGCGCTACAGCAGGGACGGCAGCGGCAGGGACTACTTTCCGAAAGGCATATCAGTCTTCAGCTACACGGATGAAGGGCTGCTCGAGTCGGTGATAATAGCCGACGAGGCGGAGCATGTCGTGCCTTCTTCCGGCGACGAAGTCTGGAAGGCCTACGGCAACGTAATCCTGCACAATGTCATCAAGCAGGAGACGATGGAGACCGATACCATATTCTGGGACAGCGGCAAAAAGGAAATCTACACTGACTGCTATGTCAAGATGTACTCCCGCGACGCCTTTGCCCAGGGCTACGGAATGCGCTCCGACGACCGCATGCGCAACTCTAAGCTTTTCAAGCCATTCAACAACTTCGTGGTGGTGGAGCGTGATACTACGGCAGTAATTATTGATTCTGTGAATTTTATTGGTCCATTTCCAAAAAAATAGTTAAATTCGCAGCCCTATTGGAAAATTTTAAAATAAAGCTATAAAATGGCGGTACTTGAAAAAATACGCGTTAAGTTCGGCCTCGTGATATCAATCATCATCGCGCTGGCCCTTCTGTCATTTATCATTGACCCGAGCACTCTCGAGTCTGCATTGAATTCAATGTCATCGAAGTACGATGTAGGCCAGATTGCCGGCAAGAGCATTTCCTACACTGATTTCCAGGAGGAAGTGGACAGATACACCCAGATCAACGAGATGCTTTCAGGCTCTTCAGCACAGAACGAGCAGACCCAGAAGCAGATCAGAAATACAGCATGGCAGGGCCTCCTCGACAAGTATATGTTTGTCAAGAATGCCAAGGCCGCGGGCATCACCGTGGGCGAGGATGAGATGGTGGACCTTGTGTCAGGCGAGTCAATCTCACCTGTAATGGCGCAGAATCCGGTATTCCTCGACGAGTCCGGCAACTTCTCCTCAGACATGCTCAAGGCATTCATCGAGAATGTGGGCTCTGACCAGTCAGGCCAGCTCCGCACCTATTGGAACTATCTCCAGACAGCGATATACAATCAGCAGTTCTACCTCAAGTACGGCGCCCTCTTCAACGCCGCCAACTACGAGAACGCTCTGCAGCTCAAGGACGATGTAGCCGCCGGCAACACCACTGCCGATGTGGAGTACTGCATGACTTACTATCCGATGACCACGGACTCCACCGTCACCGTAAGCTCCGACGAGATCAGGAAATACTACGACGCCCACAAGAACTTCTTCAAGCAGAACGCCAACCGCGACGTGGAGTATGTAGTGTTCGAGGTTGTACCGTCAGCTGACGATATCGCCGAGACAAGCGCCGAGATGGACGAGGCTTACGCCGAGTTCACCACAACTGACAATATGAAGACCTTCCTTCTGAAGAACTCCGACCGCCAGCTCTCAAACTACTGGTACAAGGACGGCGAGCTCAATACCGTCAATTCCGAGCTCAACTCCCAGATTTTCGGAGGCCAGAAGGTATCCCAGATCGTGAAGTCCGGCAACACCTTCTACGCTGCCCGCGAAATCGCCAGCGCGAATGTTCCTGACTCAGTATATGTAAAGCACATCCTTCTCCAGGGCTCAGGCGCAGCTGTTCAGAACACCGCCGACAGCCTCGTGAACGTGCTCCGCAAGCCGGGCGTCAACTTCTCCAACCTCGCATCCCAGCATTCAGCCGACCAGGGCTCAGCCGCTGACGGCGAGCTCGGAAGCATCGGCTGGATGACCCAGACCTATATGATCCCTGGTTTCGAGTCAGTGATGACCGCCCAGGTAAACAAGCCTTTCGTCCTCAAGACCCAGTACGGCACCCATGTAGTGCTCGTATCCAAGACCACAAAGGCCATTGCCAAGAAGCAGGTTGCCATCCTCGAGAAGACCACTCTCGCAAGCAAGGAGACCTTCAACAGGTACTACGCCGAGGCCAACAACTTCGCTACCCTTGCAGGCGGCTCTTACGAGGGCTACAAGAAGGCCATCGACTCCACCAAGGTTTACTCACACTCACTCAAGGTCACCGAGGCCACTTCTTCTTACGGCGCAGTTGACCAGGCCAAGGAAGTGACGAGGTGGATATTCGACAACAAGGCCGGCAAGGCTTCCGACATCATCACCGTCAACAACAACTACTTCTTCATCGCAGCGGTAAAGGCCATCCATAAGGAAGGCTATGCTCCTGTCAAGGAAGTTGCTTCCACGATTCACGACAGGCTCTACGCCGATAAGATCCAGGCCAAGACTCTCAATGAGGTTGCAGCCAAGATCGAGGGCGCTGCAGACATCAACGCCGTAGCCGCCGCTCTCGGCACTACCGTTGACCGCAACGAGGGCCTCTCATTCGCTGCTACGACAGTTGACCCTGCTCTCATCGGAGCCGCTTCAGCAGCAGCTGACGGAGCCATTTACGGACCTGTTCCGGGCTCTATGGGAGTATATGTAGTGAATGTAAGCAACAGGCAGACCGGCTCATTCTACACCGAGGACGACGCCAGGAACCTCGCTGCCCAGAAGTCACAGTATATGTCTCAGCTTATCCTCAATGTGATGTCCGACTACGACAATGTCAAGGACAACCGCGAGAGGTTCTTCTAGCAGACACACTTACATCATACAGGAAGCCGTCCCGTTCAGGGTCGGCTTCTTTTTTATTTGTATATTTGCAGCTGTATGGCTCAATCTGTAATCGAAGAAAAATGCGCCCGTTGCGGCGAAACGCACAGGATGGAGTTCGCCGGGAGCGTCAACGCTCTCACATCTCCTGAACTCAAGGAGAGGGTAAAGAGCGGCGAGCACTTCGTCTGGACCTGCCCGCACTGCGGCTGTGTCAACCTGCTCCGCAGACCTTTCCTCTACAATGACCCGCAGGAGCGGGTAATGATACTGCTTACCGACGCCGACCTCAAGGTCGACGGACTTCCGGAAGGCTACACCGGCAGGGTGGTCAGCACCACGGGCGAACTTATCGAGAAGATAAAAATCTTCGACGCGGGGCTTGATGACATCGTGATGGAGATGTGCAAATTCATCACCGTCAGAGAGCTTCACAAGGATGTGACGCTGCGCTTCTACAAGATTGACGGTGCCGATTCCGAGATGACCTTCACCTACCCTCAGGACGGCAGGATGGAGATGATTGCCGTCGGATTCAATGTCTATGAAGACTGTGCCGGCATCCTCCAGCGCAACCCGGCCATAAAAGAAGCAGCCCGGGGACTCGTGCGAATCGACCCGGACTGGCTCTCAAAATATTTCGGATAGGGGAGTCTTCTACAGCTTCCTTGCGCCGTCGGAGATTACTACATCGTAGATCTTCGGCTCGTGTCCGAACTTCTCCGCAAACTGTTTCTTGGCCGCGCTTACGAACGGCTCATAAAGCTCGTCCTTCACGAGGTTGATGGTGCATCCGCCGAAGCCGCCGCCCATCACGCGTGAGCCTGTCACGTCCATCTTGCGGGCGAGGCGGTTGAGGAAGTCAAGCTCCTCGCAGCTTACCTCGTACAGACGGCTGAGGCCGAAGTGGGTCTGATACATCAGCTCTCCCACGGTCTCGTAGTCGCCTCTCTCGAGAGCGTCGCAGACATCGAGCACCCTCTGCACCTCGCCGATGACATACTCGGCCCTGAGGAAGTCCTCCTCAGGAATCTCGCCGCGCACCTCGTCGAGCCATACCCTCTTGCAGTCGCTCAGGAAGTCGATTTCAGGGTGGTTCTTCTTGATGGCCGCCGCAGCGTTCTCGCAGGACTGGCGGCGCTTGTTGTAGGCTGAGGATGCGAGCTCGTGCTTTACGCAGGAGTCCACGAGCACCAGTCTGTATCCTTCCGGATTGAACGGGAAGTATTTGTATTCCAGAGTCTTGCAGTTGAGGCGGATGAGGCTGCCCTTCTTGCCGAAGCAGGAAGCGAACTGGTCCATGATGCCGCAGTTGACTCCGCAGTAGTTGTGCTCGGTGCTCTGTCCTATCTTGGCGAGCTCGAACTTGTCGATTCCGTTGCCGAAGAGGTCGTTGATAGCATAGGCGAAGCAGCTCTCGAGCGCTGCGGAAGATGAGAGACCTGCCCCGAGAGGCACGTCGCCCGCGAACACCGCGTCGAAGCCGCCCACCTTGCCGCCTCTCTTGGCGGTCTCGCGGCATACTCCGAAGATATATCTTGCCCATGCTTCCTCAGGCTTGTCCTCCTCCTTGAGTCCGAAAGAGGTAGAGCAGTCATAGTCCAGAGAGTAGAGGTTGACCTTGTCCGTGCCGTTGAGGCGGATTTCGGCCATTATTCCCTTGTCGATGGCTCCCGGGAAGACATAGCCCCCGTTGTAGTCGGTGTGCTCGCCGATAAGGTTGATTCTGCCTGCAGCGGCATAGAAGATGCCGTCGTTTCCGTAAAGTTCAGTGAACTTGCCGTGGATTTTGTTTTTCATTTCCATTGTATGTGGTCTAATATATTGTTGCAAATCGCAAATTTATTAAAAATACACAAAACACGCAACGGGAAGATGGTCGCTGACGCCGCCTTCGTACCTCGGGCCGATGAAGGTGCGCCGCGGCTTCTGCCCCCCGAATTTCCGGTCCTCCGTCAGCAGGGCGGGATCGTCGAATACCTCTTCCCGCACCCGGATGTCCCCGTAGGAGAAGCAGCCGTCAATCTTTTCCCACTCTCCGTTGTATTTGATGGTTCCCGGGCAATTTTCGGGCCACAAACTGTCATTGAAGTCTCCTATACACACCACGCCCTTCGTGCCCGCGCAAAGCAGCGAATCGGCCGTTTCCTCCATTTTTGCAAGCGCCGCGCGGCGCCGGTCTGATTTGCCCCCGATTCTGGAGGGATGGTGGTTGACGAGCACGGCAATCCCTTCCCTGAACTGCACCGAGAGTATGTCGCGGGTCGCCATCACCGCTCCGCTGCTGTCGCGGATATGCACGGGACGGCTCTCCTCCGGGTTCAGGGCCGAGCGGCGGTAGAGCAGCGCGCAGTCGATGCCGCGGTGGTCGGGGGAGTCGAAATGCACATAGGAATAGTCCAGTTTGCGGAGGGGAGTCTCCTTCAGGAGGCTTCGGAGCACAAAGGAATTCTCCACCTCAGCAAGCGCTACCACATCCGGCAGTTCCCCGTAACGGTCTGCAAATCTGAGGATTATCTTGGCGAGTGCGTCGCACTTGGAGTAGAATCTCCGCTTCGTCCAGTATTCCGGGCGGGAAGGGGAGCGGTAGTCGAAAAAGTTCTCCACATTCCAGAACATTACCGAAATGGAGTCCCTCTGCGCGCTCATCGGCAGCGGCAGCAGCAGTGCAAGAAGTATTATCATAGTCCGTTTCATACTGCTAATATGGTGATTTTTGAGTAAATACTCATAAATTTTTAAAAAAATTATATGAATTTATTGGAAATATTTCACGATTTACCTATATTGCAGGAGAATCATTATTTACACCCATGTAAAGTCACGAGACTGATGCCGTATCTTCTTCTATTCATAACTTTATGTATTTTGTTCCGTGTTATGAATGATGATGCACGACATGTTATTTTTGCCATTATATGTTTGTGGGGTACTTATGAGGCAATATGGGGACTTTCTCAAGTTTTTCAATTCAATCAATCTTCTAATGCCGCGTTTGTCTTAACTGGCCATTTTGGTAATCCGGGTCCATACGGGGGCTTTATGGCCATAACTATGTCCGTGGCCGGAAATTACTTGATTCATTATCGCAATAACCATGACGGGTTATTTACTGTTTTGTATGTGCTTGCGGCGTGTTGTGTTATTTTTGGCATATTGGTCCTGCCAG
>CAVAID010000049.1:0-15037 GCA_963588685.1 bacterium
GGTTTGCGAGGATACATATCTGCTTGCCGACCATCTCCTCAGGAGAATAGAACTCCGCGATGCCGGAGACTATGACGCGGCGGTCGATGCCGGTGTCGATGGTGAGCTTGAGGAGCTTGTCGGTCTTAGGCACCCTCTCGGCCTCCAGGACGGTGGCGGTACGGATGTCCATCTTGCCGAAATCGTCGAAGGTACATTCCTCCTTCTGCGGAGTGATGGCCTTGGCGGCCTCGGCCTTTGCTGCAGCCTCCCTCTCGGCACGGATCCTGTCCAGGCGCTCGAGCTGGCCGGCTATGGCATCGTCCTCAATCTTTGCGAAGAGCAGCTCCGCATCGGCGATAGGGTGTCCGGCAGGAAGTATCTGCGGACGGCCCATCACATCCCAGCTGAGCACCACGGAAGCGCCGTCAGCGGCTGCAGGAGTGCCCTCGAAGCGGGTGTGCATCGCTGCACCGTCCCTCTCGGGACGATGGTCGGTGCCGGCGTCGAGGGTGACTCCGAGCATCTTGCGCAGCCTCTCGGCGGCAAACGGGGTGAAAGGCTCGAACGCCACTGCGAGGTCGGCGCAGATCTGCAGGGAGATGTTGAGTATCGTCGCCGTGCGGTCGAGGTCGGTCTTGGCGACCTTCCACGGCTCGGTGTCGGAGATGTATTTGTTGCCGAGGCGGGCGATGGACATTGCGTCCTTGAGGGCCTCGCGGAAATGGTATTCTTCTATGTTCTTCTCGAGGGAAGCCTTGAGCACAGGTATCTGCGCGAGCACCTCCTTGTCGATGTCGAGCAGGGAGCCGCAGGCCGGCACCTTCCCGGCGAAATATTTGTGCGTCAGCACGATGGCACGGTTGACGAAGTTGCCGAACACGGCCACGAGCTCGCTGTTGTTGCGCTGCTGGAAGTCCTTCCAGCTGAAGTCGTTGTCCTTGGTCTCAGGGGCATTGGCGGTAAGCACATAGCGGAGCACGTCCTCCTTGCCCGGGAAGTCGCGCAGGTATTCGTGCGCCCAGACAGCCCAGTTGCGGGAGGTGGAAATCTTGTCGCCCTCAAGGTTGAGGAACTCGTTGGCAGGCACGTTCTCAGGGAGGATGTAGCCGTCGCCATAGGCCTTGAGCATGGACGGGAAGACGATGCAGTGGAAGACTATGTTGTCCTTGCCGATGAAGTGCACCAGCTTGGTGTCGGAGGACTTCCACCACTTCTCCCAGTCGTTCGGGAGGAGCTCCTGGGTATTGGAAATGTATCCTATAGGCGCGTCGAACCACACATAGAGCACCTTGCCCTCTGCGCCCTCAACCGGCACAGGCACGCCCCAGTCGAGGTCGCGGGTCACCGCGCGCGGCTGGAGTCCGCCGTCGAGCCAGCTCTTGACCTGGCCATAGACATTGCTGCGCCACTCCTTGTGGCCGTCGAGTATCCACTCCCTGAGCCACTGCTCGTAGTCCTGCAGCGGGAGGTACCAGTGGGTAGTCTTCTTCTTGATAGGCACCGCGCCGCTGAGCTTGCTCTTGGGGTTGATGAGCTCCTCCGGGCTGAGGGTGCTGCCGCACTTCTCGCACTGGTCGCCGTAGGCTCCCTCGGCCCCGCATTTAGGGCAGGTGCCGACTATGTAGCGGTCAGCGAGGAAGGTCTTGGCCTCCGGGTCGTAGTACTGCTCGCTCTCGCGGGTGATGAACTTGCCCTCGTCATAGAGCTTGCGGAAAAACTCGGAAGCGTTCTTTTCGTGCACCTTGGAGGTGGTGCGGCCATAGACGTCGAAGTCGATGCCGAGCCCGGTGAACGAGTCGCGTATGATGCCGTGGTATTTGTCCACTATGTCCTGCGGCGAGCAGCCCAGCTGCCTTGCCTTGATGGTGATAGGCACGCCGTGCTCATCGGAGCCGCAGACGAACAATACATCCTCTCCCCTCATCCTGAGGTACCTGACATAGATGTCGGCGGGTACATACACGCCGGCAAGATGTCCGATGTGCACCGGACCGTTGGCATACGGCAGCGCACAGGTAACAAGCGTTCTCTTGAAATTCTTTTCCATATAGTATATCGTTATTTTTCTCTTCCAGTCTTGCGTTTTATCCGCCTCTGGGCTTCCTGGAGCATCTTCATCTCCCTGAGGATCGCCTCCTGCTCCGTTTCGGGGGCGTCCCTGAGCTGCCGAAGGAGGGAGTTGACCCTGTCCTGCAGCCGCCTCTCGGCATAGACCATCATCGTCTTGGGAAGCTGGTTTACCAGCCACGATGAGACGGTGGTCATGGCTCCCTTGAGAGCCTTGACCGAAAGGGTATATTTCTCCGTGGAGAGCGCTGCCGTGACCGCGGCGACCCTGCGGTCGGGCGAATCGAGCAGCGACTTCACTATGTCCTCATTCGGAAGGCCCTTGTCGTAGAGCGCCACATAAGCGTCATAGACTTCGGCATAGGCCGTATTTGCCATTTTCGTGCCGTCACTCTCGAGAGCGTCGCGAATGAAGTCACAAACCGTCGGTTTGTAGTTCTCGTCGCCGCTGTAGTACTCGGAGTCGCTCTCGAAATTCAGCTCGTCGCAGCCGTGGGTAAGCAGGAAATTCAGCAGTTCCTTCTCGACGGCAGCGAGGGTGGGGTTCTCCTCGACCCAGGCCTGCGCCTGCTGCGGGACGGCAGTCTGCGGCTCCGGGCTCTGCGGCTGCTGCGGCGCCCCGGAATTCTGCCTGCGCTCTTCGCGCTCCATTTCGCGCTCCCTGTCTTCGCTCGCCTTGCGCCTTGCCTGCGAGATGCGTTCGAAAAGAATTGAATCCTCTATCCCGAACCTCTCAGCGGTGGCGCTGACATAGGTGGAGCGCTTCACCGCATCCGGTATCGCCGCTATGGTGTCGGCTATGTCGTTGATGAGGTTGGCCTTCTTGAGCGGGTCTCCCCCCGCCTGCTGAAGCAGCAGCTCGGTCTTGAAGGTGATGAAGTCCCGGGAGTTGTCCTCAATGAACTTCTGCACCTCCTCGAGGTTGTGCTTGCGGCAGAAGGAGTCGGGGTCATCACCGTCCGGCAGGAGCACCACGCGCACATTCATCCCCTCGGCGAGCACCATCGTGATGCCGCGCAGGGCGGCGTGGATGCCGGCGGAGTCGCCGTCGTACATTATCGTGATGTTCTCCGTGAACTTGCGTATCAGGCGGATCTGCTCCACGGTAAGGGAGGTGCCGCAGGAGGCGACCACGTTGCGGATGCCAAGCTGATGCATCATCACCATATCCACATTGCCCTCCACGAGTATGCAGCTGTCCAGCCGGGAAATCTCCGACTTGGCGAAATAGATGCCCAGCAGGTTGCGGCTCTTTACATATATCTCAGTCTCAGCGGAATTGACATACTTGGCGGGGTTGTCGGAGCGCAGGGTGCGCCCGCTGTAGGCGATGACCCGCCCGCTGACGGAGTGGATCGGGAACATAACCCTCTCGCGGAACTTGTCCACGATGCTGCCGTCTTCGCGCCGCACCGCCACGCCTGCATCGAGCAGGTATTCCATCTTGTAGCCGGCCGCGAGGGCGGCGTCAATCAGGGCTGTACGGCCGCTCGGAGCCCAGCCGAGGCCGAATTTCACTATGGTCCCGTCCTCGAGCCCCCTTTTGCGGAAATATGCCCTCGCCACGCTGCGGCCCTCATCGGTGTCGAGCTGGGAGACAAAGAATTTCTCAGCAAACTCCGAGGCGAGCAGCAGGCTCTCTTTGCGCTGTTTGCGTGCGAGGTCTTCGGCGCTCTCCTCCTCTTCGCGGATCTCGATATGGTATTTCTTGGCAAGGTAGCGCAGCGCCTCGGCATAGGAGCAGTGCTCCTGCTCCATCACGAAGCCTACGGCCGAGCCCGACTTGCCGCAGCCGAAGCATTTGTATATACCCTTGGAGGGGGACACATAGAACGAGGGGGTCTTCTCGTTGTGGAAGGGGCAGCAAGCCACATAGTTGGCCCCGCGGCGCCTGAGCGTCACGTAGTCGCCGACCACATCCTCGACCCTGGCGGTGTCAAGGATAAGGCTTACTGTCTCCTGAGGTATCATGATGCTATCTCACAAAGGAATTTGATGCGGACGAGACGGATCTCGTTCTCGTAGTAGTCCGGGCCCAGCACCTTCATCGCCTCCTCCACATCGTCGGAGGTAGCTTCTTCCTTGAAGTAGCGGTAGATGTCGTCCACTATTTCGGCGTCGAGGTTCTCCTCTATATAATAATCGAGGTTGAGCTTCATGCCGCTGGAGACTATGGCCTCGATCTCGCCCATCAGCTCCTCCATATCCATATCGCGCGCCTGGGCTATGTCCTCGAGGGACATGCGGCGGTCGATGCTCTGGATGATGAACGGCTTGTTGGCAGACTTGTTCGGCGCCGACTTGACCACGAAGTCTTCCGGACGGACTATGTCGTTCTCCTCCACATACTTGGCTATGAGCTTGATGAACTCTTCGCCGAACTTGTGGGCCTTGCCCTCGCCCACTCCCTGGCAGCTCTTGAGCTCGTCGTAGGTCACAGGGTAGAGGATGGACATGTCCTGCAGGGCCGGGTCGCCGAAGATTATCCACGGCTGCAGTTTGAGCCGGCGTGAGAGGTCCTTGCGCAGGTCCTTGAGCATCGCGAGCAGCACCGGGTCTCCCCCGCCGCCCGAACGCATCGCAGCATTTGCTGCCGCTGACTCGTCGTCATCGTCATCGTCGGCTTCGGAAGCCCCTCCGCCGGCGAATACCCTGTCCTCAACGAGTTCTATCTTCCACGGCTCGGCGGCGAACTTGCGCCCGAGGTCCGTGACGAAGATGAGCCCGTAGCTTTCGATTTCCTTGCCCAGCAGCCTGGCTATCAGGCCCTGGTGTATGACGGTAGCCCAGAATTTCTCTGAATGCTGCGAGCCCGCGCCGAAAAATTTCAGCTCGTCGTGCTTGTAGGACTTGATGATGGAGTTGCTCACTCCGGCAAGTATGTTGGCGAGATGGTCCAGCTTGAACCTTTCCGGAAGGGACTCAATCAGCTCTATCACCATCTTCATCTCCTCGCGGCCGTCGAAGGTCGGCTTAGGGTGCAGACAGTTGTCGCAGCAGTGGCAGTCCGGCTCTTTATACTCCTCGCCGAAGTAGTTGAGCAGCAGCTTTCTGCGGCACTGCCCAGACTCGGCGTAGGCCATAACTTCGGAGAGCAGCTGGCGGCTGATTTCCTGTTCGGAGACCGGCTTGCCCTGCATGAATTTCTCCAGTTTCTGTATGTCCTTGTAGCTGTAGTAGGCTATGCAGTTGCCCTCCTGACCGTCGCGGCCCGCGCGCCCCGTCTCCTGGTAATAGCTCTCGATGCTCTTGGGGATGTCGTAGTGTATAACGAAGCGCACGTCCGGCTTGTCGATGCCCATTCCGAAGGCGATGGTGGCGACTATCACGTCCACGTCCTCCATCAGGAAGCGGTCCTGGTTCTCGGCACGCGTCTTGGCGTCCAGCCCGGCATGGTACGGGAGAGCCTTGATGCCGTTGACATTCAGCAGTTCGGCGAGCTCCTCGACCTTCTTGCGGCTGAGGCAGTAGATGATGCCCGATTTGCCCGGATTCTGCCGTATGTATTTGATTATGTCCTTCTCCGGCTCGACCTTGTCGCGGATTTCGTAATAGAGGTTCGGGCGGTTGAAGGATGACTTGAATACGGTGGCGTCCGGGATGCCGAGATTCTTGAGGATGTCGCTCTGCACCTTGGGGGTCGCGGTGGCCGTGAGGGCAATCATCGGCGCCCTGCCTATCTGGTCCGCAAGGGCGCGGATGCGGCGGTATTCCGGGCGGAAGTCGTGCCCCCACTCGGAGATGCAGTGCGCCTCGTCCACGGCGTAGAACGATACCTTGATCTCCTGGAGCAGCGCTATATTCTCCTCCTTGGTGAGGGACTCCGGCGCCACATAGAGGAGTTTGGTCCTGCCGGCGAGCAGGTCTTCCTTCACCTCCTCGGTCTGCTGGCGCGAGAGCGAGGAGTTGAGGAAGTGCGCTATGCTTGACGAACCGGACTCGAAGCCGCGCAGCAGATCCACCTGATTCTTCATCAGGGCGATGAGAGGAGATATGACAATCGCCGTACCTTCCATCAGGAGGGCCGGCAGCTGGTAGCAGAGGGATTTGCCCCCTCCCGTCGGCATCAGCACGAAGGCGTCGCCCCCGTCCAGAAGGTGGTTGATTATCTTCTCCTGATCCGCCTTGAACGAATCATATCCGAAGAACTCCTTGAGAGTCCTGTGTATCTGCGCTGAATCCGGTTTCATAGGTCAATCAATCCAAAGTGTGTATCGCAAGGCCCGAGCGCAGCTTAGGCTCGAACCAGGTGGTCTTTGGCGGCATAATCTTGCCGCTGTCGGCGATATTGATGAGCTGCCTCATCGATACCGGGTAGAGGGCGAACGCCACCTGCATCTCTCCGCTGTCCACGCGGCGCTTGAGCTCGCCGAGGCCCCTGATGCCGCCGACGAAGTCGATGCGCTTGTCGGTGCGGAGGTCCTTGATGCCGAGCAGGGCGTCGAGCACGAGGTTGGAGAGCACGGTCACATCCAGCACCCCGATAGGGTCGGCGTCATCGTAGCGCCCCTCCTTGGCGGTGAGGGAGTACCAGCGGCCGCCGAGGTACATGGAGAAGTTGTGCAGACCCTGCGGATGGTAGATTTTCTCGCCCTTGAGCTCCACTTCGAAGTCGCGGGAGAGGGCCTCCAGGAACTCCTCCGGAGTCCTGCCGTTAAGGTCCCTGACGACTCTGTTGTAGTCTATTATCTTGAGCTGGCTCTCCGGGAAGCAGACAGCCATGAAGTAGTTGTATTCTTCGTTGCCGGTATGGTGCGGGTTCTGCGCGCGCTTCTCCGCGCCCACTCTCGCCGCTGCCGCCGTACGGTGGTGGCCGTCAGCCACATAGAAGGCGTCCACATCCTCAGTGAAGAGCTTCGTTATGCGGGCGATTACCGCATCGTCGTCGATTACCCAGAACTCGTGTCCGAATCCGTTTTCGTCTGTAAAACGGAACTCGGACGGCCCCGATGCCGCCTTCGCCACGATTGCGGCCAGTTCATCATTGTCTTTATAGGAGAAGAATACCGGCTCTATGTTGGCATTCTGGATGCGCACATGCACCATTCTGTCGTCCTCCTTGTCCTTGCGGGTGAGTTCGTGCTTCTTGATGACTCCGTTCTCGTAGTCCTCGGTGTGCGCGCAGAGCACGAGGCCGTACTGCGTGCGCTCGCCCATAGTCTGCGCATAGACATAGTAGCACGGCTTGGCGTCCCGCTTCAGCCAGCCACGCTCCCGCCAGAGGCGGAAGTTCTCCACCGCCTTGTCATAGACCCGCGGGTCGTGGTCGGGCAGGATAGGGTCGAAGTCTATCTCCGGCTTGGTGATGTGCAGGAGAGACTTCTCCCCGGCCATTTTCAGGGCCTCCTGGGAGTTGAGGACATCGTAAGGGGGAGCCGCCACCTCGGTGACGATCTCTTTTGGCGGACGCAATGCCGCGAAAGGTTTGATGCGTACCATAAAAATTCTGTTATGAATCGGTAGTCGAAGATAGCGATTATTTTGCAAGAAAGCAAATAAAAAAAGGAGGCCCGCTCAGGCCTCCTCCTCGTCGTAGATGATTTCTTCTTCCTCCCCCTCGTCGTCCTCGTCCTCATCATCGTCTTCGTCGTCATCATCTTCATCGTCGTCGTCCTCGTCATCCCCGAGCGATTCGCCCGGAAGACGGCGCCGCTCGGCAGGCAGGTCCTCGAAGGCCACATAGCCGTTCTCGAACTCGAGAGGCACAGGTCCCTTGGACTCCACGAGCTTGGGCAGAGATACCTGCTCGTCAGCGACCTCCCCCTCGAGGGTAATGGTCACGCTTTTCTTGGCCTGGATATCGTAGAAATATACGAAACTCGCGACTCCGGCCTTGACAGTGGCGGCGATGCTGACCGCATCCACGGCACCGTAGCCTATGTCCATCAGGGCATAGCGGGCGACAACCTGCCCGTCGGCGTCCAGCGCCTTGAAGAGAATCGGCTGATCCACCGGAAATTCCAGGTCGGAACGTATCTGCTTGTGAAATGTATAGAGAGAATTCTCGCCGTTGACGAGATACACTCTGAAAAATCCTTTTATCCCCTGAAGGGTGATTCTATATTTGTAAACCATATTGCGAAGATACTAAATATTCACTAATTTTGGTGAGCAATGTCGGCAAATGATACATACAAAAGCATCGCAGCGCCGTCCGAGGGCCTCTTCAAGGACAACGGAAGCCGCTTCATCGCACTCGCCTACCCCGTGGAGAACGAGGTGCAGGTCAAGGAGATAGTCGCCTCGCTGCGCAAGGAATACCACGACGCGAGGCATCACTGCTACGCCTACCGCCTCGGGCTGGACGGAGCGCAGTGGAGGGCGAGCGACGACGGGGAGCCGGCAGGTTCGGCGGGCAGACCGATACTCGGGCAGATAGATTCCGCAGGGCTGAGCGACATCCTGGTCGTGGTCGTGCGCTATTTCGGGGGCATCAAGCTGGGCATACCGGGGCTCATCCGGGCCTACAGGACCTCCACCGCCGACGCGCTCGCCGCGGCCGCGGTCACGGAGAAGATTGCCGGCAGCTGGCACCGGCTCGGCTTCGCCTATGACTCCCTGCCTGCCGTGATGAAGCTCATCAAGGACCTCTCCCTGCCGCAGCGGGGGCAGTCATTCGGGACGGAATGCTCGATCGAGGTATTCGTGAGGCTCACTCTCGAGGAGGATTATTTCGAAAGAATCAAAAAAATCAATATCTTTACCGAACAATAAAAAATAAATTAATCTATGGGCAAATTACATATCTTCAACGCCGGACCGTGCCTGCTTCCGCAGGTGGCCATCGACAACACCATCGAGGCGCTCAAGGACTTCAAGGGCACGGGAGTTTCTCTGATTTCCATCTCCCACCGCACCAAAGGCTGGGAGGAGACTATGGACGAGTGCCGCGCGCTCTGGAAAGAACTTCTCAATATTCCTGACACGCACGAGGTCGTCTTCCTCGGAGGCGGCGCAAGCCTGGAGTTCCTCTATGTGGCGATGAACTACCTCGAGCACAAGGCCGGCTACCTCGACACGGGCGTCTGGGCGCACAAGGCCCTCAAGGAAGCCCAGGGGCTGGGCAACGCCAGCGCGATAGCCTGCTCCGCCGACAGGAATTACACCTATATTCCTAAGGGATACGAAATCCCGACCGACCTCGACTACTTCCACATCACGACCAACAACACGATCTACGGTACCGAGATCCGTGAGGACATCGACTGCCCTGTGCCTCTCATCGCCGACATGTCGTCCGACATCCTCACGAGAAGGGTCGATGTGAGCAAGTACGCCCTCATCTACGGCGGCGCGCAGAAGAACGCCGGTCCTGCCGGCGTGGCTTTCGCCATCATCCGCAAGGACTCCCTCGGCAAGGTTAGCCGCTACATCCCTACGATGCTCGACTACCGCGTGCACATCGACAAGAAGTCAATGTTCAATACGCCTCCTGTATTCTCAATCTTCGTGATGAACGAGACCCTGAAGTGGCTCAAGAGCATCGGCGGAGTTGACGCTATACACGATATCGATATCAAAAAGGCCGAGACCCTCTATGCCGAGATCGACCGCAACTCCCTCTTCACCGGCACCGCCGTCAAGGAAGACCGCTCAATCATGAACGTATGCTTCGTGATGGCTCCGGGACACGAGGACCTGCAGGACGAGTTCCTCGAGTTCTCCAAGACAAGGGACATCGTGGGCATCAAGGGACACCGCTCAGTGGGCGGATTCCGCGCTTCTCTCTACAACGCCTCCACCCAGGAGGATGTCGAGGCTCTCGTGGCCTGCATGAAGGATTTTGAAGCGATGCATAAATAATGAAAATACTCCTTGCAACCCAGAAGCCATTCGCCGCAGCAGCTGTGGCGGGCATCAGAGAGATAGTTGAGGCTGCGGGCTATGAGCTTGCTCTCCTCGAGAAATATGCGGAGCAGTCCGAACTGGTCGCAGCCGTCGCCGATGCTGACGCGCTGATTGTGCGCTCCGACAAGGTTACCGCCGAAGTCATTGAAGCCGCGAAGAAACTCAAGATCGTGGTGCGTGCCGGAGCCGGCTACGACAACCTCGACCTCGCCGCCTGCACCGCGCACGGAGTGGTGGCGATGAACACCCCGGGACAGAATTCCAACGCGGTGGCGGAGCTTGCCATAGCGCTGATGATCTATATGGCGCGCACGCAGTTCACCCCTGCCACGGGCTCGGAAATCCAGGGCAAGACCCTCGGCATCCAGGCTTTCGGCAATGTCGGAAGGCTGGTAGGAGCGAAGGCCAAGGCGCTAGGGATGAATGTCAAGGCCATCGACCCGTTCCTGAAGCCGGAGCAGATAGTCGCCGGCGGCGCGGAGCCTGCAGAGAGCCTTGAGGCGCTCTATGCCGGCTGCGACTATGTCAGCATCCACATCCCTGCCACCCCTGAGACCATCGGCTCGATCGGCTACGAACTCGTCAAGTCGATGCCTAAGGGAGCGACCCTCATCAATACCGCCCGCAAGGAGGTCATCGACGAGGCGGGACTGGAGAAGGCGCTCGAGGAGAGGCCTGACCTGAAGTACGCGGCCGACGTGGCCCCGGACAACATCGCGGTCCTCAAGGAGAAGTTCGGCCTCAGAGTTTTCGCGACCCCTAAGAAGATGGGCGCACAGACTGCCGAAGCCAATGTGAACGCCGGCCTCGCCGCCGCCCGCCAGATCGTCTCCTTCCTCAAGGACGGCTGCACCAAGTTCCAGCTGAACAAATAGTTAAGTTCTTCCTAAAAAATAACTTGGTACGTTTGCTTGTCTTTACAAACTACACCAACTTATTTTTTCATCATCACTAAAGTCGCTACGCGATAATAAGCAATGGCCGCCCCTGTCGGGACGGCCATCGTTGTATGCGGTCCCCGAGCCTGTCGAGGGGCCGACTAGCTACAGCTCCTTGCGCCAGCGGGCGAGAGGGATGCCGAGCTGGCCGCGGTACTTCGCGATGGTGCGGCGGGCGACCTTGTAGCCGTGCTTGCCCATCTCTACCACGAGCTGCTCGTCGGTAAGCGGCTTGCGCTTGTCCTCCGCATCCACGCACTCCTGCAGCACCTTCTTGAGCTCCCTCGTGGAGACCTCCTCGCCCTCCTTGTTCTCCATACCCTCGGAGAAGAAATACTTGAGCGGGAAGATGCCGAAATGCGTCTCTATGTACTTGCTGTTGACCACCCTGGAAATGGTGGATATATCGAAGCCCGTCTTCTCGGCTATATCCTTGAGCACCATCGGCTTGAGCTTGGTCTCATCACCGGTCTCGAAGAAGTCGTGCTGGTATTCGAGTATCGCTCCCATCGTGCGGCTCAAAGTGTTCTGACGCTGCTTGAGCGCCTCCACGAACCACTTCGCGGAGTCCAGCTTCTGACGCACAAATGTGGCCGCCTCCTTCTGGGCGCGCTCCGAAGAGCCCTTGGCAGAGAGCAGCAGGTCGGCGTATTTGCGGTTGACCCTGAGCTCCGGCACGGAGAAGCGCGGCATCGAGAAGCTCAGCTCCCCGTCATTGTCCTCCAGCACGAAGTCCGGGACTATCTGCTGCGCCTGGTCCTCGTAACTCTCGCCGGAATCCCCGCCCGGCGCCGGATTTAGCCTGACTATGCGCGCCATGGCCTTCTTGAGCTCATCCTCGCTGATGCCGAGGCGCGAAGTTATTTTCTTGAAATGCTTGTTGGAAAATTCAGTAAAGCACTCGTCCAGGATGCGTATCGCGTTCACCACATCCGGGGTCTGCCGGCAGGCGCGCAGCTGCAGCAGCAGGCACTCCTTGAGGTCTCTCGCCCCCACGCCCGTAGGCTCGAAGTCCTGCACCACGGCAAGCATCTCCTCCACCTCTTTGGCATCCGTCTCGATGCCGGCGCGGAACGCCATATCGTCCACGAGCGACTCGATGTCCCTGCGCAGATAGCCGTCCTCGTCGAGCGAGCCGATGATGAAGGCCGCTATGTCATGCTGGCGGGCGGAGAGATTGCGGCAGCCGAGCTGTTCCATCAGGCTCTGCGTGAAGCTGCTGCGCACAGAGAAGGTATTGTATTCAGGGCGCGGATCCTTGCCCCAGTTGTTGACCCTCGTCTTGTATGACGGGATGTAGTCGTCGTCCTTGAGTTCGTCCAGCGACACATCCCTCGCCTCCTCGGGACGGTCCGGGTCGGGGCTGTCGTCAAGCACCGGGTTCTCCTCGATTTCGCTGCGTATGCGCTGCTCCAAATCCTGAATAGGAAGCTCGATGAGCTTGATAGTCTGGATCTGCAGCGGAGACAGCTTCTGCGTCTGCTTTATTTCGAGGCCCTGCTTGATCATTGAGCCAATTCAGTTTCTATTTCCGTGCCAATCTCGGGGCCGCTGGTGTCGGGTGTGCCGAGCGTCGGGAAGCGGAACTTGTCCCTGACTATGAAAGCGTCCGGAAAATCGGGCTTGAGCATTCTCAAAAGCCTCTCGGCCTCCACCCTGGTGCGCAGATTGCCTGCCGACACTTTGAAGTTCGGGGCGGAAAAAGTCCTGTAAACCGGGATGTTGGGGTAAAGGGAATGGAAGCGCGACATCACCGCGAGCGACGCCTCGCGGGCGGAACGGCTACTGTCGAGGAAAAGCCTTATCCGGTAGCCGCTGACCGTCTTGCCGGCGTTGAGCGCGGCCTGGCCGTTAAGCGCATCGCGCACTGCCGGGCTTTGCATAACCACCACATTCTCAGGGAGAACGGAGAATATGTCCCGACCCAGCAAGGTCGAATCGACCTGAACTTCAAGCCCGGCATTCTCGGCCTCCTCGCCGAGCGTCTGGGCGCTGAGCTTCCCAAGCGGGAGAAGCATCATGACCAATATGATGAAGTACGGACGTTTCATATCTTGTTGATTAATGAACTGAGAGGTATATCCTTGACTTCCACCGTCTTGCCCATTCCGCCGCGCAGGGCGAGCCGGGCGCTGACGGAGATGGTGACCTGGGAATAGTCCATCTCGTTGCTGAGAAGCTTGAGCAGCTGGAAGGGGTTGAAGCCTTCGGCTATCTCGCCCTTGAGCGGGACGGTGTAGGTCTTGTCGCAGCGGGCGGCGACCATCAGCTGGTCGGAACTCAGGAGCACCGCCTCCTGCTCGCGCATCTTGAGCGTGGCGTGCAGGTCGGTCACCTCAAACCCGACCGTAGGGTTGTGTATGCCTATCTCCACCAGCGCGGTAATGCTGGAAAGCCCCTGCGGAGCAATGGAGACAATCTTGAAGGATGTGACGCTTATATCCTTGACCTTCCCGCCGCAAGATGACAGCAGGACTACAAAAACAGCGAGAATTATAGCTCTTAACTTCTCCATACAGACCACAAATATACGAAAAATCCATATCTTTGCTCCGCGTTATGAATAAGGTATACATTGAGACATACGGCTGCCAGATGAATGTGGCAGATACGGAAATCGTTTTTTCCATACTCGGGAAGGCGGGATACTCCAGGACGGAAGACATAAATGAGGCCGATGTTATAATGGCCAACACCTGTTCAATCCGCGACAATGCGGAGCAGCGGATATGGGGGCGCATCGACTTCTTCAACCTCCAGAAACGCAGCCGCCCGCAGGTGGTTGTGGGTATCCTGGGATGCATGGCCGAGCGACTCAAGGAAGCCCTGCTCGAATCGGGCAAGGTCGATGTGGTGGCGGGGCCGGATGCCTACCGCAGGCTGCCGGAGCTGCTTGGCGCCGTGTCCGAGGGGCATCCGCAGATTGATGTGATGCTCTCGAGGGAGGAGACCTACGGGGACATCTCCCCGGTGCGGCTGGACCGCAACGGAGTGTCGGCGTTCATCTCCATAATGCGCGGATGCAATAATGTATGTTCCTACTGTGTAGTACCTTACACCAGGGGTGCCGAGCGCAGCCGCGACCCGCACACCATAGTCCGCGAGGCCTGCGAGTGCTTCCGCAACGGCTATAAGGAAATCACTCTGCTCGGCCAGAACGTGGACTCCTACCGCTTCGGGGACATGGATTTCGCGGCGCTGCTTTCCGCAGTGGCGGAGGCCGTGCCGGGGGTGCGGATCAGATTCTCCACCTCCAACCCTCAGGACATCTCCGATGCGGTGCTGCAGGCGATGGCTTCGCACGACAATATATGCCACCATATCCACCTTCCGGTGCAGTCCGGCTCCGACAGGATGCTGGAGAAGATGCGCCGCCGCTACAGCCGCGAGTGGTATCTCAACCGCGTGGACAAGATCAGGGAAATCATCCCCGACTGCGCCATCACGACCGATGTGATTGCGGGCTTCTGCTCAGAGACTGAGGAGGACCACAAAGACACGCTGAGCCTCTTCGAGAAGGTGGGCTTCGACGCCGCATTCATGTTCTATTATTCCGAGCGTCCGGGCACTCTGGCCGCCAGGAAATACCCTGATGACGTGGACATTGCGACCAAGACTCGCCGTCTGGAGGAGATCATCGCGCTGCAGAACCGGCTCTCCCTGGAGAGCAACCGCCGCGATGTAGGCAAGCGCTTCCGCGTGCTGGTGGAGGGAGCGTCGAAGAAGAATCCGGACGAACTCTGCGGCCGCAACTCCCAGAACAAGATGTGCGTCTGGCCGGACACTCTCCACAAGGCCGGCGACTTCGTCGAGGTCGAAGTCACGGGCTGCACCCAGGCGACGCTTCTCTGCCGGGAAGCCAGATAGGCACTCGAAGCATCGAAATGCCGTCTGTCGGGGGCGCAGGCGGTCGCTGAGCTCCGCGGTTGCTGAGCTTGTCGATGCAAGCTCAGTATAAGCCAACTTGCCAAATGAAAATCAGACAACTTGGCAAACGAAATCTAGCCAAATTGCCAAATAAAAATCTGCAACAACTTGATATTTCGAAAAATATAGTACACCTTTCATCGGTGCAAAATTCGCCAGTCGCCTGCTGAGGGAAGGAGTTCCAAGACTCATTGATGAATGGCAGGATGCTACGGAACTCTGGGATGACGGAGTCTGGACAGTGCCGGTGGGATGTCTGAGGCCGTGATTGGACG
>CAVAID010000050.1:0-15031 GCA_963588685.1 bacterium
TATATAGGCTCGTAGCTCAGTTGGTTAGAGCGCCACACTGATAATGTGGAGGTCCGCGGTTCAACTCCGCGCGGGCCTACGTTATGGGGGTATAGCTCAGTTGGTAGAGCACCTGCTTTGCAAGCAGGGGGTCAAGAGTTCGAATCTCTTTATCTCCACCCTTTTAAGTCTTACAGTGACATTACCGCGGTAGTGTCACTGTTTTTTTGCTCTCAATCAACTTGGTGCGCTGGATTACGCGCTCGCTAAGTCGGGCGCGGTCAAGCTGATATTGCATCTGAATATTCATAAAGAATGAAGCAGGGATATCAAGGGCGCTCTCCAGCAGAAGCGCCATCTCGGGAGTGAGCGAACGCTTCCCTTTGATGATATCGTTAAGGATAGGCCTCTGTATGCCTGTTAGCTCGGACAGTTCGCTCTGCTTCATATTGCGAGCGGCAAGCTCATCCTTGATTACTTCTCCCACATGGGTCGCCTCGAAAGGGACAGCCTGGTTAAAACTATACTCAATCATAATGATGCGATATTTCTATTAAACTAATCTCCGTTATTACTATACTGTCATCAACACGTGAACTTCTGAATATCAATCTCCAGGTATCGTTACAGCGAACGGACTCCTGCTCTTTGCGATCCCCTGTCAACCTTTTATAATTCAATCCTTTAATCCGGAACAGGTCTTCAATACGGCCAGCCGCTTTCATATAATCGACTGCCTTTTTGAACCCTTTAACCGTCCCTATCGGCAGCCTCCTGTATCTCTTGTCAGATGTCTTGCCGTTCTGATATAGTTCGAACAGAGCCTCGTCCTCGGTCTTTATATTCATTATTTGAGTGCAAATTTAAGTTTATTATTATAATTATCAAAATTGATAATTGATTACTGTCAGAAAGTAAAGCGCCACACGGGTAAGAGGGACAAAGAAGCCGGCTAAAAATTGCTTTTTAGTCGGCTTCTTGTGCGCGGGATGAGAGTCGAACTCACATGTCGCAATTGACACTAGCTCCTGAAACTAGCGCGTCTACCATTTCGCCACCCGCGCCGGGTATTGGAATGCAAATATACAACATTTTCAGAAAATATATGACAGCGCGAGCAATATGTCGGCGGGTAAAAAGAAAAATTTTCGTCCTTCCGCGATTTTGCGGCCGCAGGTAGGGCAGGAATAAGTGGTATAGACATCATAGCCCGACCAGAAGCCGGCCCCGATGTCGAGGTTGAACTTGGGCGAAAGCATGCAGGTGTAGCCCAGGCCGAGGCCGCCGCCGAAACGGTTACCCTCCGTGGTCTCCTGCGAAGTGATGCCGCCGATATTGTATTCCTGCACCCTCACCGCTCCGGAGAGCCACCAGCCCGAGTAGATGTGCCAGGGCCAGTACCTCGCACCCGTGCTGAGGGAGCGCTGCCGTTTCTGCAGCGGCTCCCCGTCCGGGTTGTAGGTAAAGGGGTTGTATTTCATCCCCGCATTGAGGCTCCAGTGCTGAGCAAGGCCGTAGGAGGCTTCTATGTTAAGCGTGCCGAAGTCGGCATAGTCGGCAAAATTGGTTGAAACGGCGAACTCCTGTCCGTATAAAACGGGTGCACAAACCGAGAGGATGGCTGAAACCAAAAAGATTTTGTTAAACATGTTAAACTGAATTATGAAAACTAACTGAAGAATAACGGTACTGTGCACCCGAAATCATTTATATCTGTTGAACGCCTCGTTGATCTTGGACTTGAGGTTAGGATAGAGGCTGATGAGCTTCTTCTTGAGCATATCGCGGTCGGCGATGTCGGAGGTAAGCGCGTCGAATATGCGGTAGCGCGTCAATCCCCTCTCCCCCAGGTACATAAATATCTGAGGATAGAACCAGTAGCTGGTCCCGTACACCAGCTCCCTGTCCGGATATCGCTCGTTGTGGAGATCGGTCTGCATATAGTAGGCCCACATCTCCCCCACCTCGCAGTAGCCGTAACCCTCCTCGGTCCCCACGCCGTAGGTAACGAAGCCCGAAGTCACGAACGAAGTCATTATGAAGGTCGCGAAACTGTTCCAGTAGTCCTTGCCCACCTGCATAAAGTGACTGGCATGCGCGAGCTCGTGGACTGCAAGGGAATATATCGACTCGTAATCGTCCGCGCCCGAGAGCCCGAGGGTGATGTCAGGCAGGAACATCTTGACGAGGAAGGCATAGTCGCCCAGGAACTTCCCCACAACGCTGCCGTCTATCAGCACACCCTGCTGCAGCATCGGCGCCGCACTCCAGCGCATCTTCTGGAAGAGCCAGATGCGGAGATTGCCGGGAGGCGTGCTTATGGTCTTCTCCCCGTCACGGCACTGCTCGTAATAGTCGTAGGCGGCATTGTTGACCACGCAGCGCGTGAAAAGCTTGCGCTCGGAAGAGGAACTCACCTCCACATTCACCCCCTCAGGGGAATGTTTGCCGAGAGTGGAGAACGAAGCCGGACAGACAAGCAGGTTAAAACCTATCCCGAAGCCGTGCTTGTTCTTGAATACCAGGCGGTAACGGGGGTTGGCGGAGAACTGGCGCGTCATCTGGTAATAGCCGTCCTTGTCGGTGTAGGCGTGGGCGAACTTCACGAAGGAGTTGCACGACACCCGCACTCCGCTCACACCGAAAGCCTCGCTGCCCTTCGCAGGGTCAAGTATGGTGATGCGCCCGCTCGGGGAAGCCTTGCCGCCCTTGGTCTGCGGAGCCAGCAGCTCTTCGTTGCCGGTCAGGACATACGACATCCTCTCCACCTCTTCCCAGTCCACTCCGTCCGCTTTGGTGGACTCGCTGTGCTCGGCAATATAGCACTTGTCCAGCACCTCATATCTGATGCCCGCCGGGAACTCGAAGTCCTTGCTTACCACGGCATATTGCCAGGTAATCTTGTCCTCGTCTATGGACGGGTCGTGATAATAATCCCCCTCGCGTACGATCGTATAGTCCACAGGATGATCGATCAGCTGCAGTCCTGCGTCTTCAAGGGTCTCGTACTCCTGCTCGTCAGCAGGCAGAAACCTCACATAGAGGTCGGTCGGTTCGAGCGGGGTCCTGCCGGCCCGGGTCGGATACAGCCGGTCGAGAGCCTTGGTCACATTCTCGACGGAATAAGGATCTTCCAGCTGATCCCCGAGCACTATCATCTCGTGTCGCACCTCATTGCCTTCAATATCGGCACGAACTCCTCCGGCAACGGAAAACCTGTCCGAGCAGGAGACCGCCACGAGCAGCGGAATGATTAACTTATAAAAGTTCTCCATAGTCGTGTTGTATTTGTCCGATGCAAAGGTGAGGAGTATTATCCGATTTATTTCCCGGATAATCGCTTACTTTCACGCTTTGTGACGAAAATGCCGGCACTCCCCCGCCTGAACGCGCTGCGGGGCGGGCCGAAATGGCCCGTCCCGCAGACACCTGAAACTAAAAAAGAGCAAAAACGCCCTTTTTTAGAAGTATTTTATCGTTTTCTGCTCAATCGCGCTCATCAGGCTGTTGCCAAGACGGCTCACGCCGAAGCGGAAATACTCCTTGCAGAGCCACTCCTCGCCGAGCACGGCGGAGACGATGCAGTAGTAGCTCAGGGCGTCCTTGGCGGTGGAAATGCCTCCGGCAGCCTTGAATCCGACCTTGCGGCCGGTCTTGGCACAATAGGCGCGGATGCACTCGCACATCACCAGGGCAGCCATCGGGGTGGCGTTGACCTCGACCTTGCCGGTGGAAGTCTTGATGAAATCGGCGCCGGCCTCCATAGCGAGGAACGAAGCCTGCGCTATGCGCTCCGCAGTGCCGAGAAGTCCGGTCTCGAGGATTACCTTGAGCACGACCTTGCGGCCGCACGCGGCGGCCTCTTCGTCAATCGCGGCCTTCATCGCCTTGATTTCGGCCGAAGCGGCCTCGTAGTCGCCTGCCATAAAGGAATTGAGAGCCAGCACGATATCAATCTCGTCTGCACCTCCGCGCACTGCAAGGCGGCACTCCTCGACCTTGACTTCGAGGAAGCTCTGCGAGCTCGGGAAGCAGCCGGCGACTGTCGTCACATGGAGTTCCTCGGACTTCCTGGCATCGCGTACCACGGAAGCGAAGTTAGGGAAGACGCAGACGGAAGCCGGGAGCGGATAGCCCTCGAAGTTGGCCGGTATCTCATTGGCCTTCTCCACCAGGGCCCTGACGGAGGCAGGGGTATCGTTGGTGTGCAGGGTGGTGAGGTCCATCAGCGAGAAGCACTTCCGGAACACTTCCGGAGACTCCGCAGCCGAGAGGTTGGCGGCAATCGCCTCAATCTTTGACGCTATCTCCTCCTCGGAAGGAGTGTAGCCGTATTTCTGTAAATAATCCATATCTATAATTCTTTTGCTTCATGCTTTTCGAACTTCTCGTGCCGGAGTTTTCGCTCCGCCTTGAGCTGGGGCCCGCTCTCGCGCTGAAGGAACCGGCGCCCGTCGAGACTGTCCTTGGCAAGCGCAAGGCTGTCCCCGGCGACTGCAAGGCTGTCCTTCGCAAATGCGAGGCTGTCAAGCACCGCCAGACTGTCTGAAACCGCCAGACTGTCGGAGGCGGCGAGGCTGTCTGAGACGGCGACAGTGTCCCGCCGCGGCCAGAAAACGCTGTCCAGAGCCCATGCGAGCGAGTCGTCGGAGAAGTCCACCGCGGTATAGTCCACCCGCAGCCGCTCGTTCTCCTTCTTGACCTCGCGAATCCTGTCGGAGAGCTTCTGATAGTATTCCGCGCGGCTCTTGAGCCGCTTTGCCACGCTGTCCATCACTTCGCGGAGGTCTTCGGTCCTGCCGGAATAGTACTCCAGGCTCTTCTCGTAGTCATTGAAGCTGTAGCCGTGACGGCGGAATATCGGGTCGAAGAAGAGCGTCGTATCCGCCGCGGTGCGCGCCTGGGTATTGTCCCTCAGCCACTGGTCGGCGAGGAACATATCGGTATAGAGGTCGATCATATCCTTCTTGGGGATGACCCTGCCCCTCCCCGCGCAGCCTGCAATGCAGAGCGCGGCGAGAGCAAATGTCAACAGAATATGTCCCCTCCGGATCCGCATTACCTGAGCTGTGCTCCGAAGTCCTTGACGAATGTGGAGAGCAGGCGGTCCATAACCCTCTCGGTGTCCTGGTCGGTCAGGGTCCTCTCAGGGTCCTGGATCACAAAACTGAGGGCGTACTGCTTCTTGCCGGCAGGAATCTTGTCGCCGCGATAGACGTCGAAGAGTCCGACCTGACGGAGAAGCTTCTTCTCCTGCTTGAACGCGGCAGCGCGGAGCTCCGCGTAGCTTACCTTCTCATCGAGCAGCAGCGCGAGGTCGCGGCGCACCTCCGGGAACTTAGGCATCTCGGAGAACGCAACCTTGTCCCTCCTGACAAGCTCGAAGAGAGCCGGCCAGTTGATTTCAGCGGCATAGACGGCCTGCTTGATGCCGAAGCGGCGGGCGAGGGCAGGATTGACCGTACCCATCACGGCGAGCTGTCCCGCACCAGGGATGCTGTAGCTCATTCCCTCGGAGAAAATGTCGCCCGGAGCGGCTTCGCAGCGCATCTTGTAGATGTCTGCACCGTAGCGCCTGAGCAGCAGTTCCACATAGCCCTTGAGCTGGAAATAGTTGCTCGGAGCGGTATCGCCCCTCCAGGTCTTGTCCGGCGTGCCGGTGAGCATCAGGCAGAAGCACTGGTGCTCCTCGTAGCCCTCGAGAGTCTCGGAAGTCTTCTCCGGAAGTCTCTGATATACACCGCCGTATTCGAATATCTTGAGGTATCCGAGCTGACGGTTGAGGTTGTATGCGACCACCTCGAGCCCGCCGAGAATCAGAGTCTGGCGCATCACGTTGAGATCCTGGCTGAGCGGGTTCACAATCCTGACGCACCTCTCCTCCGGGAAGGCAGTGAGGTGGGAATAGTATTCTGACTTGGTGAGGGAGTTGTTCATCGTCTCCACGAAGCCGTTGGCTGCGAGGAAGTTGGAAATGTTGTTCCTGATGGCCTCGGCATCCGGGCGCGGGGTGGCGTTGACGGACATCAGCATGCGCTTAGGCAGCGGGATGTTGTTGTAGCCGTAGATGCGGAGCACCTCCTCCACGACATCGCACTCCCTGTAAACATCGACCATATACGAAGGAGCAGCCACCACGGCGCCGCCCTCGCGCTTCTCGATGAAGTCGTAGCAGAGCCAGCCAAGTATCTTCTCGATGGTCTCGTGGCCGATTTCGTGGCCGATGAGACGCTCCATCCTCGCGTAGTCGAGCTCGATGCGCTTGCGCTCTATCTTCTCCGGATAGACCTCGCGGATCTTGCCTTCCACAACTCCGCCGGCGCACTCCTGAATCAGCGTCACTGCGCGCTTGAGGGCGTAGATTGCGACCTCAGGGTCGGCGCCGCGCTCATAGCGGAACGATGCGTCGGTCTGGAGGCCGAGCCTCTTGGAGGTCTTGCGGATGGATGCAGGGTCGAAATATGCGCTCTCGATGAAGAGGTTGACTGTGTTCTCGGAAACTCCGCTGTCCTCGCCTCCGAACACGCCGGCGATACACATCGGGCCGTCCTCGTTCGCGATGACCATATCGGTGGAGCAGAGCTTGCGCTCCACGCCGTCGAGGGTCTTGAGGACTTCACCGTCAGCAGCCCTGCGCACGATTACCTTGCCTCCCTTGACCTTGTCGGCATCGAAGGTGTGCAGCGGCTGTCCGAGCTCGAAGAGCACGAAATTGGCGATATCGACGATATTGTAGATAGGACGCAGTCCTATGCTGACCAATCTCTTCTGAAGCCACTCCGGAGACGGTGCGGTCTTCACTCCCCTGAGGGTGATGCCGGTGTAGCGCGGCGCGCCGGAGCTGTCGCGGACATCTATATCGAGGCCCTCGCCTGCGCCCTCCGCGAACGCATCCACGGAAGGTTTGACGAGCTCGCAAGGGATATTGTTGAGCTTCATCCAGGCATAGAGGTCACGGGCCACGCCCCAGTGGGAGGCTGCATCCACGCGGTTTGCCGTGATTTCGTATTCGATTACGGCCTCGGTCTCGAGGTGCAGGTATTCCTTGGCGGGAGTGCCGGGCACGGCGTCGGCAGGAAGCACCATGATGCCCTCGTGGCTGGTGCCGATGCCGAGTTCATCCTCGGCACAAATCATTCCGAAGGACTCGACCCCCCTGATCTTGGACTTCTTGATTTTGAAGTCGCCCGGCAGCACTGAGCCGATCTGGGCAAACAGGACCTTCTGCCCCGCGGCCACGTTCGGCGCACCGCAGACAACGGTCAGAGGCTCCCCTGAGCCAGGGTTAACCTTGGTGATGTGGAGGTGATCCGAATCCGGATGCGCCTCACATTCAAGCACTTCAGCAACCACTACCCCGGCAAGTCCGCCGGGAATCTGCTCGCTCTCCTCAACTCCGTCCACCTCGATGCCGATGGAAGTCATCGCGTCGGCGATCTGCTGAGCAGTCAGGTCGCACTTCAAATAATCCTTGAGCCAATTGTAACTAAGCTTCATATCTATAAGTGATTTTATTTCAAACTGTCAGGTGTGAAAAGCTGGGCGACGAACTCATCCTTGTCGAAGACCTTGAGGTCCTCTATCTTCTCGCCCACCCCGATGAATTTCACGGGAATGTGGAAACGGTCGGAGACTCCCACCACCACGCCGCCCTTGGCGGTGCCGTCGAGCTTGGTGACGGCAAGGGAGGTGATCTGCGTGGCGCGGAGGAACTCCTGGGCCTGCTGGAACGCGTTCTGCCCGGTGGAAGCATCGATGATGAGCATCACGTCGTGCGGTCCGTCAGGGACGACCTTGGAGATAACCTTGCGGATCTTGCTGAGCTCGTTCATCAGGTCCAGCCTGTTGTGCAGACGGCCCGCGGTGTCTATGATGGCCACATCGGCCCCTCTCGCAACAGCTGCGGCGGCGGTGTCATACGCCACCGAAGCCGGGTCGGACCCCATGCTCTGCCTTACTATCTCGACTCCGGCCCTCTCCGCCCAGATGGAAAGCTGGTCCACAGCCGCGGCGCGGAAAGTGTCCGCAGCGCCGAGGATAACCTTCTTGCCCTGAGCCTGAAGCATATAGGCGAGCTTGCCGATGGTAGTGGTCTTGCCGACGCCGTTGACGCCGACTACCAGGATGATATACGGTTTCTTGGAGAAGTCGAAGGCCTGCACATTGTCCGCCAGCAGAGAGGAAATCTCCTCACGGAGCAGCCCCACAAGCTCGTCGAACGACATATACTTGTCCTTGGCGACCCTTTCCTCCAGGGCGTCGATTACCTTGAGAGTGGTGTCCACCCCCATATCCGACTCCACGAGGGCTTCCTCGATCGCATCGAGCGTGTTGTCATCCACTCTGGAGCGGCCCATCACGGCCCTGCTTATCCTCTGAAAGAAACTTATTGCCATAACTCACAAAGATAACAATTTTCCCGCAACTATCCCCTGCCCCGCCGGGCAAATGCAGCAATTATGTCAGGGGATGGGCAATATGCAAAAATGCCGGCCCGAAACGAATCGGACCGGCACTTAAAAAGCGCAGGCGGGAATTACTTCTTGGCGAAGTAGTCCTTGGCCTTCTCAGCTTCTACGAGCTGCTCAGAGAAGACATATGCACCGGTCTTAGGAGACTTCTCCATACGGATGCACTTGACCATACTTTTAGCTCCGGCCTTGGCCGCGAACGTTGCAACTGCTTTCTTTGCCATAATTCAAACTCCTCTGATTATTTTATTTCACGGTGAACGGTGACTTTCTTGAGGTAAGGGTTGTATTTCTTACGCTCGAGACGGTCAGGAGTGTTCTTCTTGTTCTTGGTGGTGATGTAACGTGAGATACCAGGTACACCTGTAGCCTTCTGCTCAGTGCACTCGAGGATGACCTGCACCCTGTTTCCTTTTGCTTTCTTTGCCATATCTCTGAAAAATTAAACAAGGTTAATCAATCCTTTCTTCTGTGCATCGCGAACAGTAGCCTCAAGGCCGTTCTTCTCGATGATCCTCATACCCTTGCAGGATACTTTGAGGGTGATGTACCTCTGCTCTTCCTCGCTCCAGAAACGCTTGTTCTTGAGGTTGAGAGAGAAGTCGCGCTTGGTGCGCAGCTTGGAATGGGCAACATTGTTGCCTTTCATTCTCTTCCTTCCGGTTATTTGACAAACTTTTGCCATAGTATTTGTTTTTTCTTTATTTCTAGTTGCGGGGGTGCAAATATCGTGGATAATTTTCTGATTTCCAAATGGAAACCTAGACAAATTTCAGGAATCTGCCCCACCTGATATTGTTCGGGAACTTCTTTCCCGCGTCTGTAGAGAGCCATATCACAACCGGCCTTCCGACTATGTGGTCTTCGGGAACGAAGCCCCAGTACCGCGAGTCGAGGGAGTTGTGCCTGTTGTCTCCCATCATAAAGTAATAGTCCTGCTTGAAGGTGTATTTGCCTTCTGCAAGCGCCTGCTCCACACTTCCGCCCTCATAGGCCGAGATAATCCTCTCGTAAAGAGGAAGATTCTCCTCGGTAAGGGTGACCGTCGCGCCCTTCGCAGGGATGACGAGCGGCCCGAAGAAATCCCTTGTCCAGCCTGAGTTTTCCGTGAACGGGAAAATCTCTTTCCATACCGCTGAAGCGTCTCTCTCAAGATTGCGCTTGAGGTCAACTACATTCGGTAGGTCGTGGACCGTCTTGATCATCTCCTTGGTGAGTATCATCGCGGGATAGCCCGGGAGGGAAGGGTCAAAATAGAGTTCCCTCGGGTTGAGCCCCAGATCCTCGATAATTTTGGAGTTGATCCTGTGCCCGTCGGTTATCACCGTGTAGGAGAACTGGAGGCCCGGATCCGTCTTCTCGATGTGGCCGTTGATCCAGACATATCCGCCCTTGACTTCAAGGGTGTCTCCCGGGATGCCGACGCAGCGCTTGACGTAGTGGTCTTTCTTGTCCATCGGACGGCTGACCGTCTCGCCCAGGCCCGCTACGGTCTCCTTGCCGAGAATCCTCACGAGAGCGTGATAGTCCTCTGCGGGAGCTTTGCGGAGCACCGTGTCCCCGTTAGGGAATCCGAAGACCACATTGTCTCCCCTTTGCACCTGCCTGAAGCCCTTGAGTCGGCGATACGGGCGCTGGATGAGAGTGGAGTAGGACTCTTTCCCGAAGATGGTGTTGTGCGTGAACGGTATTGTCAGCGGAGTCTGAGGAATCCTCGGACCGTAGGTGAGCTTGCTGACGAAGAGGTGGTCTCCCGTGTAGAGAGTCCTCTCCATCGAGGATGAAGGAATCTTGAAGGCCTGGAACCAGAAGATGTTGATGAAGGTGACCACGATGACGGCGAAGATGATGGCGTCGAGCCAGTCGTTTGCCGCACTGTGCTTCTCTCCCTCCTTGTAGCGCTTCTTCCAGAAGTTCCAGTGGACCTTGCGGGTGATGAAGATGTCAAATATGACACCCAGACCCAGGAGCCACCAGAAGTTTCCCAGCCAGATTACCCACGCGATGTAGAGCAGGGCCCAGAAAGTGAACCTTGTCCAACGGTTGCGGGTAAATTCCTTCAGGCTCACTCGGGACTATTTTACAGAGTTGAGTACTGCCTCGAATGCCTGCGGGTTGTTCATCGCGAGATCGGCGAGAACCTTGCGGTTGAGACCGATGTTCTGAGCGTTGAGCTTACCCATGAACTGTGAGTAGGACATGCCGTACTGACGCGCTGCGGCGTTGATACGCTGAATCCAGAGAGCGCGGAAGTTGCCCTTCTTGGCCCTGCGGTCACGGTAAGCGTAGGTGAGACCTTTCTCGTAGGTGTTCTTTGCTACTGTCCAGACGTTCTTTCTTGACAGGAAGTTACCGCGGGTTCTCTTGAGAATCTTCTTGCGGCGAGCTCTTGAAGCTACTGAATTGACTGATCTTGGCATAATTCGATACTTTTAGAGAACCAACATTTCTTTTACTCTTCCGAGATCCACTTTCTCTACGATAGCGAAGTGGTCAAGATTTCTCTTGCGCTTCTTGGTCTTCTTGGTGAGGATGTGGCTGTGGTAAGCGTGCTTCCTCTTGATTTTTCCCGATCCGGTAAGCGTGAAGCGCTTTTTGGCACCGGAATTGGTCTTAAGCTTTGCCATTTTTTAAATAATTAATAGTTAATAATATAGTGATGTCCCTACTTCTTTTTGTTCGGGGCGATCATCATCGACATTCGTTTGCCCTCAAGTACCGGGAGGTTCTCGGCGTGTCCGAGCTCCTCGAGCTCCACCGCAAAGCGTAGCAGCTGCTTCTCGCCCTGGTCCTTGAACATTATCGAGCGTCCGCGGAAGAAGATGGAGGCCTTGACCTTGGAGTCTTCCTGGAGGAAGCCCTTGGCGTGCTTGAGCTTGAACTGGAAATCGTGCTCGTCGGTGTTAGGCCCGAAGCGGATCTCCTTGATCACGACCTTGGCGGCATTGGACTTCATCTCCTTTGCCTTCTTCTTGCGCTGGTAGAGGTACTTCTGATAATCGAGAATCTTACATACCGGAGGATCGGCCTGGGCGCTGATCTCCACTAAGTCAAGCTCGAGCTCATCGGCCATCTGCATGGCCTTGGCAATCGGGTACACTCCCGGCTCGGGGATGTTCTCCCCGACAAGGCGCACCTGATGGGCAGTAATCTGCTCATTGATGTTGAGTTCGTTCTCGTCGCGCTTCTGGTTCTGACGAGGATCCGGCTTGCGTCCGCCGGGCTTGAAGCCTGCAGGCTTCGGTTTGTAAGGCAATGCGATGGCTATTCCCTCCTAATTCTTTAATTCGTCGGCAACTGCCGACTTGATGTATTGTATAAACTCTTCAACTGACATGCTGCCTGCGTCCGCACCTTCTCTGCGCACGGACACGGCATTGTCATTGACTTCCTTCTCGCCGACTATCGCAAGCACAGGCACGCGGAGCAGAGAAATCTCACGGATTCTCTTGCCGAGGGTCTCGTTGCGCGAGTCAACGGAGGCGCGAATTTCGGAATTTTTGAGCAATTCGCAAACTTTTTCGGCATAATCTGCATATTTTTCGCTGACTGGCAGGATTTTAACCTGATCAGGCGAAAGCCATACCGGCAGATGGCCTGCGGTATGCTCAAGCACCACGGCGGTAAATCTCTCGATGGAGCCGAACGGTGCGCGGTGTATCATCACCGGACGCTGCTTTGAGCCGTCGGCGTCGGTGTATTCCAGCTGGAAGCGCTCAGGCAGGTTGTAGTCCACCTGGATGGTGCCGAGCTGCCACTGGCGTCCGATGGCGTCCTTGACCATGAAGTCGAGCTTAGGGCCGTAGAACGCGGCCTCGCCGAGTTCAACTACGGTCTTGAGACCCTTCTTCTCGGCGGCCTCTATGATAGCCCTCTCTGCCTTCTCCCAGTTCTCGTCGCTGCCGATGTATTTCTCCTTGTTCTTAGGGTCACGCAGGGAAATCTGGGCCATATAGTCGGTCATGTTGAGCGTCTTGAAGACGTAGAGGATGAGGTCGATGACCTTCTCGAACTCCACCTGAAGCTGGTCAGGACGGCAGAAGAGGTGGGCGTCGTCCTGGGTAAAGCCGCGCACGCGCGTCAGTCCGTGGAGCTCGCCGCTCTGCTCGTAGCGGTAGACGGTGCCGAACTCGGCGAAGCGGAGCGGAAGGTCCTTGTAGGAGCGCGGAGAACTGCGGAAAATCTCACAGTGGTGAGGGCAGTTCATAGGCTTCAGCATATATTCCTCGCCTTCCTGCGGGGTGTGGATCGGCTGGAACGAGTCCTTGCCGTATTTTGCGTAGTGTCCGGAAGTCACGTAGAGCTCCTTGCTTCCGATGTGCGGAGTGACTACCGGGAGGTAGCCGAGCTCGGCCTGCTTGCGGCGGAGGAAGTTCTCGAGGATGTTGCGCATCACTGCACCGCGAGGCAGCCAGAGAGGCAGTCCGAGGCCCACGCGGCTGGAGAAGGTAAAGAGCTCCATCTCCTTGCCGAGCTTGCGGTGGTCGCGCTTCTTGGCTTCTTCGAGCATCTGGAGGTACTCGTCGAGCATGCTCTTCTTAGGGAAGGTCACGCCGTAGATGCGGGTAAGCTGCTCGCGGCTCTGGTCGCCCTTCCAGTATGCGCCGGCGATGGCGGTGAGCTTGATGGCCTTGATGTCATCGACATGCTTGATGTGCGGTCCGCGGCAGAGGTCGGTGAAGTTGCCGTTGGTATAGAAGGTGATGTGGCCGTCCTCGAGGTCCCGGATGAGTTCGCACTTGTACTTGTCACCCTTCTCCTCGAAGTACTTCATCGCATCGGCCTTGGACACCTGCCTGCACTCGAAGGTCTCCTTGGAGCGTGCAAGCTCTTTCATCTTGTCCTCGATTGTCTTGAGGTCGGCGTCGGAAATCTGCCTGTCTCCCAGGTCCACGTCATAGTAGAATCCGGTCTCCACGGCAGGTCCCACTCCGAACTTCACGCCCGGATAGAGTGCCTCAAGCGCCTCCGCCATGAGGTGGGCGGAAGAGTGCCAGAATATCTTCTTGGCTTCGGCGTCGTCCCAAGGACGCACGGTGCCGTCGGTAAATGCGATTGTCAACATATTACAAATTATTTATGTAGCCTGCAAAATTAGGAATTATTTTCGTAAATCGGATTAGGAATGTTATATTTGTGTGAATTATGGTTGACAGACATTCTTTATGGGACGGTGCCGCCAAGGCGGGACTGGTGCTTGGAGGGGTTTGCGTGCTGTATATGGCACTCACCGCTCTGACGGGCATGGTTGCGGGCGGCAGCCAGGCGATGGCGATTGTTGTGAGCATATTGAACGCCCTGCTCTGGGCGGCGAAATTCTTCGGCTGCCTCTTCCTGCTCCGGCTCTTCATGGCCCGCTGGTCGGCCTCCAACCCTGAAGCCGGCAATTCTGATGTCTTCCGTTTCGGGATGGTGACGGCCCTGCTCTCCGCGCTGGTGTACTCCGGCTGCTACCTGGCATACGTCACCTTCATCAACCCGGACATTTTCTCCGAGGCGATGCAGATTCTCCGGGAGAACCCGATGATGGACAAGGCCTCGATGGAGGCTATGGAGAATATGATTCCGATGATGCCGACCTACGCATTCTTCGGCAACCTCATCTACTGCTGGCTGTTCGGCACCGTGCTGTCGGCCATCTATTCCAGAAACATCCCGTCACGAAATCCGTTTTAGATTATGGACATCTCAGTAATAGTACCCGCATACAACGAGAGGGAAAGCCTGCCGGAACTCACCGCCTGGATTGCCAGGGTGATGGCGGAGCACTCCTATACCTATGAAGTGATAATCGTGGACGACGGCAGCAGCGACGGCAGCTGGGAGACAATCGGCAGCCTCGCCAAAGAGAATCCTTGCATCCACGGCATCTGCTTCCGGCGCAACTACGGCAAGTCGGCGGCGCTCTACTGCGGATTCGAGAGGGCGGAGGGCGATGTGGTGTTCACGATGGACGCGGACCTGCAGGACTCCCCGGACGAAATCCCGGAGATGTACAGGATGGTGCGTGAGGACGGCTACGACCTCGTCTCCGGCTGGAAGCAGCACCGCAAGGACAATGCCCTCACCAAGAACCTCCCCTCCAAGCTCTACAACGCCACTGCGCGCCGCATCACGGGCATAAAGCTGCACGACATGAACTGCGGGCTCAAGGCCTACAGGCGCGAGGTCGTCAAGAGCATCGAGGTCTATGGGGAGATGCACAGATATATACCGTATCTCGCGAAGAATGCGGGATTTACGAAAATCGGGGAGAAGCCGGTGCACCACGAGAAGCGCAAGTACGGCAAGAGCAAGTTCGGGATGGAGAGATTCGTCAACGGCTTCCTTGACCTGCAGTCGCTCTGGTTTCTGAGCACCTTCGGCAAGAAGCCGATGCACTTCTTCGGCTACAGCGGCCTGCTGATGTTCCTCGTGGGCTTCGTGATGACGGTGTGGATCATCGCCGCAAAGCTCGTCCACCAGAGCCAGGGGCTGCGCTACAGGGCCGTGACGGACCAGCCGCTCTTCTACCTGGCGCTGCTCTGCGTGGTGCTGGGCGTGATGCTCTTCCTCGCGGGCTTCATCGGGGAGATGATAGC
>CAVAID010000051.1:0-14418 GCA_963588685.1 bacterium
CCTGGTGCCCGGCACGCATCAATAAGAAAGCCGACTGCTCTCTGCAGCCGGCTTTCTTCGTTCCGCACATTACCCGTCTGCCCCTCGACAGGCTCGGGGGCCGTGGCGAAGGATAGGCTCTGGGATTACTTTGTGTCTCGTCCATAATGTGGGCCCTAGGATGGATGGAAGAGCAATTTGAAGCTTCTCGTCCATAATAAGGCCTTCAGGATGGATGGCAGTGGCAGATGTGCGGTTGTTGAGCTTGTAGAAGCGCCGTCCTGCGCGGTACCTAGCTCTTCCGATACTCTGACGGGGTAAGGCCGGTCTGGGCCTTGAAGAAGCGGTAGAAGGTGGTCTGGTTGGGGAAGTTGAGGTCATAGACTATCGTCTTGATGCTCAGGTCGGAATACTTCAGCATATTCTTCGCCTCCACTATCACGAAGGAGTCTATCCACTCGTGCGCCGACTTGCCGCTCACGGTCTTGACCAGCTTCGAGAGGTATTTCGGCGTAAGGTACAGCTTCTCCGCGTAGAAGTTGAGGCCCCGCTCCTTGCGGTGGTTGTCCTTGACCAGAGCGAGGAAATCCTCGAATATCGCCTTTGAGCGCACGGAGCGCCCGCCGGTCTCGACCTTCTGACGCGCCTCTGACAATCTGTCAGCCCACAGCGCCGCCATCAGATAGAAGATGGAAGTGATCAGCGACGACACCGCATCGCGGGAGTTCGGAAGCGCCGCTGTCGAGATGTCCCGGACGAGGTCGAGGTACTTGCGGCAGATTTCGCGCTCGCTTCCGCTGATCTCTACGCAAGGGTTCTCCATCAGCCTCAGGCTCTCGTCGTAGAGCTTGTTGAAGTCGAAGTGCGCCATATGGATAAGGTCATTGGACGCGGCTATGAGCACGATGTGCAGGTCGTCGCGGTCCTTCTTCGAGATGCCCGACACGCGCACGATATTGCCCGGAATATATACGAAAAGCGAGCCCTCCTTGACCTGGAAAGTCCTGAGATTCACCTCTATATCGAAGTGCCCCTTGTAGCAGAAAAATGCCAGATAGCCGTCGAAGCGGCAGGGATGCTTGATGATGTCGTCCTCCGATTCGTACCTGAGGTCGGTTATGAATAGGTCCTCTGACAATTCGTCACAGACCGTAGTGACAGGGAAGCGGCTGCGCAGCTCCCGGATGTTGACTTCGCGGTATTTTTCCATGCCCCGATTTTTTACAAAAGTACGCAAAAATTATTAAAAAGTCGCTTTTTGCGACAAAATGTATAATCTATACAACTTTTTGTTATCCATTATTCGTCACAAATGGAAAAGAATTTGAATCTATGTACCGCGCTTCCGAAAGGAGGCCCAGAAGTTTGAAACAAACAAAACAAGGTATATATGAAACGAATCATCATCATTCTGACGAGCGCGCTTGCTCTCCTGCCTGTAGGGGCCGGGGCGCAGCAGGTGCTGACCCTGGACGACTGCAAGCAGATGGCGGCCGACAACAGCAATTCGCTCAAGACTGCGAAGCAGAAAAAGGAGGTTGCAGGCTATGACCGCAAGATAGCCAGAGCCAACTACTTCCCGAAAATCACCGCCACCGGCACCTATATGTATGTCAACAAGGACATCAAGCTGATCAGTGACGAGACCACCGCCGAGCTCAGCAACGCCGGCACCATCCTCCAGAACGACATCAACACGCGCCTGACCGCAATTCTGTCCGACCAGACCATAATGCAGAAGGTCTATACCGACCCTGCGCTGCAGAAGTTCATCGGCTACCTGCAGAACACCGACATCGCGACTCCTATCAACGCGATAGGCAGCCAGGTCAGCCAGGCTCTGTCCATCGACCTCAACAACACGACCGCAGCCGTAGTTTCCCTGCAGCAGCCGGTATTCATGGGAGGCAAGATTCTGGCGGCCAACAAGATGGCTGACGATGCCGAGCAGCTTGCCGAGACGCAGTACTCCCAGGAACACTCGCAGCTGATGGTGGATGTCGAGCAGGCCTACTGGCAGATCGTCTCCATCGCGGGCAAGAAAAGGCTTGCCGAAGGGTACGCCGACCTGCTTCACCAGATGGAGAAGGATACCGACGCGCTGATTGCCGAAGGCTTCGCGACCCCGTCCGACGCCCTGACAATCAAGGTTAAGGCCAATGAAGCAGATATGCTCCTGACCAAGGCCACCAACGGACTTGCCCTCTCCAAGATGCTCCTCTGCAAGGAGTGCGGCCTGCCTCTCGACAGCGAGATTACCCTTGCCGACGAGAACCTCGACCGCATCCCTGAGCCGCAGATGTCGCCTGTCATCTCCGATGACGAAGTCTATGACGCCCGTCCGGAAATCAAGAGCCTCGAGCTCGCCGAAGACATATATGCGCGCAAGGTCGATATCGCCCGCGCCGACATGCTCCCGACAGTTGCCCTGACCGCCAATTATGCCGTTACCAACCCGAGCATATTCAACGGCTTCCAGAAGAAATACGGCGACTTTTTCACCGCAGGAGTGGTGGTATCCATCCCGCTCTTCCACGGCGGCGAAGCCCTCAACAAGACCCGCAAGGCCAAGGCCGAAGCCGCTCTGACGAGTATCAAGCTCGATGACGCAAAGCAGATGATTTCCCTGCAGGTGGCCCAGCTCCGCAAACAGGAGACTGAAGCCCGCGAGAAGCTCGTCGCAGCCGAGAGCAATCTCGACAACGCCGAGGAGAACCTCCGCGTCGCAACCGCCGGCTGGAACGAGGGAATGGTAGCCTCAAACGTAGTGCTGCAGGCCCAGACCGCCTGGCTGCAGGCCCACTCAGATGTGATTGAGGCCGGCGTGGAGCTGCAGATGTGCAGCGTCAACCTCGCCAAGGCGGAAGGTAGATTATAAAAATAAAAAAGAAAGATATTATGGAAAAGACTCAGAAAAAAGGCAACCTGCTCCTCGGAATCATAGTGCTGGTTGCGCTCATCGCAGCGGTAGCTGTACTTGGAATCCTCTTCTCAAAGCCTCAGCCGGCCCTCATCCAGGGCGAGGCCGAAGCCACCGAATACCGCGTGTCCGGCAAGGTGCCGGGAAGAATCGAGGCGTTCTACGCCAAGGAAGGCGAGATCGTTCACAAGGGCGACACCCTCGTGGACATCGACTCTCCTGAGGTCCGCGCCAAGCTCGCCCAGGCCCGTGCAGCCTACGCCGCAGCCTCAGCCCAGCGCAACAAGGCCAACACCGGAGCCCGCAAGGAAGAGATAGCCGGAGCTTATGAAATCTGGCAGAAGGCCCTCACAGGAGAGGACATCGCCAAGAAGACTCTCGACCGCGCCACCCGCCTGCACGAGCAGAAGGTAATCAGCGACCAGAAGTTCGACGAAGCCACGGCGCAGTACGATGCGGCCGTCGCCACAGCCCAGGCAGCCAAGTCCCAGTACGATATGGCAGTCAAGGGAGCCCGCGAGGAAGACAAGGCGGCAGCCATTGCCCTCGTTGACCAGGCCAACGGAGCTGTAATGGAGGTGGAATCCTACCTCTCCGAGCTCAAGCTTACCTCACCTGCCGACGGTATCATCAGCGCACGCTATCCGCATGTCGGAGAACTCGTGGGCACCGGCTCGCCTATCATGACAGTGACCGACCTCAGCGATATGTGGTTCACATTCAACATCCGTGAAGACAGGCTCAACAGCATCCAGAACGGTACCGTCCTGACGCTCAAGGTCCCTGCCCTCGGTGACCGCACCGTCAAGGCCACCGTCAACTACATCGCCGCACGCGAATCCTACGCTACCTGGAGGGCTACCAACGAGTCCGACGAGTACGATGCCAAGACCTTCGAGGTCAGGGCAGTGCCTGCAGAACAGGTCGAGGGGCTCCGTCCGGGTATGACAGTCATCGTTATAGAAAAGTAAAATGAACAGCATCTTGAAAGTAGCGCGGCGGGAGTTCGGGATAATACGCCGCAAACCGGTTTACCTTCTGGGGTCAGTGGGTGTGATGGCAGTGTGCTGCCTCTTCTACCTGACCTTCTTCAAGGCGGGCCTTCCGGATAACCTTCCGATCGGGGTGCTGGATCTGGACAATTCTTCGCTTTCCCGTAACTTCTGCCGTCAGCTGGACGCCACCCAGCTCGGCAAGGTCATCAAGTACGAAGACTTCACCACCGCAAGGGATGCGATGCAGACGGGCGAAATCACCTCGCTCTGCGTCATCCCCCAGGGGATGAACGAGGATGTCAACGCCAACCGCAGACCGGTATTCACATATTACGTCAACTCCCTCTATCTCATCGGCGGCGCCTTAAGCTACAAGGATATACTGACCATGGTCACTCTGACCGGAGGCGCCGTCCAGAGGGAGGTCCTGAGGATGAAAGGCTATTCCGAGGGAGCGATTATGGGACTGATACAGCCTATCGTGATAGATGAGCACAAGATAGGCAACGCCACGACCAACTACGGCGTTTACCTCAACAACATCATTCTCCCCGGCCTGCTGGCGCTCAGCATCATCTTCGTGCTGATCTACGCCCTCGGTTCGGAGCTCCGCTACGGGACTTCGCGGGAGCTGATGGAGACTGCGGACGGTTCGATGGCGGCGGCGCTGCTCGGGAAACTTCTCCCCTACACGCTCATCTACCTCGCCCTCGGCCTGGGACTCGACCTGCTGATGTTCGGCGTATGCCATTATCCGCTCAACGGCAGCGTGGGCAATATGATGCTCGCAATGGTAGTGTTCATCCTCGCCAACGAGGCGGTGGCGGTGACCATAATAGGGCTGCTTCCTACCCTGAGGTACGCGCTGAGCGTTGCAGCCCTCTTCACCATCCTCGCATTCTCGTTCTCCGGGTTCACCTTCCCGGTGGAGGCGATGCCGACGGCAATCCAGGGCATCAGCGTGCTCTTCCCGCTGAGATTCTACTACCTGCTCTATGTGCAGGAAGCGATCTTCGGCACAGGCTTCGCCGGCTGGTGGCAGTACCTGGTCTATATGCTCCTCTTCCTCATCGGCCCGCTCTGCGTGGCACGGAGACTCAAGGGAGCCTGGCTTAATCAGAATTTTGAGAAATGATCAAAGAACTTAAAAGAATATTCTCCGACTCATATGTAGCCATCATCTTCCTGCTCGGAGGCCTCATCTACCCGCTCGTGTACGGTATCGTGTACAACCGGGGAACGGTGGACGACATGCCGCTGGCGATAGTGGACATGAGCGGAAGCGCGGAAAGCCGCCGCTTCGCCCGTAAGCTGGACGCGACCCGCGAAGTCGAGGTGGCATACAAGTGCGCCACGATGCAGGAGGCCCAGGCTCTGATGCAGGAGCGCAAGGTGCACGGCATCATCCTCTTCCCGGAGGACTATTCCGAGCGCCTGGCGAACCTCGAGCAGGCGACAGTCTCCACCTATGCCGATATGGCCAGCTTCCTCTACTACAAGGACATAACGATGGCGGTCAACCACGTGATGCTCGACGAGATGGGGCAGATCGAGGCGACGCGCTACGCGGCCACGGGCATGAGCGAGGAAAGCATCAAACAGCTTATCAACGCCATCCCGGCTGAGGAAGAGATGCCGTTCAACACCAATATGTCGTTCCTGATATTCTTCCTCTCGGCAGCGCTGATCCTCGTTGTGCAGCAGACTATGTTCTACGGCGTCAGCGTGATGAACGGCTCGATGCGCGAGGGCGGCGCGACCCACGACGGTTCGCTGCTCGGCAGGGCAAGCGCCTATGCGCTGATTTACATCGGAATAGCGGTCTATGGACTGCTGCTCGTGCCGATGATGTTCGGGATGCCGCAGAGGGGTGCGCTCGGGGATATGCTCGTGCTGATATTCCTCTTCATAATCACCTGCGTCGCGTTCAGCTTCACTTTCAGCCGATTCATCCACCACAGGGAGACGGTGTTCGTGGTGCTGCTCTTCATGTCCTCGCTCTGCCTCTTCCTTAGCGGATGCGCCTGGCCGGTGAGCTCCTTCCCGCCGTTCTGGAAAGCATTCTCATACCTCTTCCCTTCAACCTTTATGATTCAGGGGTTCAACAATGTCAACAACGCCGCCTGTACGCTGTCGATGATCAGGCCTCAGATACTTGGGCTCTGCGCGCAGTTCGCGTTCTACAGCATTACCGCGTTCATCATGGATATGAGCGAGCGCAACCACTACCGGACGCTTGTTGACAGGATAGAAGAAAAAATTGTTAAACTTATTTAATATCAATCAATTATGAAAAAGATTATTTTAACTCTCGCCGCTGTTGCGGCAATCTCATTCAGCGCTGATGCGCAGTACTTCGTAGGCGGTACCGTAGGCCTCGGCTTCAACGGAGGCAAGACCACCGTCGACGGCACTTCCAGCGACAACCAGTCCAAGTTCAGCCTTACCGTAGCCCCTAACATCGGCTATTGCTTCGCCGACAACTTCCTTGCCGGTGCAAGGTTCGGCGTCGCATACGACAAGACCACAACTCCGGGCGTCCTCTCCGACACCGTCGAGAGCAACTGCAACTGGGCCATCCAGCCGTATGCACGTTACAGATTCGGCGAGTGGAACCGCTTCGGACTCTGGAGCGAGGTTAACGCCGGCATCGGAAGGGAGACCGGCAAGACCGAGGTAGGCAGCAGCTCAACCAAGAGCGACCCTGTACTCAACTGGGCTGTCAATGTACTGCCCGTCCTCACCTATAGCGTCAACGACCATCTGACCCTCGAGACTTCCCTCAACTTCCTGAATCTCGGATATGAGGGCAGCTACACCAAGAACGAGGACAAGACCTACGAGCTCACCGAGTCCAGCTTCAGCTTCGGCGGCGACAGCAACGATGTCTTCGGCAGCGCCATCGGCCAGATCAAGGTCGGATTTACCTATAAGTTCTAGGACCATCGGGGCTTCTGCCTCGGAACAAATCTAACAGCGCGTGCGGAGCAATTGCTCCGCACGCGTTTTTTTTTACGGTCCGAGCTTGTGGCCATTGGCATTGCAGGTGCGCCCCCGGAGACCGTCGCTTCGCTCCCCCTCCCACTTCGTGGGCCCCTCCCGCTACCGAAGCGCGGGTGCTTAGGGTCTCCGGGGGCGCACCTGCAACGGTCCGAGCTCGTCCCTCGACAGGCTCGGGGGCCGGGGCCCCAAAACGCCAAAATCGCCGGCCCGGGAGGGGTCGGCGATTATAGGTCCGGTGGAGTCGCTACTAGTAGCGGTCCTCTGAAGAGACGGTAAGCCTGCTGCGGCCGTGAGCGCGACGGGAAGCAAGAACCCTGCGTCCGTTGGCTGTGCTCATACGCTCGCGAAAGCCGTGCTTGTTGACTCTCTTGCGATTTGATGGTTGAAATGTCCTTTTCATTATCTTGTTCTTTTTTAATTATTCGGATTTGGGAGGACAAAGGTAAGATTTTCCTATTTCAATTACAAATTTTTCTGCGAAATAATCGTCCGTAAGCCAGTCGCATATCTTCCAGCAACGCACGCAATCGGGCTTGAGACCGCATCTGTGCAGCATTTCGGAGATTTCGGCATTGACATCGCCTCCCTTGAGGTAGAGGATGCTCCGGCGGAATTTGCCCTTGACCCAGGGGTAGAACCTGTCCAGCGAGGTCACGGCGCGGGACACCACCCAGTCATAGGTCTCCGGCAGGGATTCGGCGCGGGCGTTGACGCAGCGCACATTTCCCAGGCCGAGGCCCTCCGCCACGGCGCTGGCGACTGTGATCTTCTTGCCTATCGAGTCGCAGAGAGTGAACTGAGTATCAGGGAATTCCATCGCAAGCGGGATGCCCGGGAAGCCCCCGCCAGTGCCGACATCCAGCACGCTCGCTCCCTTCCATACCCCCTCGGGGTAGAAGCGCCGCAGGTATTCGGCTATCGCGAGGGAATGCAGGACGTGGTGCTCGTAGATATTGTCCATATCCTTGCGGGAAATCACGTTTATCTTGGAATTCCACTCCTTGTAAAGTTCTGTAAGTTTTGCGTAGTCCATTGTCATTCAGCTGATTTCATATCGTCTATAAGCGCCTTGGCCCTGCGGATGCGGGTGCGCACGGTGTTGAGCTCCATCCCGAACTCCTCGGCTATCTCCTTGTACTGCAGGCCGTCCAGCAGGCGGCGCCGCGCGATGTCGCGGTAGAGTTCAGGCAGGGCGTCGATGCTCGTCTGGAGCTTCTCGGCGTCCTCGTCCTTGATAATGTTCTCCAGCGGGGTGGCCTCGGCGTCGCCGATGGTCTCGATGGCGATGCCGGTGGTGGGGTTGTCGTCGATGGAGACGAGTTTGCGCTGGTTGCGGGTCTCGGCCTCGATAGTGTCGAGGGCGGTGTTGCGGGCGATTGCCTTGAGCCAGGTGGAGAAGAGGCTCTTGGACGGGTCGTAGCTGCGTATCTGCCTGAATGCCTTCTCGAAGCTGCGCGAGCAGATGTCATCGATGTAGAAGGCGTCCAGCTGTTTCATCGTGCCGGCGAGGTAGGCCCTGAGCGCATCGATATTGGTGTCCCAGAGTTCCGTGAATGCCGTGCCGTCGCCGATTATCGCGCGGCGTACAAGTTCATCAGTGGGCGTCGAGCCAGTTTTTGCCATAATTGCATTCTACTGTAAGTGGAACGGAAAGTTTGACCACATTCTCCATCTCCCCGACGAGGATTTCCCGAACCCTGTCCGTCTCGCCGGCGGGCACTTCAAGCAGGAGTTCGTCGTGAATCTGGAGTACCATCCGGGATTTGAGGCCCTCTTCGCGCAGCCTGCGGTCCACGCCGATCATCGCGAGCTTGATGATGTCGGCGGCGCTGCCCTGTATAGGGGCGTTGACGGCGTTGCGCTCGGCAAGGGAGCGGACGGTGGCGTTGGAGGAGTTGATGTCGGCGATGTATCTCCTGCGCCCGAAGAGCGTCTCCACGAAGCCGTCGCGCCTCGCAGCGGCCAGGGTATCATCAATATAGCGCCGTATTGTAGGGAAGGTGGCGAAGTAGTCGTCGATGATCTTTTTGGCTTCCTGCCGCGGGCAGCGCAGCCTCTGGCTCAGGCCGAAGGCGGAGATGCCGTACATTATGCCGAAGTTGGCGGTCTTGGCGACCCGCCTCTGGTCCGGAGTGACTTCTTCGACGCCGATCCCGAATATCTTGGCGGCGGTGGCGGCGTGGATGTCAAGTCCTTCGCGGAATGCGCTGACGAGGTGCTCGTCGCCGCTGAAATGTGCCATCAGGCGCAGCTCTATCTGGGAATAGTCGGCAGACATCATTACGCTGCCGCTCTCGCCCGCGACGAAGGCGCGCCTGATTTCGCGGCCCAGGTCGGTGCGGACCGGGATGTTCTGCAGGTTGGGGTTGGAGGAGGAGAGGCGCCCGGTGGAGGTCAGGGCCTGGTTGAAGGTGGTGTGCACGCGGCCGTCGCGCGGGGAGATGTAGCCCGCAAACGGCTCGATGTAGGTCGAGAGCAGTTTGCGCAGCCCGCGGTAGTCGAGTATCGCGTCGATGATCGGGCTTCGGTCAGCCAGCTCCTGCAGGGTCTGCTCGTCCGTCGGCCAGTTGCCGGAGCGCGGCTTTTTGGCCTTGGGGTCGAGGACCAGCTTCTCGAATATCACGCTGCCTATCTGCTTGGGGGATGAGACGTTAAGCTCCGGCTCTCCGGCGAGTTCGCGCACCTGTGCCTCGCGCTCCGCCATCCGCTGCCGCAGCATCGCGGCGAAGTCGGAGAGGGAGTCGAGGTCCACCTTGACTCCGGCGATTTCCATCCTTGACAGCACTCCGATCAGCGGCTCTTCAATCTCATCATAGAGCCGCCGCAGGCCTTCGGTGCCGTCGATTTCGCGGTTGAGGATTTCGCTGAGCCGCAGCAGGGCGAGCGCCGATTTGCCCATATCCGGGCTCTCGGACTGCGGGGCGTCATCGAAGAGGGAGGCCTCCGCCTGGGGCTCATCGGCAGTGAGGTCCACTCCGAGGTAGCTGCCTACCAGAGTTTCGAACTTGTGGCTGCGCTCCGGGTTGAGCAGGTAGTGCATCAGTTCCACATCCTCTATTCTGCCGCCGAGGCTGATGCCCTCGAGCGAGAGGGCGTTCATCGTCTTTTTTACATCGGCGCCGATTTTTACTATGTCCTTGTCCTCCAGGATGCTGCGGAATCCTTCCGGAGCTCCGCTGGTGCACTTGGACCCGCCTGCCGCCGCCCAGAGGGTGCCGTCCTTCAGGCAGATGGACATCTTCCTGTCTTTCTGCGCGATGGGGATGAATTTGCCGGCAGGCAGCATCTCCGCTTCCGCCAGGCTTGACGGCTTGGCGGCCTCTTCTCTGCGCACAGGCGCTCCGCCGGTGAGTTTACCCAGCAGGCGGCGCAGGGACGGCATTTCGTATTCGTCCAGCAGGGCGCCCAGCGCCGGGGTGTCGCCCGGTGCGAAGAGCATATCTTCGGCCTTGACATCCAGGGGCACATCGGTGCGTATCGTCACGAGTTCTTCGGAGAGTTTGATATGAGGCTCGGCGGCCCGGAACATTTCCTTCTGGCGCGGTGTAAGTTCTTCTATATGAGCATATATTCCTTCGGTTGAGCCGTATTTTGCGAGCAGCTTGGCCGCTCCCACCGGGCCTACGCCCTGCACTCCCGGCACATTGTCGGCAGTGTCGCCGCAGAGCGTCAGGATGTCCCTGACCTGGGCGGTGGAGGCTATGTTCCACTTGGCGCAGACGGCCGCCTCATCGAGGATTTCGCTGTCGGTGCCGGATTTGCCTGGCTTGTACTGGTAGATGTGCGGGGCGACCAGCTGCCCGTAATCCTTGTCCGGGGTCACCATATACACCTCGAAGCCCTCGGCTGCGAAGCGCTTGGCGGCCGTGCCTATCACATCGTCCGCCTCGAAGCCGCTTACCATCAGCACCGGGATGTCGAGCGAACGCACTATGCCCGTCAGCGGCTCGAGCGCATCTATCACAAGCTGTGGAGTTTCGCTCCTGTTGGCCTTGTAGAGCGGGTAGAGCCTGTTGCGGAAAGTGCCTCCCGGCGGGTCGAAGCTGACCGCGATGTGTGTCGGCTTCTCGCGGTCGATGAGCTCCAGCAGATATTTGGTAAATCCGAACAGTATGGAGGTGTCCGCCCCCTTGGAGTTGACCATCGGCCGGCCGAGGAAGGCGTAGTACATCTTGAAGATCAGCGCGTGACCGTCAATCAGAAAAAGTTTCAAATTCATAAGGCAAAGATGAAACTTTTTCTGAAACTTCGCAAGGGGTTTTAGTGTAAGAAGTAATTTTTGTAAATTAGCGCGGTTTAAATGCTTCGACTATGGTTAAAGACATTGCACTTGTCGCTCACGACTCCCGCAAGGCGGAACTGATGAGCTGGGTAAAATTCAACGCAGGCGTTCTCAAGAACTGCCGTCTCTACTGTACCGGCACCACCGGCAGGCTTGTCAGGGAGACTCTGGCCAAAGTGCTCGGGGACGAGATCCCGGAAGTCGTCTGCAAGCTCAGCGGCCCGCTCGGAGGCGACTTCGAGATCGGGGCGATGATCGCCGAGGGGACGATTGACATGCTGGTGTTCTTCTGCGACAACCTCATCATGCAGGGACACCAGAACGATGTGATGGGCCTGGTGCGCCTGGCCTCGCTCTACAACATCCCGTTCGCGACCAACCGCAGCACGGCGGATTTCATAATCACCTCCAGCCTCTTTGAGGATCCTGATTATCAGCGCATTATCCCTGCCTGCATCGAATCCTACAAGAAGAGGAAGCTATAGGGAGGGGACAGTCCTGTTCTTCTTCTCTATCTCTATGCCGGAAAGCACTGTCTTGCCGGCCTCCGGAGCCTGCGGATAATGCGCCAGACGGACGAAATTGAATCCCATGGACTTCATCTTCTCAAAGTCCTTCCTCTGCTCTCCGTCCGTCATCGCGTTGCCCTTCCCGTCGATGTCCTGATGGCGGCATACTCCGTTGAGCCGATACTTCTCACCGTTCAGGTATGACGCAAAAGTAGTGAATTAAGCCGGTTTTGCGATAAATTTTCATTTTTTCGGCAAAATTTTGCATCTTTGCCGTTACATAAATTGTGTAACGGAAATTATGTAACATAATTTATGCAATAATATCGCCGGTTATGAAAAAGGAGAAACTTGCAAATCCATTTGTGTATCAGGGATATGAGAGCCCTGAATATTTCTGCGATAGGGACGCTGAGACGAAAGAACTGCTCTCCCACTTCCGTAACGGAAGGAATGTGACGCTCATTTCACCCCGCAGAATTGGCAAAACAGGGCTCATAATGAACACATTTTACCGCATCAAAGAGGCTGATAGCAAGGCATTATGTCTCTATCTCGACATTTATGCAACCAAGAACCTCAGTGATTTTGTGGAGCAGTTCGGCCTCATGGTACTTAATGAGGTGGTCAGGAAGGATGAGTCTATCCTTGAGAAGGCGACGAAGTTTTTCGCTTCGCTTCGCCCGACACTTTCTGTCGATCCTCTGAGCGGCGAGCCGACATTTTCAGTCCGAGTGGAACAATCTCAGGAGGCTCCTACAATCCGGAGCATATTCGACTACCTTAACGGCAGTAACAAGGAGATATATGTAGCCATTGATGAATTCCAGAAAATAGCAGAATATCCCGAAGACGGAGCTGAGGCCCTCCTCAGGTCATATATACAGTTTTCCCAACACATCCATTTCATCTTTTCCGGCAGCAGACAGCATCTTATGACTGAAATTTTCGCGTCTCCGAAACACCCTTTCTATCAAAGTACAGAAATGATGGGGCTCAGCCCGCTGGACGAGACTGTATATTTCGAGTTCTGCCGGAATTTCTTCCGGAAAAAGGGTGGAGACCTGTCGCGGGAAGTTTTCAGCGAGGCGTACCGGCGATACGAGGGCCACACCTGGTACATCCAATGTCTTATGAACCGGCTCTATGAGAGTGAGAAGAATGTGAATGACATTTCCATGCTGAATGCCGCAACCGTTTCAGTCCTCCGCGGCCGACAGCCGCAATATGAGAGCCTGTCTCAGTTCTTTACAGAGAATCAGATGAAACTTCTCAAAGCCATAGCGTGCGAAGGCGTTGTGGCGCAGCCGACTTCCGGAAAATTCATTCGTGACTACCGCCTCCCGGGTGCGAGCAGTGTAAGAACTGCACTCGAGTCACTGGAGGAGAAAGAGCTGGTATATCGCACGGATGAAGGCTACATTATCTACGACCGTTTTATGGCCCTGTGGCTGAAGTGCTTCTAGATAATCTTCGATAGGGAATCTCTCTCCTCCGGGAAGAAGCCGGAGATGTGGTCTATGAGAATCCGGCGGGATTCTTCGGGGGTGCAGTCCACCGCCAGGAATGCGGCGTCATTTTCTATGTTTGCCGCCCAGAACGGCTGGGCGCCTGATTGCGCCGAGGTGCCGAAGAGTTCGTCGGGGGTTGTGATGGAGCTGCGCTGCCAGCCCTTGTATTCCAGATTCGGCCCGCGGTACACGCGCCGGATGTCCCCGACTACGACCCAGGTCCCCATTTCCAGAAATTGCAGCACGGAGTCCATTACGTTTTTCTTCACTGCGGGTTTCAGCAAGGCTTTGTAATTGTCGCCCAGGGACTTGGCCTGGCTGTCGGAGAGCCGTTCCCCGCAGAGGTGCCGTAGCTCCGCCGTCTCCATTGAACCGTTCTCCCTGACCGCTTCGAGGGCGATGGGGGAGAGGAGCTGCATCAGGGCCTCGCTCCGCGTTTTGGCGGCGAAAGGCTCCCCGAGCGCCATGCGGTACAGCGGATTGGCTCTGCGCCAATTCATCAGATGCCTGTACCATTCCACCGTGGCGAAGGCGGCCTTGCCGGAGAGGAATTTCCCGTAGGCGATGTCCCCCTCGCGGACGGCGTCAACCTTCCAGTCCCAGGGGCCCAGCTCGTCCGAAGTGTAGAACCAGCATTCCGGGGGAGTCAGCTCTTCAATCGACCATCCCGGCACGCCGCTCCGGAAGAGCGGGATAATCCCGACCTCCCGTATCGCCTCAATCATCCTCTCGGATGAATTGACCGGTCTGCCTATTCCAAAACTATCCATTCTCCTCCCTTGTCGCCGGCAATCAGCTCCAATGCTTTCGCTTCATCAATCATGGCAATAATCTTTATTCGCAAATATACGATTTTATTCCGTCAATGCTTTGCGGCTGGCGGCTTGTCGGGCAAGCCAGGCAACAGCAGCAGTACGCAACGTCGCTTCGACAGGCTCAACGATCACATTCGTGGCTCGGACCGCCTGCGGCCCCGAGGGGCCATCGCTTCGACAGGCTCAACGACCTCTCTCGGAGCCACCGCATATTTTCTACAAAATGCGGCCACAGCAATCCAGCGTTCAGGCCACAGAATGAAGATTGCCGTGGCCAACGATGACTTCGGACTTGGTGCCGGCCACGCCAAACCCGCTTCTGTGCGCTACATTGCACAATGCCCGGGCAGCATTCTGTAGAAAAGACAATCGGCCACATCAGCTTAACACTCCCATCCATCCTG
>CAVAID010000052.1:0-14090 GCA_963588685.1 bacterium
ACTAAGGAGCAGAAGGTATTCAGGAATGCTTACCTGAAACGGGACAATGTAAAGGATTCCTTTAAGATCACAGATGAAAATAACCATGGACAGACCATCCTGCTGATAGATGACATATATGACAGCGGAGCTACCCTTAAAGAAATAGGCAAACTGCTAACAAATGCCGGAGCCCGGGAAATTGTGCCTCTGGTTATTGCCAAGACTGTCGGCAATGACCTCGATTGATGAATTTGAATTGATATGATGAATGAATATACATATTGGATGGCATTTGCCTCCGCAGAGAATATTTATACCAGGCGGAAAAATGAAATTTTGGCAAAGATACACTCGATGCAAATCTCAATAGCCGATTTCTTCTCCGCTTCGGATGTCTGGGCGAAGGATTTCGGTCTTTCAGAGGATGAAGCAGCAATACTGCTCAAAGAAAAGGAGCAGCTGGGCAACTATTCGTTTGCCGTTGAAGATTTGCTGGAGCAAGGCTATCGGCTGATTCCCATCTTTTCCGAAGATTATCCTCAGCATCTTAAGATGACGCTGAAATATCAGTCTCCGGTTTTGTTGTATGCTTATGGCAATGTTGCACTTTTGAATATGAGCAGCGTAGCGATTGTGGGTTGCAGGAAAGCATCCGGGAAATCTTTGGAATTTACTGACCATATCGCAAAGAAGTCCGTCGGAGAAGGTCTCGTCGTGGTCAGCGGTTTCGCTAAGGGAGTTGACCGTCAGGCGCTTGACTCCGCCGTGCAGAACGGTGGCAGCAGCATTGTCATTTTACCTCAGGGGATTACCACATTCGGCACAGGATTCAGGTCTCTATACCGTGAAATATCCTCGGGAAAAGTCTTGGTAATCAGTGCTTTTCGTCCTACGGCAGGCTGGGACAAAGGACTTGCGATGGCAAGAAATCCTTACATATACGGTATGGCCGAAAAAATATATGTGGCAGAGTCGGATTTCAGCGGAGGGACCTATTCCGGAGTTCAGGACGGTCTGCGGAAAAAGAGAGAAATATATGTCCGTGCAGCCGAGGACGGTGAAAATAATGCAAATAACGAACTCATCCGACAGGGAGCATCGGCCGTCGATATGGATGGCAATCAATTGGAGCCGGCGATGCCGCGGCAGGACGAAAAGGCAAGAATCAAAGAGATTCTGGACAATGGCGAATATACAGCCAAAGAACTTGCTTTAAGTCTGTTCAATGATGATTCCAGAAAGGCTCAATCACATGTGCGCCAACTATTGAATGATGTAGGTGCAGTTATCGTGAATGGCAAGAAATCCCCGCATAAGTATTCGTTGAGAACTTTTACCGACGGCGTCCTGTTTTGACGCACAGACATCTACAGTCCCGGCGCGACCCACTGGATATGGTTCTCATAGCGCTGGCCGCTCCAGCGCTTGTCGTAGATGATGTCGAGGTGGTCATAGCGGTCGCGGAAGTAGCCGTAGGTGACGCTGCCCACCAGGTAGATTGCATTGTTCACGCCGAGGTCATGCAGAATATCGGGAAATCGAGGAATTGCCCAGCATATGCCGTTTATGGAGCCGAAGATATGTACATGAAAATGAATGTAGTCAACCCAAAGATTTATGAGTTTCTGGGGATTGCTGAAGGCTGAACCGGCAGCCGCAAGCTCCGGGCTGCGTTTTGCAGAAGTCGAAAACACTTCGTATATTGCCGGCCGATGAAACTTGACGAGAGACATATCCGGCTCATTGTGGGGGCGCTCTTCTATGCGGAGATTGCCCTGTGCTTCGCGATTAGGCCGCCGGAGGCGATGGGACTGGCGGCGGCGGTACTGACGCCGCTTGCGGTGCAGCTGCTCTGCTCCGTCTGGTCGAGGCAATGGAACTGTCTTGCAGCCGCGCTGACGCTGCTTCCTGCCGCGGCTGCTGCAGGCGGGATAGCCTGCGCGGAGGCGCCGCTCCATGTTTCAGTGTTCTTTCCTGCGCTGCTGCTCGGCGGCGCCGTGCGCATCGTCAACGGCCTGAAGCGCTGGCCTGACCCTAGACCCGGAACTCTCCGCTGGCTCGGCGCCGCCGTTGCGATGATGACCTTCGCCGCCACCGCCGCCCTCATTCTCGCGTAGCGCCGCCCCTCGACAGGCTCGGGGGCCGCGTTGCGGGCGCGGCCCCGGAGACCCTAAGCACCCGCGCTTTGGTAGCGGGAGGGGCCCACGAAGTGGGAGGGGGAGCGAAGCGACGGTCTCCGGGGATGCATCCGCAACGCCAATGCTGTCACAGCGCGGGCCGGAAGTTCCGGGAACAAAAATAAGCAATCCAAACCCGACGGTCTTGAGTTTTTCAAAACAAATCACTATATTGCAGGATAGTTTTGCCGCACACCGTGGCCATGGGCGTCAAAGGTAAGCGGCGGAGATTTGCAAATAACTGATAAACAGAGATAAAATGTTCAAAGGTCAACCAAAAGGTTTGTTTGCGCTGGCACTCGCCAACACCGGTGAGCGCTTCGGCTACTACACGATGCTTGCCATTTTCATGCTCTTCCTCCAGGCCAAATTCGGCTGGGAGCAGGCAGCGGCAAGCCAGGTTTATTCGATTTTCCTCGCCGCCGTCTATTTCATGCCTGTAGTGGGCGGCTGGCTGGCTGACAAGATCGGCTACGGCAAATGCGTCGTCACCGGTATCAGCGTAATGTTCCTCGGCTACCTGCTCCTCGCAGTGCCGACGGCCGCCAACACCCTGGGCGTCAGCCTGATGCTCGGAGCCCTGCTGCTCATCGCCATCGGTACCGGCCTCTTCAAGGGCAACCTCCAGGTAATGGTCGGCAACCTCTACGACGACCCTAAATACGCCTCCAAGCGCGACTCCGCATTCAGCCTCTTCTATATGGCGATCAACATCGGCGCGATGTTCGCCCCGTCCGCAGCCACAGCCATCACCAACAAGTTCCTCGCCAAGGCAGGGCTCATCTACAAGGCTGACATTCCGGCACTTGCGCACCAGTTCCTCAACGGAACCATCTCCGCCGAGAACACCGACAAACTCACAAACCTCGCCGCCCAGATGCCTGGCACCGAGGCCGCGAACATGAGCCTCGGAGACTTCTCCTCATACTATATCGAGCACCTCTCCTCCGCCTACAATATGGGCTTCGCGGTAGCCTGCGTCTCACTCATAGTATCTATCCTCATCTACTTCAGCTGCCGCAGCTGGTTCAAGCACGCCGACATCAACGCCAAGCAGGCCAAGGCCGCAAACGTCAAGGTCGAGGAGCTCAGCCCTAAGCAGACCCGCGAGAGAATCGTGGCCCTCTGCCTCGTATTCGCCGTGGTAATATTCTTCTGGATGGCATTCCACCAGAACGGCCAGTCACTTACCTGGTTCGCCCGTGACTACACCCAGGCCACAGCCGAAGGCTTCACCAGATTCGGATTCAACATCTGGATTCTCGCCCTCGTGGCCATCTCCATCTACACCCTCTTCGGAGCCTTCCAGTCCGAGAGCACGAAGGGCAAGAGCCTCTGCGGAGTCGTCACTCTGGCACTCTGGGGCGGCGCTTATGCCATCTACGCCGGCATGCCTGCAAAGCTCGACATCCAGCCGCAGCTCTTCCAGCAGTTCAACCCGTTCTATGTGGTATTCCTCACCCCGGTCTCAATGGCCATCTTCTCCGCCCTCGCGAACAGGAAGACCGCCAGGCATCCTAACGGCCTGGAGCCTTCCGCACCTAAGAAGATCGGTCTCGGAATGTTCGTGGCGGCCCTCGGCTACCTCATCATGATAATGGCTTCGCTCGGACAGCCTTCACCGGCAGAGCTCAATGGCACCGTGTCTCCTGACCCTGTAGTGCCTGCATACCTTATCACCACTTACCTCGTGCTCACCTTCGCCGAGCTCCTGCTCTCCCCTATGGGCATCTCCTTCGTCTCCAAGGTGGCACCTCCTAAGTACAAGGGACTTATGATGGGCCTCTGGTTCGCGGCTACAGCTGTCGGCAACTACCTCAGCTCCGTACCGGGACTCCTCTGGAAGGCCGTTCCGCTCTGGGCCAACTGGGCCATTCTGCTCGGCCTCTGCGTAATCGCCGGCGCGATAATGTTCGCGATGCTCAAGAAGATCGAAGCAGCTACAGCATAAAGAAGCCATGGCCAGATCCGGGAAATTCGGCAGCACGCTGATGTACTGCCTGACAAGGCCGCTTGCCATCCTGCCCCTCAGCTTCCACCGCAGATGCGGAAGGCTGATAGGCAGGATTGCCGGCAATCTGCTCAATTACCGCCGCGACGAGGTGATGATCAACCTCGCCCGCAGCTTCCCGGACAAGAAATACGACGAGCTCCGCGACATCCGCAGGAAGTTCTACGCCCACTTCGGCAAAATCTTCGCCGAGGCGATGTGGTTCGGAGCCCGGAAGCCCGAAACCCTGCGCAAATCCGGCATAGCCCGGATAGTGAATGTGGCCGACATCAACGCCTGCTACGACAAGGGCCGGAGCGTATTCGTGATGGGCTCGCACTGCGGCAACTGGGAACTCTTCGGAGGCTACCGCTCCTACTGGGAAGACGAGCCGTTCAAGTTCGACGAGACGAACATGTGCGTGGTGTACCGCAGGCTGTCCAGCCCGACCTGGGAGGACTTCATGAAGCGCAACCGCCTTACCCCCATCGTGGACAAGAAGCACTACGACGGCATGGTCGAGTCCTTCAGCCTGGTAAGGCATGTGCTCGGACACCGCGACAGGAAGATGTTCTACAGCGCGGTCGCCGACCAGTTCCCTTACGCCTCCTCGAGGCTCAAGGTCGATGACTTCATGCACCAGGAGACCTGGTCGATGGACGGCGCACCGGCACTCGCCCACAAGCTCGGCATGGCAGTCTTCTTCCTCAGCATGAGGGAGATGGAGGACGGCCACTACGAGATGAAGTTCATCCCGATCTGCGAAGACGCGCGCGAGATGAGCATACTCGAAATACTCAACAGATACTACGCCCTGCTCGGGGAGGAACTCCGCGCGCAGCCGTGGAACTATCTGTGGACACACAGAAGATGGAAATAACCCTAACAATTATCAATTAATATGACTATCAAGGATTTACAACCGGCTGTAGTCTGGGACGCATTCTACGGACTTACACGCTGCCCTCGTCCTTCAAAGCACGAGGAGATCGTTCGCCAGCACATACTTGACTGGGCGAAGGAGAACAATGTGGATGCATCCGCCGACGAGACCGGCAATATCATCATCCGCGTACCGGCGACCCCGGGATATGAGAACCGCAGGGGCGTAATCCTCCAGGGACACATGGACATGGTGCCTCAGAAGACCGCCGACACTCAGCACGACTTCCTAAAGGACCCTATCAGGACCCAGGTTGACGGCGACTGGCTCAAGGCCACCGGCACCACCCTCGGAGCCGATGACGGCATCGGAGTGGCCATGGGAATGGCAGTGGCAGTGGACAAGAGCGTCAAGCACGGCCCGGTCGAGGTGCTCATCACCTATGACGAGGAGACCGGAATGACCGGCGCCAACGCGCTCAAGCCGGGCATCCTCAAGGGCGACATCCTCATCAACATCGACTCAGAGGACGAAGGCGAACTCTGCATCGGCTGCGCAGGCGGACTGGATGCCATCGCCGACTTCAAATACGAGAACGAGAAGATGCCTGCAGGCTATGTGGGCTACAAGCTCGATGTCAAGGGCCTCTCAGGCGGACACTCCGGCATGGACATCTCCCTCTACAGGGCAAACGCCAACAAGGTCATCGCCAACGCCCTCATCCCGGTAATGGAGAAATACGACGGCAGGCTCGTTTCAGTCAAGGGCGGAAGCCTGCGCAACGCCATCCCGTTCGAGGGAGAGGCAGTCGTAGCCGTGCCTGAGGAGAAGGCTGCAGCCGCTCTCAGGGCAATAAAGAAGAACTTCGCCGCCGTGACCGCAAGGTACAAGGAGAGCGACCCGACGATGAGCTGCACCGTCGAGAAGTGCAAGGCCGGAGCCAGGTGCATCGAGACCAAGGTTGCCATCAACGCCCTCAAGGCCATCGCAGCCTGCCCTTCAAATGTGATCAGGATGAGCCAGAGCATGCCGGGCCTCACCGAGACCTCCATCAACCTCGCCATCGTCAAGAGCGGCCGCGGCCACATCCAGGTGGCATCGCTCCTGCGCAGCGCCATCGACGAGTCCAAGGCCGAGCTTGCCCGGAGGGTACGCTACATCTTCGAGTTCGCAGGCGCGACTGTCAAGTTCACCGGAGGCTACTGCGGATGGATTCCAAAGCCGGACGCCCCGATCATAACCATGATCAACGACACCTACAAGAAGATGTTCGGCAAGTCGATGAACGTCCTCGCGACCCACGGCGGCCTCGAGTGCGCGCTTCTCGGAGCCAAGTATCCTAACTGGGAGATGGTTTCCATCGGACCTACCGTGCGCTACCCGCACTCCCCTGACGAGAGGGTCTATATCCCTTCAGTTCAGCAGGTTTGGGACTTCCTCAAGGCAGTGCTCGAAGACGTCCCGGAGAAGAAATAACAACTTCCGAAGATGACTCCGGAGGTCAGACGACAACTCATAGACTGGGCCGACAAATACAACGACCCAGTCTATTTTCAAGAGGATCCGATAGCGTTCCCGCGGCATTTCGCACAGAGCGGGGCAAGCCTGCAGGACATAGAGATTGCGGCCGTATTCGCCTCGCACCTCGCCTGGGGGAGACGCTCAATGATAGTGAGGGACTGTCGCAGACTCTTCGACGAGATGCAGTGGAAGCCCTGTGACTATGTGATGGGCGGCTGCTGGAGGGACGAACCCGCCAGCATACACCGCACCGTCAAGTGGTCCGACATCGTTGCCATCTGCCGTTCGCTCAAGGACTTCTATTCGGGCAGCGACTCGCTTGAGAGCCTGAGCGCCAAGGAGATGCGCGTAAGGATATTCTCTCAGAAACCTGACCCCAAGGCCCCCGACAAGAAGATCAATATGATGCGCCGCTGGCTGGTGCGCCGCGACGGCAGGGTGGACCTCGGAGTCTGGACACACACTTCGCCCTCGGAGCTTCTCATACCTCTGGATGTGCATGTATATGACACGGCCACAGCTTTGGGTCTCACCTCCCGCCGGAGCAGGGACATCACGACAGCCAGGGAGATCACGGACGCGTTCAGGGAAATATTCCCCGACGACCCCGCAAAGGGAGATTTCGCACTCTTCGGATACGGAATAGACAATGCCTAAAATGTATATAATATCGGGTTGCAACGGCTCCGGCAAGACGACGGCGTCCTACACCCTGCTGCCCGACCTGCTGGACTGCAGGGAGTTCGTCAATTCTGACGAGTTCGCCAAGAGCCTCTCGCCCTTTGACCCGTCGGCCGCCTCCATCACGGCGAGCCGGTATATGCTGATGAAGATCAACTATCTTCTGGGGCGCTACGAAGACTTCAGCATCGAGACCACTCTCGCGACCCGCTCGCTGGTGAAAATCATAAGTGAAGCGCACTCCGTGGGCTACGAGGTCACTATTCTCTATTTCTGGCTCAATTCTCCGGAACTCGCCATCCAGCGCGTCCGGGACAGAGTCGCCGCAGGCGGGCACAACATCCCCGACGCTGTGGTGCGCAGGCGCTATACGATGGGCCTGCAATATTTCTTTGACACCTACCGGCCAATCTGCGACAGATGGATACTCGCGGACAATTCCAAGTCCAATTTCACCGTGGTCGCGGAAGGCTCGAAACAATACTCCTACATCAGGGACAACGACAAGTACAACCTGATCTGGAACACAATTCATCCAGATGAAGAATTATAACAGATTCGCTCTCACGGAAGCCCAGCTGCGCGGCATAGTCTCGGAAGGAATGCGCCAGGGCGGCGACTGGTGCGACCTTTATTTTGAGGACACCGAATACGGCGACCTGCTCCTGCGCGACGGGGAGGTCACTTCCGGGGGGCACCATATAGACTGCGGCTGCGGCATCCGCGTGCTCAGCGGCGAGAAGACGGGCTACGCCTACTCCGAGGGTCTGGACTACGCGTCCCTGCTCAAGGCGGCCTCGGCAGCAGGCTCGATAGCCTCGGTGGGCGGCAGTGTTTCCCGCAGGGAAGCATTTGCAAGCCAGGCACTTGCACCGGGCTTTACCGCTCCCGACAGATACCCGATGCGCTCCGACTGGAGGGGCTCCGACACCCTCGCGCTGGAGGACTTCCTGCGCCGGCTCGACTCGGAGATACGCCGCCGCGACAGCCGCGTAATCAAGGTAATCGCAGCGCTCTCCTGGTCGGTGAGCGAAGTGATGATGTACAATTCACTCGGAGAGCTCACCTCCGACAGACGGCCTTTGGGCAGCGTGTCGGTGCAGACCATATTCAGGCAGGGCGGGCGCACCGAGAACAGCAGCGTCTCCAGGAGCCTGCGCACCGGAGTGGAGATGATAGGCCCCGAAGTGCTCGAAGACCTGGCCTCCAGGGCCGTGGCGGGCATTGACGAGAGGTTCGAGGCGCGCAGACCAAAGGGCGGGCAGATGAGCGTCGTGATGGGCGCGGGCGCATCCGGCATCCTGCTCCACGAAGCGATGGGGCACGCCTTCGAGGCCGACTTCAACCGCAAGGAACAGTCGATATTCACCGACAGGATGGGTCAGCGCATCTGCGCGAAAGGCATCAACATCATCGACGACGGCACCATCTCCGCCAACCGCGGCGCGTGCAGCTACGACGACGAGGGCATCCCGGGCCAGAAGACCTATATGGTCACGGACGGAGTGCTGACCTCCTACCTCCACGACCGCATCAGCGCGGCGTACTACGGGGTCTCCCCTACCGGCAACGGGCGGCGGGAGTCGTTCCGCTACAACCCCATCCCGAGAATGCGCGCCACCTATATGGAAAGCGGCGACGGCGGCACGGTGCAGGACCTGATCGCCTCAGTGAAAAAGGGAATCTATGTGGACCAGTTCGCCAACGGACAGGTCAAAATCGGCGAGGGCGACTTCACCTTCTATGTCAGGAGCGGCTTCCTCATCGAGGGCGGCCGTCTGACCATGCCGGTCAAGGATATAAACATAATAGGCAACGGGCCGCAGGCGCTCGCCGACATCGAGGCGGTGGCAGCCGACCTCAAGATAGACGAGAGCACCTGGACCTGCGGCAAAGAGCAGAGCGTGGCCGTGTCCTGCGGCATACCTTCAGTGCTCATCAGCAAGCTTACGGTAGGAGGAGAATAGTATGGTAATCAGCGACAAAGACATACAGCTCGTAGAAGCGAGCCTGGAGTTGGCCCGGAAATCCGGAGCCGACAAGGCGCGCGCGACCCTCTGCAGAAGCGAGGAGGACCTCGTGGCCACCCTCAACGGCGAGATAGACAGGGTAACGCACTGCGCCGACAGCTCGCTCAGCCTCTCGCTCTACGCGGACGGGAGATTCGGAAGCTTCTCCACCAACAAGCTGAGCCCCGAAGCTCTGCAGGACTTCATCCGGACCTCGGTTGAAATAGTTCGGAGCATCTCCCCCGACCCCTGCAGGGACCTTCCGGGACCGGAGCGCTGCTGCAAGAGCGCCGTCAGCGGCGACGAGCTTCATCTCATAGACCCGGCCCGCGAGACCGTGACCCCGGAGCAGCGCAAGCGCATGGCCTGCGAAGCGTCGGCATTCGGCGGCGGCAAAATCCTCTCCGAAGAGGGCGAATACTCCGACAGCATCTACGACACCCTGCTGATGGACAGCAACGGCACCCTCTGCCGCCACTGCGAGACCTCCTTCGACTACGGAGTCGAGGCCACCGTGGAGCGCGGCGGCGAGAGATACAGCGGCTACTGGTGGGACTCATCCTCCAGGCTCGCCCGGCTTGACGCCCCGTCCTGCGGACGCAAGGCGCTGGAGCGGGCGGAAGCCATGGCGGGCGCCGAAGCCATCGACGGCGGCAAATACAATATGGTGATAGACAGCGATGTAGCCTCCAAGGTAGTCTCTCCCATACTCAAGGCCCTCAACGCCTACTCCATCCAGCAGAACAACTCCTTCCTCGTGGGGAGCCTCGGCAAACAGCTTTTCCCTGAGGAACTTACGATAATGGACCTGCCCCACATCGAGGGCCAGACCTGCTCTAAGCTCTTCGACTCCGAGGGTGTGGCCACCCGGGAGGCCCCGATAATAGAGAAAGGGGTCGTAAACCAGTATTTCGTAAACACTTACATGTCCCGCAAACTCAGCATCGCGCCTACTATTGAGGACGCGACGCGCCCGAAAGTCCTGCCGTGGCCGGGCCCGGGCCTCGGGCAGAGCGACATCCTGAAACTCTGCGGCAGCGGAATCCTCGTTACCGACTTCAACGGCGGCAACAGCAACCCCGTGACGGGCGACTTCTCCTACGGAGTGGAGGGATTCTGGTTCGAGAACGGCGTGATACAGAGGCCGGTAAGCGAGATGCTGGTGACCGGCAACTTCCTCGGGCTCTGGAAGGGCCTGATAGCCGCCGGCGACGACGCGAGGGACTGTATGTCGAAACTTATTCCTACCTTAGCGTTTTCAAATGTTGACTTCAGCGGCTAGGCGCGCCCCGTCAGCAGGACAGATATAATTGGAACATAATAATTTAGAGATATGAAAATCGAAAAGAACAAAGTCGTTTCCCTCAGCTACGAGCTGACCGTGGAAGGCAAGACCGCAGACAAGGCGGGCTCTGATGCACCGCTCGAATACATACACGGCACCGGCATGCTGCTGCCGAAATTCGAATCCGAAGTTGACGGCAAGGAAGTCGGAGACGAATTCGAATTCACCCTTACCCCAGAGGAAGGCTACGGCACCTACGACCCGAGATATGAGATCGACATCCCGCTGGCCGCGTTCGAGGTGGACGGCAAGCTCCGTGACGACCTGCTCGTGCCGGGCAATGTAATCCCTATGCTCAACTCCGCCGGACAGGTAGTCCAGGGCGTAGTGAAGTCAGTGGGCGAGCAGAGCGTCAAGATGGACTTCAACCACCCTATGGCAGGCAAGACCCTGCACTTCACCGGCAAGGTGGAGAAGGTGCGCGAGGCCACAGAGAAAGAGCTTACCGAGGGCCTGCACGGAGAATATCTCCCTAAGGAAGGCTGCTGCGGCGGAGGTTGCCACGGCGGCTGCAAGGACGGCGAGTGCGGCTGCGGCGAAGGCTGCGACTGCAAAGAAGGCGAAGGCTGCGACTGCAAAGAAGGCGAAGGCTGCAACTGCAAGGAAGGAGAAAGCTGCGGCTGCGGCGAGGGCTGCGACTGCAAATAACGGACATTGAGAACGGCCGTCGTCATACTGAACTGGAACACGGGGGACTACCTCGCGCAGTTCATCCCTGCCATCGAGGAAAGCCTGCAGGGGCTTGACGCCGGTCTTGTAGTGGCGGACAACGCCAGTTCGGACGGCTCGCTGGAGATGCTTTCGGAGCACTTCCCGGGCGTGAAGACGATACGGCTCGCGGAGAACTACGGCTTCACCGGAGGCTATGACCGCGCATTCGCGCAGCTGCTCTGCGGCGGTGCGGACGAGCCGGAATATATCGTTCTCATAAATTCCGATGTGCTGGTAAGCTCAGACTGGCTTGGCACGCTTGTAAATTATATGGATTTCCATCCCGACTGCGGGGTCTGCGGGCCGAAACTGCTGGCCCTGCTCCACGAGGACGGGGAATACCGGCGCAGCGACAGGCTCGAATACGCCGGCGCGGCCGGGGGTTGCCTCGACCGCTACGGCTACCCGTTCTGCAGGGGACGCGTGCTTTCCCTCACCGACACCGACTCCCCGCGCTACGGCACGGAGAAGGATGTGCTCTGGGTTTCCGGGGCCTGCCTGATGACCCGCTCCAGCCTCTGGAAGGAGATAGGCGGACTTGACGACAGGTTTTTCGCCCATATGGAGGAAATCGACTACTGCTGGAAGGCGCAGCTGCTCGGCTACAGGGTCACGGTCGTCCCAGGCTCGAAGGTGTATCACCTCGGCGGGGGCACGCTCCCGAGGACTTCGCCAGCGAAGCTGAGGCTCAACTACCGCAACGGGCTGCTCCTGCTGGACAACAACCTCGCCTCCACGATCGGCCCCGCAAGGGCGCGCAGGCGCATCAGGGCCCGCATTCTCATAGATGACTGCAGCGCGCTTGTGTACCTGCTCAAGGGCGAGAGGGACAATTTCCGCGCAGTGCGGCAGGCACACCGGGAATACCGGACTCTCAAGGCCGCCCCGCGCAGGATTGCGGAGCCGAAAGGCTCTCCTGCCGGCTTGACCGGCATCTGCATCATCCTCCAGGCTATGCTGAGGGGGAAGAGGATATTTGATTATTTGCAACGCTATGAAGATAGTCATTGAAGGCGCAGGCGAGATCGGAACCCATCTCGCCAAGATGCTCAGGGCCGAGGGCAATGAAATCACGGTCATCGACGACAATACCCAGCGGATTGACGCACTCGCGGCCTCATCCGATGTGGAGACCGTCACGGGCAACCCCTCTTCGCTCAAGGTTCTGCGCGAAGCCGGGGCTGGCGACGCCGACCTCTTCATCGCTGTATATCCTTTCGCAGCACAGGAAATCAACATAGTGGGAGCGCTGCTCGCCAAGCGGCTCGGCGCCGGCAAGGTGATAGCGCGCATCAGCGACGAAGACTGCCTTTCCGCCGAGAACAAGCTGCTCTTCAAGGAGTTGGGCATCGATATGATGTTCTACCCCGAGAGGATTGCGGCGGACGAAATCATCGACTTCCTCAAGCACAATTCCACCGCCGAGACCATGGAATTCGCGCGCGGCAAGCTGCAGATTGCGGTGTTCAAACTCAACGAGGACTCCCCTCTGGTCGACCTCAAGCTCTCCGAATTCATCGGCACCGTGCCGCCGGACCAGCTCCGGGAGTTCCGCGTCATAGCCCTCTCCCGCGACGGCAGGACGGTGATTCCCAAGCTCAACACCAAATTCCGCTTCGGCGACCTCGTGTTCACGGTCACCCGGCGCGAAGGAGTCGAACTCCTGCACAAACTCTTCGGCAAGAGCAATATAGAGATAGGCAGCGCCTTCATCCTCGGAGGCAGCCGAACGGCGGAGATGCTGGCGCGTTCGCTTGCGCATAACGGCCTGTCCGTCAAGATAGTGGATAAGGACCGCGAGCGCTGCATCAAGCTCTCCGAGAGCCTGCCGGACAGCGTCCTCGTCATCAACGGCGACGCCCGCAACTCCGACTTCCTCTACGAGGAGGGCATCCAGCAGTACGACGCGTTCATAGCCCTGGGCGACAACGACGAGAGCAATGTACTCTCCTGCGTGGTGGCACGCAAATTCGGCGTGGCCCGCACCGTGGCGGGAGTGGAGAACATCGAATACATACGGCTCGCCGAGGAGATGGGCGTTGACAATGTCATCAACCGCAAACTCATCACGGCGGGCAGGATTTTCCGCCTCACCCTCTCCGGCAAGGCCCGCTTCGTCCGCTACATGGCGGGCACCGACACCGAGGTTATAGAATACACCGTGGCCCCGGGAGCCGCCATCACCAAAGCTCCGCTCAAGGGGATTGACTTCCCGCAGAACGCCATCATCGGCGGCGTGATCAGGGGCAACGACGCCTTCATCGCCGTCGGCGACACGCAGATCGAAGCCTACGACAGGGTGGCGATATTCGCCCTGCCTGAGTCCATCAGCGAGATAGACCGCTTCTTCAGATGACAATATGTCACTGGCAGGAGATTTGATTTGAAAAGGGCGTAAACAATGATTGAATTATGGCAGAAAATGAAGATATAAAGCAGGAGCCTGAAGTCGAAAAGGAGCCTGAGACAGTTGACAACAAGAAGAAAAAGCAGAAGAAGGAAGACCCGCTCCGCAAGCAGGTCGAGGAGCTTACTGACAAATTGGCGAAGGAGAAGGACGACTATATCCGTCTGATGGCGGAGTTCGAGACTTTCCGCAGGCGTTCCGCCGAGGAGAGGCTCTCTCTGGTCGCTTCCGCTTCAGCCGACACCGTCAAGGGCATGCTCCCGGTGCTCGACGCCTGCGAAAGGGCCATCGAGATGCTCGCCTCTTCCGCCGACGAAGCCGCCAGGGAAGGCACCAACCTCATCTACGACAAGCTGATGGGCTACCTCAAGACCAAGGGACTCG
>CAVAID010000053.1:0-14024 GCA_963588685.1 bacterium
ACTCATGAGTATATTCTAGTTAAAATAATAGTCTTCTTCTTCCTTGGCTGTGTCGCCGCCCTCGGCATTCTCGTCGTTGTAGCCGCCGAGGAAGATGCCGTCCTTCTCACAGTCGAAGCCGGGTATGCCGCTCGACGGGGCGACGAAGTGGTCATTCTCCATAGACCAGCCGATGGTCGGGTCCGCAAGGCACTTTTTCATCCATATTCCCCAGATAGGGAGCGACATGTTGGAGCCGCTTCCGAGGGCCAGCGAGTTGAAGTGCACCTGTCTGTCCTCGCCTCCGACCCAGACGCCGGCGGTGATGTTCGGCGTGTAGCCGATGAACCAGCCGTCGGAGTTGTCGTTGGTCGTACCGGTCTTGCCGGCAATCTCGCCCCTCAGGTCATAGACGGAGCGCAGGCGGGAGCCAGTGCCCTCGTTGATGACTCCGCTCATCAGGTTGATCATCAGGTAGGCGGTCTGCTCGGAGATGGCTTCGCGCTTCTGGTTGGTGAAGGTGCCTATCTCGCGGCCGTCGCTGTCGGTGATGCGGGTCACGTACTGCGGCGTGATATAGGTGCCGCGGGACGGGAAGGTGTTGTATGCCGCCACCATATCGAATACGCTGACCTCCACAGGGCCCACGCAGAGGGAGTACACCTCGTCGATGTGGGTCTTGATGCCCATCTGGTGCATCATCCTCACAAGCGCCTCAGGGCCAAGCTCTTTCATCAGGAAAGCCGAGATGTTGTTGGAGCTGTGGGCGAGTCCCCAGCGGAGGGTGACGGTCTTGCCGAGCCACTCTTCCTTGTCGGTGCTTCGCGGCGTCCAGGTCGTGCCGTCATAGAGCACGAAGGTCTGCGACTGGTTGACCACCTTGTCGCAGGGGGTCAGGCCCTCCTGCATCGCGAGGGTGTAGAGGAACGGCTTCACGGTGGAGCCTATCTGACGCTTGCCCTGGCGGACATTGTCGTATTTGAAGTAACGGTAGTTAGGTCCGCCTACATAGGCCTTGACATAGCCCGTGCCCGGCTCCATCGCGACGAAGCCGCAGCGGAGGATGGACTTGTAGTAGCGGATGGAGTCGTCCGGGGTCATCGTGGTATCGACATAGCCCTTTGAGTTCCAGGAGAATACACGCATCTTGGCAGGCTGGCTGAACTGCGCGAGTATCTCGGCGTCGGTCTTGCCCGCCTTGTGCTGCAGACGGTAGCGGTCGCTCCAGCGGCGCGCCTGCTTCATCAGGGTCTGCTCGGTCTTGCTGTCCACATCGTTGGCGAACGGCTTGTTCTTCTTCCACTTCACCTCGCGGTCGAAGCTCTTCTGGAGGTTCTTTCCGAGATGCTCGCGCACCGCTTCTTCGGCGTAGCGCTGCATCCTGGAGTTGATGGTGGTATAGATGCGGAGGCCGTCGCGGTCGAGGTCGTAACGCGACCCGTCGGCCTTTTTGTTCTTGTTGAGCCAGCCGTAGAGCGGGTCCTCGCGCCAGCGCAGGGAGTCGCGGCTGTATTCCTCCACGAACTGGTAGTCGCCCCGCTTGGGCGCGGAGGCCGACATGTCGCGGCGGAGCATATCCCTGAAGTACGGGGCCAGGCCGGCGTTGTGGTCCTGCACCTGGTAGTTGAGGGTTATAGGCAGCGCCTGCAGGGAGTCGCGCTGCGCGCCGGTGAGGTAGCCGTTCTTCTCCATCTGCCCGATCACGAAGTTGCGGCGGGAGAGGGAGAGGTCCGGGTTGAGCACCGGGTTGTAGCGGGTAGGCTTGTTGACCATTCCCACGAGCAGTGCGGCCTCCTCCACTCCGAGGTCGGACGGCTCCTTGCCGAAGAAGGTCTCGGATGCCGCCTTGACGCCGTATGCCCCGCTTCCGAAGAATATGGAATTGAGGTACATATCGACTATTTCCTCCTTGGTGTAGTCGCGCTCGAGCTTGACGGCGGTGATCCATTCCTTGAGTTTGGTGCCCACCATCACCACCTTGGACCAGCCCGGCACCCAGCTCTTCACTTCCTTGCGTGGGTAGAGCGTCTTGGCGAGCTGCTGCGTGATGGTGCTGCCGCCTCCCTGGCTGGAGTCGCGCATAAGGATGGTCTTGACCAGCACGCGGGCCAGACCCTTCATGTCTATGCCGGAGTGCTGATAGAAGCGGGAGTCCTCCGTGGCTACGGCTGCGTTGACCAGATTCGGCGAGAGCTCGTCGTAGCCGACATAGGTCCTGTTCTCGATATGGAATGTGGCAAGCACCTCGCCGTTGTCGGCAAGTACCTGCGTGGCAAGCTTGTTGTCTGGATGCTCCAGCTCCTCAAAGGAAGGGATGCGCGCGAACACGCCCACAAGAAGCAGAGCAAGCAGAATTATCGCAAACGGCGCTGTGACAATTATCCAGAACCATTTGATAATCTTTTTCCTCGTGTTCTCTTTCATCGGTAAAAAAAATTGTCGTAATGATTACGACTCTTGATAATTTGGCGCAAAATTAACTATTAAATTTTGAAAATTCGAGAGTTTGTGTTTTTCTTTGCAGTTTGAAATATAAAAGGTAGTAGTAATGGAGGGGAACTTAGTTATCGTCGAATCTCCGGCAAAAGCCAAGACCATACAGAAATTTCTGGGAGAAGGGTTTACAGTCAAATCCAGCTTCGGGCACATCCGCGACCTGCAGGACAACAAGCTGAGCGTGGACGTGGAGCACGGATTCGCGCCGGAATACATAGTCCCGGCGGAGAAGAAGAAAGTGGTCGCAGACCTCAAGAAGGCCGCAAGCGCCGCGCAGACCGTCTGGCTCGCATCCGATGAGGACCGTGAGGGAGAGGCCATCTCCTGGCACCTCAGCGAGACGCTCGGACTCGACAAGGCCCGCACCCGCAGAATCGTGTTCCACGAGATCACCAAGGACGCCATCCTGCACGCCGTCCAGAATCCGCGCGAAATCGACATCAACCTCGTCAACGCGCAGCAGGCACGCCGCGTGCTCGACCGCCTGGTGGGATTCGAGCTCTCCCCTATCCTCTGGAGAAAAATCCAGCGCGGCCTCTCCGCGGGGCGCGTGCAGTCCGTGGCCCTCAGGCTCGTGGTGGACAGGGAGAAGGAGATAATGGCGTTCGAGAGCACCCCTTACTATAAGGTGGACGGGGTATTCGAGGCCGCCGGAGTCAAGGTCAAGGGCACGCTCGACACGAAGTTCGAGACCATCGGACAGGCCCGCAAGTTCCTGGAAGACAGCATCGGAGCGCAGTACAGCATAGCCTCCATCGACCGCAGGGAAGCGGTGCGCCACCCGGCCCCGCCGTTCACCACCTCAACCCTCCAGCAGGAGGCGTCCCGCAAGCTGCATCTGCCTGTCAGCCAGACGATGCGCATCGCGCAGGGCCTCTACGAGAGGGGACTCATCACCTATATGCGTACCGACTCCACCAACCTCTCCTCTCTCGCGCTCGGCACCGCCAAGAGCTACATCACGGAGACCTACGGGGAGCAGTACTCTCATCCGCGCCAGTACAAGACCCACTCCAAGGGGGCCCAGGAGGCGCATGAAGCCATCCGCCCTACCTACATCGCCAACACCGACATCGAGGGCACCCAGCAGGAGAAGAAGCTCTACAACCTGATATGGAAGCGCACCCTCGCCTCCCAGATGGAGGATGCCAAGGTGCTCAACAGCAATATAAAAGTCGCATCCGACCGCCGCAGCGAGAAGTTCTGCATCCAGGCGGCGGAGATACTCTTCGACGGATTCCTGAAGCTCTACATCGAGGGCTCCGACGACGAGGCCGACGAGGAGGGCAACAGCATACTGCCTCAGCTCAGCGTGGGCCAGAGCATCACGGACAAGGAAATCACCGCCGACTGCCGCTTCAGCCAGCCGCCTTACCGCTACTCCGAGGCCACCCTGGTCAAGAAGCTCGAGGAGCTCGGCATCGGCCGTCCTTCCACCTACGCCCCGACCATCACGACCCTCACCACGGGCCGCGGATACATAGTCAAGGGCGACAAGGAGGGCCGCAAGGTGGCCGTGACCGACCTCAGTCTCAAGGGAGGCAAGATCAGCGAGCGCGCCAAGACCGAGAGCATCGGCTCCGAGAAGGGCAAGCTGATGCCGCAGGAGATCGGAATGATAGTCAGCGACTACCTCACCGCCAACTTCCCTCAGATAATGGACTACGACTTCACGGCCAACGTGGAGAAGGACTTCGACAGCATCGCCGAGGGCAAGATGGTCTGGAACTCGGTCATCGCGGACTTCTACGGTGACTTCCACAAGAAGGTGGACGAGACCCTGCACGACGGGCAGTACAGCCGCGTGGAGCGGGAGATCGGAATCGACCCGGCCGACGGCAAAAAGGTCATCGCCCGCTACGGGCAGTTCGGGCCTTATGTCCAGAAGGGCGAAGGCGCCGACAAGCAGTCCGCCAGCCTCTCCAAGGGCCAGCTGATAGAGAACATCACCCTCGAGGAGGCGCTCGCGCTCTTCAAGCTGCCGCGCAAGCTGGGCGAGATCGACGGAGCCGAGGTGACCGTGCTCAAGGGCCGCTTCGGACCTTACATCAAGCACGGCGACAAGAACATCTCCCTGCCCCGCAGCGCCGACCCTCTCACCGTCACCCTCGCGGATTGCGAGGGCATAATCCGGAATGCCGCCACCGCTGCCAACCCTGTAATCAAGGAGTTCAAGGATGCCGACATCAGCGTCATCAACGGACGCTACGGCCCTTACCTCAAGCACGCCGGAGCCAACTACAAGCTGCCCAAGGGCTGCGACGCCTCCGCCCTTACCGAGGAGGAGTGCCGCCGCATCGTGGAGCAGACCGCCCCGACCTCATCCAAGCCGAAACGATTCAAGAAATAAATAAATTATGGCCAATTATCACATCGACGAAATCGACAGAAAGATTCTGTCGTTCCTCGTAAACAATGCGAGAATGCCTTTTCTGGAAATCGCCCGCGAATGTAACATTTCCGGCGCGGCGGTGCATCAGAGAGTGAAGAAGATGGAGAGCAACGGCGTGATTTCGGGATCCAGAATGGTCATCAAGCCCAGCGCCATCGGGCTCAATGTCTGCGCTTTCATCAGCGTCTGCCTCTCCGAAGACAACAAGTACCCGGAAGTGGTATCAGCCCTCAAGCATGTGCCGGAGATAGTGGAATGCCACTTCATCACCGGCAAAGCCGCCCTTTTCCTTAAAGTGTATTGCTTTGACAACGACCACCTTATGAACATCCTCCTCAATATTATCCAGAGGATTCCATACGTGCAGTCCACCGACACAATGATGTCCCTCGACCAGTCGTTCGAACGCGAAATCTGGGTCAAGGACTACAAGAGTACAAGTTTCAGGTCCGTCACCGCGAAAGAATAGCCTCGCCTGTCACGAGGTCTTCGGGGGTGGTGATCTTGATATTGAACTTTTCCCCCTCCGCTATCCGGATACCGATTCCACTGCTTGCAGCGACCGACGCATCGTCGGTAAACGACAGTTCATACGCTCTGCCGTAAGCCTTCTTTATGTCTTCGGAGAAGAAGACCTGGGGGGTCTGCACTGCCACAACCTTGCTCCTGTCGGGGTCCGGGACTCCCGGGACAATGGAGCGCAGGGTATCCGTCACCGGCAGCGCCGGAATCACTCCTCCGCCGGTACCGTCTTCCATCATTGCGAGCAGCTTCCTTATCAGCTCCGCGCTGACGAAAGGGCGCACCCCGTCGTGTATCATCACCACTGCGCCGTCCGGCACCTTCTCCAGGGCGTTGCGCACTGACTGGAAGCGGGTTATGCCTCCCGCCACGAGGGTCTGGGGATAGTCGAACGAGCCTTCGAGGCAGATGTTCTTCCAGGTGCGGAAATGGTCCCTGGGGAGCACGGTGACCGCCCGCATTCCCGGCACCGCCTCCGCAAAACGCTCGATGGTGCGCTGCAGCACCGTTCTCCCTCCGAGGCGGAGAAACTGCTTGGGGATACTGCTCCCCATCCGGGTTCCGCTTCCCCCGGCCACGAAAATCACATATACCTGCCTGTCCATTGAAAAACTCTCCAAAAATAAGATAAGTTATCTTGGCAAAATTAAGGATTTTTGTTTACTTTTGTTTTTAAACCTACAAGGAGTTAGTAAAATGGCATTTTTGAATCAGGAACTGGCAATCGACCTCGGAACGGCCAACACCGTCATCTACCAGGACGGAGTCATCGTGCTTGACGAGCCGAGTATCATCGCCATCGACAACAATACAGGCAAGTGCATAGCTATCGGCCAGAAAGCCAAGCTGATGCAGGAAAGGGAGAACCCGGGCATCCGTACCATCAGGCCTCTGCGCGACGGAGTCATCGCCGACTTCAACGCCGCCGAGATGATGATCAGCGGCTTCATCAAGCAGGTGAGCAGCCGCCGCCGCAGCCTCTTCACTCCGAACCGCAGAATCGTGGTCGGCATCCCGTCCGGCTCGACTGAAGTCGAGATCAGGGCCGTGCGCGACTCCACGGAGCACGCGGGCGGACGCGACGTGTATCTCATCTTCGAGCCTATGGCCGCAGCGCTCGGCATCGGGCTTGACGTCGAGGCGCCTCAGGGCAATATGGTAGTCGATATCGGCGGCGGTACCACCGAGATTGCAGTCATCTCCCTCGGAGGCCTCGTGCAGCAGGACAGCATCAGGACCGCAGGCGACGTGTTCACCAGCGACATCCAGTACTACCTGCGCCAGCAGCACAACATCAAGGTGGGCGAAATCACCGCCGAGAAGATCAAGATTGCGGTGGGAGCCGTGATTCCGGACCTCGACGAGGAGGAGCCGGCACCGTTCATCGTGCGCGGACCTAACCTCATGACCGCACACCCGGTGGAGGCTTCCATCACCCATCAGGAGATTGCGCACTGCCTCGACAAGTCCATCGCCAAGATTGAGACTTCCATCCTCCACGTCCTCGAGGGCACGCCTCCTGAGCTCTACGCCGACATCGTGGAGAACGGCATCTACCTCTCCGGCGGCGGCGCGCTGCTGAGGGGTCTCGCCAAGAGGTTCAAGGACAAGGTCAACATCGACTTCCATGTCGCCGACGATCCGCTGCATGCAGTGGGCAGGGGCACCTGCGAAGCCCTCAAGCATACCGACAGCTATTCATTCCTTATGAGGTAGATGTCACAGGGCAGAAGAACTTATGCCATCATGGCAAGCGCGGCAATCTTCATACTGTTGGAGGTTGCTGCGATTGCTATGCTGGGCAGGAGTTCGGCCCTGCAGAACATCTGGCTCAACCGCATCTCCCGCAGGACGGCCGCCGCCCTCTGGAGCGGCGGGGAGAAGATACACAGCCACTTCTACACCTTCAGGCTCAACGATGAGCTGGCCGCCGAGAACGCCCGGCTCCGCGATGAGCTGAGGACGCTCAAGGAACGCGAGGATGCGGCCGGAGAGATTGCCTCCATGCCCAAGGGCAGCGGCGGCGGATTCATCTACACCCCAGCGACGATAGTCAAGCTCAGCCGGGGCACCGCACACAACTACATCATCATCAACAGGGGCTCCGAGGACGGGGTGATTCCGCAGTCCGGGGTCATCACGGACAAGGGCATAGTCGGGGTGATCAGCGCAGTGGACAAGCACTACGCCTACGGCCTGACGCTGATGAACTCCAATGTCAGCGTGAGCGTCAGGATCGGCGAGAGCGGAGTGACGGCGCCGATGCGCTGGGACGGGGTCAGCCGCAACGGGGCCCTGGTCAAGGACATACCGCCTCACTATCAGATCAATCCGGGCGACACCGTCAGGACGAGCGGGCTCTCCGCCATCTTCCCTGGCGACATCCCGGTGGGCATAGCCGGAGAGAGCCGACTCGTGGACGGTTCGACCCGCGAGGTCAAGGTAAGGCTGTTTCAGGATTTCAACAGTCTCCGCTACGTGACCGTGACGGAGAATGCGGAAAGGGAGGAAATCGAGGCGCTTGAAGCCTCCGAAAACGGGAAGAGATGAGTTACGCCGTCAAATATCTGCTGCTGCTCGCGGCCCAGGTGCTGCTGTGGAATTTCTGCAATTTCACGCCGATGCTCGTCATCGCCCTGCTGCCGGCCATGATACTCTGCCTGCCGCTGAAGTACAGCACCGTAACGAATATGCTCATCGCCTTCGCTTCCGGCTTTGCGGTGGATTTCCTCGTCGGGGCGCCGCTGGGGCTCAGCTGCCTTGCGCTCGTGCCGGTGGCGCTGCTGCGCTATGTGGTGTTCTCCGCCGTATTCGGCAGTGAAGTGTTCTCCCGCGGAGAGGAGATTTCCTCCGGGCGGCTCGGGCCCGGCAAGATGCTTCTCGCCGCCGTGCTGCTCAATGCGGTGTTCCTCCTCATCTACATCATCGCCGACGGCGCCGGCACCGTGCCTTTCTGGGCAATGACGCTCAAGTTCATCCTTTCGCTTGCCGTGAGCTCCGCGCTCACGCTTCCGGTCGCGAATCTGCTTTGTCCCGATTCTGAGGCGCGATGGAAATAAACCGCAAAAACAAGCTGCTCATAGGTCTGGGGGCGGTGGCAGTGGTGCTGCTGGCCAGACTCTTCTATATCCAGCTCATCAACGACGAGTTCAAGCGGGACGCGTCCAACAACTCGATGGTCTATTCCACCATCTACCCGCCGCGCGGGGTAATCTATGACCGCAACGGGGAGATCCTGGTGGGCAATTCGGTCTGCTACGACATCCTCGTGACCCCGAGGGACGTGGAGCAGTTCGACACGCTCGCCCTCGCCGAGGCGCTGGACACCACCGCCGACTTCGTGAGGGGCAAGATGAAATATTACCGCACCTACCGCAGCAGGATAGGCTACCAGACGCAGACCTTCCTCAAGCAGGTGCCGCAGGAGACTTATATCAAGTTCGCGGAGCAGGAGTACCTCTTCCCGGGATTCAGGGCGCAGGTGCGAAGCATACGCGAATATCCGTTCAACGCCGGTGGCAACCTGCTCGGCTACATCTCCGAGGTGGATGCCGACTACATCCGCAAGCATCCGGAGTACAAGTCCGGAGACTATGTGGGACGCACGGGCCTGGAAGCCGCTATGGAGGATACTCTGCGCGGGGAAAAGGGCTACCACATCTTCCTGCGCGACTCACGCAACAGGCTGCAGTCCGCCTATGAAGACGGTGCCGAGGACAAGGACGCGGTGCCGGGGCACGACATCGTCTCCACCATCGACGCGCATCTCCAGCAGTACGGGCAGAGGCTGATGGAGGGCAAGGTGGGTTCCGTGGTGGCAATCGAGCCTTCGACCGGGGAAATCCTGGCGATGGTCTCCAGCCCGGGAATCGACGTGGACGTGCTCTCAAACATCGGGCAGCACTACGACGAGATAGCCCGCAACCCGCGCAAGCCTATGTTCAACCGTACCGTAATGGCATCCTACCCTCCGGGCTCGGTGTTCAAGCTGATCAACGGCCTCATCGGACTGCAGGAAGGGGTGCTGCAGCCGTCGTATGCCTACCCCTGCAACAAGGGCTACAACTATGGCGGCAACCACAAGCTGGGCTGCCACGCGCACTCTTCGCCGCTGCAGTTCAAGGACGCCATAGCCACTTCGTGCAACGGATATTTCTGCTATGTGCTCCGCAACATCCTGGAAAACAAGGCCTATGACAGCACGGCGGAGGCCCTGGACAAGTGGAGGGAGTATGTGCTGAGTTTCGGCTTCGGGCAGAAGCTGGGCAGCGACTTCCCTTCCGAGCTGGGAGGCAACATCCCGACTTCATCGTACTACAACCGGATGTACGGCAAGGGGCGGTGGAAGTTCCAGACCATAGTGTCGCTCTCCATCGGGCAGGGCGAAATCGGCGCTACACCGCTGCAGATTGCCAATCTCGCGGCCATCATGGCCAACCGAGGCTATTATTATATCCCTCACATCGTCAAGGATTCTGAGGGCGTGAGCATCGACGACCGCTTCCGCGAGAGGCACTATACCATGGTGGATACGACCCACTTCCAGACTGCCGTGGACGGTATGTATATGGCGGTCAACGGGGGCGGCTCCGCCGGAATGACAGCGCGCAACGCGGCCATCCCGGGGCTGGAGGTGTGCGGCAAGACCGGCACGGCACAGAACCCGCACGGCAAGGACAATTCAGTGTTCATCTGCTTCGCGCCCAAGGACAATCCGAAAATTGCCGTGGCGGCCTATGTGGAGAATGCCGGATTCGGTGCGACCTGGGCGCTGCCGGTGGCATCGCTGATGCTTGAGATGTACCTCAACGGGGAGATTTGCCCGCAGAGGAAGTACCTGGAAGACAGGCTGTTGACTACTAAATTCTTCTAGGCAATGGGACTTTTCAACACCGGTTCACACAGATATGAGCGCAGCCTGCGGCAGACCGTGGACTGGAAGCTGGTGCTGTGCTATCTGGCGCTGATGCTGATAGGCTGGATAAGCATCTATGCTTCAGTGCATTCCACGGAGCCGTCATCGATTTTCGACCTCAGCTGCCGGAGCGGCAAGCAGTTTACCTGGATGCTGATTTCGCTGGGGGTGGATGTGCTGATACTCTTTGCGATAAACCCGAAATTGTGGGAGGCGATTGCGCCGGCGACCTATCTGCTGGTACTGGCGCTGCTGGTGATAGTCATATTCGTGAGCAAGGATGTCAAGGGCTCGCACTCCTGGTTCGAGCTGGGGTCGGTGAAGTTCCAACCTGCTGAGGTTTCGAAGATTACAACCTCGCTGATGCTGGCTCTCCTGATGAGCCGGCAGGGTTTCCGGCTCGACAGGTGGAGGGGCTTCCTGATGGTGGCGGTTGTGCTCGGACTGCCTATGCTGGCGATTCTCGGGGAGAGCGAGACCGGCTCGGCGCTGGTGTATGCCGGCTACCTTTTCGTCCTCTACCGCGAGGGGCTGTCGGGCTGGTGGTTCGTATTCATCGGAGCGGCGATACTGATCTTCATCCTGACTCTCACGGCCCCGTGGTGGGCTTCGGCCATATTGCTGGCACTGCTCTGCGCGGTGTATTTCTTCTTAGGCTCGGGTTATCGGCGGGGGCGGCTGCGATTTAAGCACATCGGGCGGACTCTGGCCGTGCTCGGGGCGGGTGTGGTGCTGTTTTTCGCTACCGATTTTCTCTTCAACGATGTGCTTCAGGACCATCAGCGCAAGAGGATCGAGGTGCTGCTGGGGATGAAGGAGGACCCGGCGGGTGTGGGCTACAACGTTCGGCAGTCGATGATTGCCATCGGCTCGGGCGGCTTCGCTGGCAAGGGTTTCCTCAACGGGACCCAGACGACCTACGGATTCGTGCCGGAGCAGAGCACCGACTTCATATTCTGCACCATCGGAGAAGAGTGGGGTTTCCTGGGATGTCTGGTGCTGATATTGCTGTATGTATTCCTGATTTACAGGCTGATACAGGATGCGGAGAAGTGCCGGGAGCCGTTCACGCGAATCTACGGCTACTGCGTGGCGGCGTGTATGTTCATGCATCTTTTCATCAATATCGGGATGACCATAGGCCTGATGCCGGTGATCGGAATTCCGCTGCCTATGCTGAGCTACGGCGGCTCGTCGCTGCTCTCGTTCTCGGTGATGATTTTCATATTCCTCGCCCTCAACCGGCAGGAAAAGAAATATTTTTAAGTATCTTTGCGGTCTGCAAGTGCGGACGTTTGGGCCGCTTGCGGTTTTGCCTTGGTGGTGGAATGGTAGACACGAGGGACTTAAAATCCCTTGGGCAGCAATGTCCGTGTGAGTTCGAGTCTCATCCGAGGCACTGGGTCGGTCCCCGAGCCCACGGTCCCCGAGCTTGTCGAGGGGCGCGGTCGCTGAGCCTGTCGAAGCGCCGAGGGGCCGTTGTTAGCCGATTAACAATCAGGCTTTGCCTTGATCAATTCAGATGAGCGCGAGGATGTCCTCGACTATCTGTCCGTCGAGCAGGCGGTTGTCGCTGAGGAGTTGGCGGAGGTCATAGCGGTCATAGAGGCCCTTGCGGATGCCGCCGACGAGCACCTTCATATCGGTCGGCCCGTAGTAGGCCGCAATCCTTTCGCCGAAGCCGCCGTCCTTGCTGCCGTCCTCGAGAGTCACGACGAGGCTGTGGTCGGCCTTCAGCGAGTCAAGCGTCGCATCGTCCACTCCGGAGAGGTAGCGCGGGTTGATGAGCGTGGCGTCAATGCCCTTGTCCGCAAGCAGCGACACGACATTCTCGCCTTTCTGATAATATGAGCCAGCCGCAATCACGGCGACCCTGCTTCCGAGTCGGGTAATCTTGTATGAAGGTTCGAAGCTGTATTCCGTGTCCACGGGTTCGCAGGTATGGATGACTCCGTTGCTCGGCATTCGCAGCGCCACAGGCTTGCTGTCCTGCTTGATGGCCCAGGTGAGCATTGCGAAATATTCCTCGCAGGTAGTCGGGGCCAGGTAGAGGAGGTTCGGGATGCTCGTGAGCATAGGGATGTCGAAGAGGCAGATGTGGGCGATGTCGTTCATCGTGCCCGCACCGCCGCCTATCACATTGATTACCGCAGGGTTGGAGTTGATGCAGAGATCCTGGGCCAGCTGGTCATAGGTGCGCTGGATGAAGGTCGAATACACCGTCCACACCGGGTGCAGGCCGCCCTTCGCCATCGCGCTCGACATAGCGCAGGCCTGCTCTTCGGCTATGCCCATATCGAGATGCTGCTTCCCGGCCTGCAGGCGCTTCTCGCGGGTGAATCCGGCAACTGCCGGCGTGCCTGCGGTCACCGCTATCAGGGTCGGGTCGTTCTTCATATGCTCGAGCATCCAGTCGGCGAAGAGGACGCTGTAGTCTTCGCCCCCGCCGGCGGACAGAGGCTTGCCGGTGCTCAGGTCAAACGGCCCCTGGTAGTGCCACGGCTCCTTGTTCTCGACTGCCGGACGGTAGCCGTGCCCTTTCTCGGTGTGGATATGGACCACGGTCGGCCTGGAGGTGCCCTTGACCTTGCGGAATGTTTCCACGAGGCGCGGGATGTCGTTGCCTTCCTCGAGATAGAGGTAGTCGAAGCCCAGCGCCTTGAAGTAGTTGCACTCGGCCTTGCCCTCCGTCTCGCGAAGGAGACGGAGGTTCTTGTAGAGGCCGCCGTGGTTCTCCGCTATCGACATCTCGTTGTCATTGACCACGATGATGATGCCGGTGCCGAGTTCGGAGGCCTCGTCAAGGCCCTCGAAGGCTTCGCCGCCGCTGAGCGAGCCGTCGCCGATGACGGCGATTATGTTCTCGTCCGTTCCCTTGATGTCCCGTGCCTTCTGGAGGCCGGTTGCGAGGGAGATGGAGGTGGAGGTGTGCCCGACCTCGAAGTTGTCATATACCGGGCTCTCGGCCGGGGAGGAATATCCGCTGACGGCGTTCATGTCGTCGAGTTCTCCCAGGAAGCCTTTAGCCCTGCCTGTCAATACTTTATGGGGATAGCTCTGGTGCGAGACGTCGAATACGAACTTGTCTTTCGGGGCGTCGAACACATAGTGAAGCGCCACAGTCGCCTCGACGAAGCCGAGGTTTGGGCCCACATGACCGCCGTGCTTGCTGACGCGGTTGAGCACCGCCTGGCGGGTCTCGTCGGCGACTGTCTGTAGTTCTTTGATGTCAAGGGCCTTAAGGTCGGAGGGGGAGTTGATTTTTTCTATATACATATCGTTGTTGCGGCCTGCGGAGGCCGGCTTTAATTTTCGCACTGCAAATTTGCGACAAATTCCCGGATTAAGCGTAAACTGTTTTCTTGTAGAACTTACCATTTTTCCGGGTAGCGCGCGGGCGGTCATTGAACTCAGTCGAAATGCCCGCCCCCTCGGCGCTTCGACAGGCTCAGACCGCAGGCTAGGGGGACGCGGCAGTCATTGAACTTAGTCGAAATCCCACCGAGACCACGCCCCTCGACAAGCTCGGACAGGTCACTCTGTGTCTCGTCCATAATTTGGCCTCCAGGATGGACGGCAGCGGCAGATTGGCGGTCGCTGGGCGCCGCGGTTGCTGAGCTTGTCGAAGCATCGAAGCGCCCGGCAAGATTCCGACCGGTTTTTTGCGAAATGCGGCCATGACATTGTGCTGTATAGCGCGCAGAAGCGGGATTGGCGTGG
>CAVAID010000054.1:0-13956 GCA_963588685.1 bacterium
CCCGTTCCCTCGATTTGAAAATCCGGATGCGCTAAAAATCAGAAATTTTGTCCACGAAACCCCGCCTCCACAATCTCCTCCAGCCACCGCGCATCGACATCATCAAAGGCCCCGAGCTCCCGGCTGTCGATATCCAGCACGGCGCAGACCCTGCCGGAAGCACCGGTGTCGCAGCCCTCAGAGGCACCCTTCGCAAACACCGGCACGACAATCTCGCTGCGGCTCTCGCTCGAGCAGGCGATATGCCCCAGGAACTGCTCCACATCCGGCACCACTACAGTCCTGGCCTCCTTCCAGGCCGTCCCGCAGACCCCCTTCCCGTAAGCAATCCGCGTGCACGCCACCGGCCCCTGGAACGGCCCGAGCACCAGCTCCCCGTCCACGACCCTGTAGAATCCCGTCCACCAGAATTCCAGCCTTCGGTGTATAAGCGCCGCCACATTGGCCATCCTGGCCACGGTATCGTCCTCGCCCTCGCAGAGCGAACGGACCTTTGGCAGAAGGTCACGGTATATCTCCTCCTTGTAGATGCCGTCAAAAAGCTTTCGCAGAGCGGCTGTGTCGCTGATGAGCGCCCGCAGCTCCTTCAGTCTTGCAGCGTTGGATGACTCCGGAATCCAGAGCCTGAGGTAGCCGCCCTCGGCGTACTTCTCGTTCAGATGCTCAAGCGTCCGCTCCCAATGTCCCTCGCGGTTCAGCTCCGGATAGTTCTTCAGCCCGTACTGCACCGTCCTCCGGATGACGGTCTCCGGCACGATTTGTCTGTCCGCCTCGGCGATAATGCGCCCGTAAATGCTTCGCGGCTCGTTCTTCGAGGATGCCCTGTGGTCCTCGGCCGCCTGTGCTATGGTCTCAATCTGCTCCGGAGTGAACCATTTGCGCAATTCGCTCATACTGCGGATTATACGCCCCGACTCCAGATGATGCGTGGCGCGTTCCCCGACCAATCCCAGATCGTGACAGGCGGCTGCCACGGCAATCATATCTGCATCGACATCATAGTGCTGCGCCAGCTCCAGAGCGGTGCGAATCACATATTCGGCGTGGTCCCGCCGGTGCCCCCGGTCAAAACCGTCATAGCGCGGGAGTATTTCTCCCTCTATCCACCTTTCAATTTCAGAATTCATAATTTTCCGGCACTGTCATAACGGAAGCAAATTTAGGATTTTTTCCGTTGTCTCCCGTGCGGGCATATATCGGCATTTGCGTGTATTAGCACAAAATTTGCTATTTTTGCAGTCTGTAATTTAAAAGCTACAAATTATGGAAAGAGAAGATCCACTTGAGAGACTCGAACGCAAGGAAAGCGAGAAGAAGGCTAACGGCGGACTGCGCACAATAATGTTCGCGATGATAGCCGTGGCTGCCGTGCTCGCTATCGCTCTGGTCCTCGTATTATCTTCAAAGAACAAGCTGGTCAGCCAGTTGAACAGCGAGAAAAATGACCTGACCGAGCAGATTCAGGCGCTGCAGAGCGACTACGAAGGCCTGTCTTCGGACTACGACTCCATCAACGCGCAGCTCGACTCCTCCCGCGAGGAGATTGCCCAGCTCGTGGAGAGGGTCAAGAAGACCGAAGCCACCAACCGCAAGAAAATCCGTCAATACGAGAAGGAACTCGGTACGCTCCGCACCATCATGCGCAGCTACATTGTCCAGATAGACTCCCTCAACACCCTCAACCACAAGCTCTCAGCCGAGGCTGCGAGCGCACGCAAGGAAGCCGCTGCGAGCAAGAAGCTCAACGCCGAGCTCACCCAGCAGGTGGAGGACCTGACCGGACGCGTCACCGCCGGAGCGGTGCTCAAGGCGCGCGGCATCAAGCTTGAGGCCTACAACTCATCCGAGAAGATTACCGACAGGAGCGGAAAGGTCAAGAGGTTGCTCGTCACCCTCAGCCTTCTGGAGAACGAGCTCACCCCGAGAGGCCCGATACGCGTCTATGTGCGCGTGACCGACCCTGACGGCAACCTGCTCAGCGACGGCCACGGCACTACATTCACCCTCGGCGAGGAGACCCTCGACGCCACCGCTTCCCGCGAAGTTGACTACCAGGGCGCAGAAGTCGAGATGGGAATTTATGTCAATGACATCCCGTCATACCACAAGGGCGTGTATAGCGTGAACGCCTACACCACCCAGGCGCTGCTCGGCTCAGCCGAACTCCTGCTCCGATAGCGGATGATCTATATCCACGTCCCTTTCTGCAAGAGTTTCTGCACATACTGCGACTTCTATTCGGAGACAGTCTGTGCCGGGAAGGGCGGGCGCGTGATGGAGCGCTGGGCTGACGAGCTCATCGCTGAAATCCGGTCCCGCCGCAGCGAGACGGACGCGACACTTTCACTGAATACCCTCTACATAGGAGGCGGCACCCCGTCGGTGCTGCCTCCTGTGCTGCTCGGGCGCATCGTGGACGCCCTGCCCGGAGGGCCGTATGACGAATTTACGGTCGAAGTCAATCCCGAAGACATCGTGGAGAAGGGCCCCGACTACGTGAAGGCTCTGCGCTCGATGGGCGTTAACCGCATCAGCATGGGAGTGCAGTCCCTCGATGACGGAATCCTCCGCTGGATGAACCGCCGCCACGATGCCGCAAGGGCGAGGGAGGCGTTCCGCCTGCTGCGTGAAGGCGGGTTCGATAACATCAGCGTGGACCTTATATTCGGCTTCCCGATGCTGACGGGGGACATCCTGGCGCGGACTCTCGAGGAAATAATCTCCTGGTGCCCCGAGCACATCTCCGCCTATCAGCTCAGCATAGAAGAGGGCAGTGCCCTCGCGCAGATGGCCTCCGACGGGCGTTTCAGCGAGGCTCCCGAGAGCCTTTGCGCAGAGCAGTACTCGACAATCTGCAGCGCCCTCTCCGCCGCCGGCTACCGGCATTACGAAATCTCCAACTGGGCGCTCCCACAGCGCGAAGCCCGGCACAATTCCGCTTATTGGACGCGCCGCCCCTATGTGGGATTCGGGTCCGGGGCGCATTCGTTTGACGGAGCGCGGCGCCGCGCCAACAGTCAGACGCTCAGCGGCTGGAAGCCTTCTTTCGAGACCCTCACCCCGCAGGAGGAGCGCGAAGAGCGGATAATGCTCGGCCTGCGCACTGCCGGGGGCATAGCCGAATCCCTGTGCGATGCCGGAGCCGTGGAGCGGCTCATCGCCGAAGGCGCTCTGGTGCGGCCGGGCAATGCCAATATCCGTATTCCCGAGGAGCGGTTCTTCGTCTCCGACGGTATTATAGAAGAATTAATTTGATGATTATGAATAAGATAAAGAACCCGTACCTCGACCTCCGGGACAAGGGTTACAACTGCTTCGCCTGCTCTCCCTGGAACCCGCGCGGCCTCAAGATGCAGTTCTGGGAAGACGGCGATGACATCGTCTCGCTCTGGCATCCCTCACCAGACTATCAGGGCTGGACGAATACCCTCCACGGCGGCATCCAGGCCACATTAATCGATGAAACTGCCGGCTGGTACATCACCCGCAAACTCCAGACTGCCGGCGTGACTACCAACCTCAACCTCCGCTACCGCAAGAGCGTCCCTGTAGGGGACGATGTGACCCTCGAAATCCGCGTGCACCTCAAGGAGATGAAGCGCAACCTGGCGGTGATGGAGGGCAGCATCAGCTGCAATGGCGAAGTCTGCACCACGGCGGAGATTGTCTATTACACCGTGTCGCAGGAGAAGGCGAGGGAAGAATTCTATTTCCGGGGCTGCGAACTTGAAGAGGAAGGAGAATGAAAACGCGAATCGTAATCCTTGACTTCGACGGCACGCTCTGCGACACCCGCCGCAACATAGTGCTGACGCTCCGGATGACGATGGAGCGCCTGGGGCTGAGCGACTGCGACGAGGCGAGCTGCGCCGCCACCATCGGCCTCACCCTTAAGGACGCCTTCATCCGTCTCCACCCGGAACTGAGCTCCGAGCAGGCCGACCACTGCACGGAAGTGTACCGCGTGCTCTTCGAGGAGAACAAGAAGAAGCTCGTCCCGCAGATGTTTCCGCACGTGATGCAGACTCTCGAGCAGCTGCACGGGCGCGGCGTCACCCTTACCGTCGCATCGTCGCGCTCGCACGAGTCGCTCGATGTGTTCGTGGAGGAGTTGGGACTGGACAAATATACCGGCTATGTGCTTGGTGCAGAGGATACTGTGCACTCCAAGCCCGACCCGGAGCCGGTACTGAAGACCCTCTCCGAGCTGGGTTTCTCTGCCGGAGAGTGCCTCGTAGTAGGCGATATGCCCTATGACATCCTGATGGGCCGCAACGCCGGCGCCCGGACTTGCGGCGTCAGCTACGGCAACTCCTGCCGCGAGGAGCTCCTCGCGAGCGGCGCCGACTCCGTAATCGACGACTTCGCCGAGCTCGCCGCCCTGGTAAAGTGATGCCGCGGCATTTCGACAGGCTCAATGACCGCGGCTCCTTACGGATACACGAACCGCAGCTGCCCGCCGGCGTGGAGGGCGAGCATGCGGGAGGCGACGGTGCGGGCGGCGGCGAGGTCGTGAAGGCGGTAGTTGCCGCACTCGTCCGGGCGGGTGCCCGGGATTTCGCCCTCATATTCCGCGACGAAGCGGAACATCCCCATTATCGATTCCACAAGTCTCTCATACTCAGGCGTCCCAGGATTATAGTCCCCGGCCACGATAAGGTAGAAGCCGGTCAGGCAGCCCATCGGCCCGAAATAGATTATATCGTCCTTCCAGCCCTCCAGGTTGCGGAGGTATGTGGCTCCGAGATGCTCCACGGTATGCGCTGCCTCCGGAGTCATCGCAGGCTCGATGTTGGGGAGCTTAACCCTGATGTCTATGGTAGTGGCGGTCTCGCTGCCGATGCTGTCCTTGCGGGACACATATATTCCCTGCTTCAGCAGGTTGTGATTGACCTTGAATGATGCTATCTTCTCCATATTATATCGCTGATGTCTTCTCCCTGAGCCAGGAAGCGATCTCCGCCGGGAGATAAGGGCTCAGAGTCTTGTAAACCAGTTCGTTATAGTCGTTGAGCCACTTCAGCTCGTCGGCGTCAAGCCGTCCCGCGTCCACTATCGAGGTGTCGAAGTGGCAGAGGGTCAGCGGCTCGAAACGCAACCAGCTCCCGAACTCGTTGCTCCCGTCCTCCACGCAGAGCAGCAGGTTCTCGTGGCGCACGCCGTGCTGCCCCTCGCGGTAGATGCCCGGTTCGTCGGAGATTATCATCCCCGCCTCGAAGCCCACCGGGTTGAGGTTCTGTCTCACGTCCTGCGGCCCCTCGTGTACCCCGAGGAAGTATCCGACCCCGTGGCCGGTGCCGTGCCCGAAGTTGCGGCGCGCCCTCCAGAGCGGCTCGCGCGCCAGAGCGTCGATTCTGCATCCCGGAGTGCCGGCAGGGAAGACGGCCATCGCCAGGGCGATATGTCCCTTGAGCACAAGGGTATAGTCCTCGCGTTCGAGCGCCGTGCACCTGCCCAGCGGCACTGTTCGGGTGATATCGGTCGTGCCGAGCGTGTATTGCCCGCCCGAGTCGCAGAGGTAGAGACCGCTGTCCTTCAGGACAGGGGCGTCCCGGCGCGGAGTGATGTAGTGCGGCAGCGCGGCACCCGGCCCGTAGGCGGAAATGGTCTCGAAACTGTCGCCCCTGTATTCTTCTATGTCGGCGCGCAGCGAGCTCAGCATCACGGATGCGTCCCACTCGCTGATTTCGCGCCCGTTCTCCACCGACTTCTCCAGCCAGTAGAGGAAGCGCTCCATCGCCACGCCGTCCTTGACGTGGGAGAGCTTCATCCCCTCGATTTCGGTCGGGTTCTTGACGGCCTTCCAGAGTCCCACCGGGCTTCCGGCCTCTTCCAGCGCTATCTTCGATGCCACGAGGCTCGTATAGACATTGTAGTTGAGGGTCGAACTGTCCACGAAGAGCCGTCCCTCGAACTCCTGCCCCAGATATTCTATGTCGCTGTACGGCAGGATGCGGATACCCTCCGATGCGAGGATGCTGAAGGTGGCCTGCGACTCCGGGTCTTCCACCTCGTCCTTGAGCACATACCACGCCGCGCCGTCTTCGGTGATGAGCAGGTAGCTGATTACCAGTGGGTTGTATTCTATGTCGGAAGCTCTGACATTGAGCAGCCACGCTATCTCGTCAAGGGCGCTGATGAGCATCCCCTGGCAGCCTTTCTCCTTCAGGAACGACCTCAGCCGCTCCAGTTTGCTCTCCCTGGTCTCCCCGGTCTGCACCGTGAACACCGGCGTCTGCGGAATGGCAGGTCTGCCCTCCCAGAGCACGCTCAGCAGGTCCGGCACGCTGATTACCGTCCCCGGCAGGCTCGCCGCCCAGTCGGCGCTCACGCAGAGCCCGTCCACCGCGATGATGCCCTCGTCGCCCGTCTGCTCCTGCAGCCATTCCGGGATGAGCACCTGCTCCGGCACTCTGGTCTTGTGCAGCACGGCCCCGCTTCCCTCCAGCTGGATGCGCGCCTGGATGAAGTAGCGCGTGTCGGTCCACAGGCCCGCATGGTCCTCAGTGACAACGACATCCCCGGCCTCGCCAGTAAATCCGGTCAGCCACTCCACCTGCTTCCATCTCTCCGCAGGGTATTCGCTGCTGTGCGGGTCGGAGCCCGTGATAACCACCGCGTCCCAGCCCTTGGAACGCATCATCGAGCGCAGAGCCTCGATTCTGTCGGCATAAATATTCATATGGACAATCTTTCCAACAAATATAGTATTTTTGCAGGATAGTATTATGAAGATAGGAAATATAGACCTGGGCGAGAAACCGCTGCTCCTGGCGCCGATGGAGGACATCACCGACGCCTCGTTCCGCATGCTCTGCAGGGAGCAGGGTGCCGATATGGTCTATACCGAATTCATACCCTCCGACGGGCTCATCCGCGACGCTTCCAAGGCTCTGGCCAAGCTGCGCACCTGGGACTGCGAGGCCCCGGTGGGCATACAGATTTACGGGCACATACCCGAATCGATGGTCGAGGCGGCGAAGATGGCCGACAGGGCAGCAGAAATCGCCGGAGGCCACGGCGCGGACATCATAGACATCAACTTCGGCTGCCCGGTCACCAAAATAGCGGGCCGCGGGGCGGGCTCCGGAATGATGCGCTACCCCGACAAGATGGTCGCCATCACCAAGGCGGTGGTCGAGGCCGTGGGCAAACCGGTGACAGTCAAGACCCGCCTGGGCTGGGACGACAGTTCCAAGATAATAGTCGAGCTCGCAGAACGCCTGCAGGACGTGGGCATCAGCGCGCTCACCGTGCACGGCCGCACCCGCTGCCAGATGTACAAGGGCGCGGCGGACTGGACCCTGATCGGGGAGATCAAGCGCAATCCCCGGATGCACATCCCCATCATCGGCAACGGCGACATCACCGACGGACCGTCGGCGGCGCAGGCCTTCGAGCGCTACGGCGTGGACGGAATCATGATAGGCAGGGCTACCTTCGGGCACCCGTGGATATTCAGGGAAATCAAATACTACCTTGAGCACGGGGAAGCGATGCCGCCGCTCTCCGTAAGCGAGAAGGTCGAACTGGCAAAGCGGCACCTCGCGCTGTCTCTGGAGCACAAAGGCGAGCCGAGAGGCATCTATGAGATGCGCCGGCACCTCTCCTGCTATTTCAAGGGCCTGCCGGACTTCAAGGAGACAAGGATGAAGATGGTCACCACGCTCGACAGCGCGGAGCTGTTCTCGATACTTGACGATATTCGCGAAAGATATGAAGATTGACAGAATTCTGCTGTTCCCGTACTACATCAGCCTGAAGCTCAGGGACAAGTACTACAAGAAAAGGGCTGACAAGCTCTTTACCCCCGAAGTGCCTTCGGTCTGCGTGGGCAATGTGACCGCCGGCGGCACGGGCAAGACCCCGATGGTGGAGCTGATCCTCCGCACGCTGGGCGAGAGTCCCGAATGGGCGGGCAGGCACATAGCGATGCTTTCCCTGGGATACAAGCGCGAGAGCAGGGGCTTCCAGCAGGTGACAGCCGACGGCAGCGCCTCGATGTTCGGGGACGAACCGCTGCAGATCAAGAAGAAATTTCCGGATGTCACCGTAGCCGTGGACAAGAACCGCGTCGAGGGCTGCAAGCTGCTTTGCGAGCCAAGCCGCCTCTCCGCCAAACGCTACTCCAAATGCTGGGACAAGAACTTCCAGCCTGCCGAATACATAGTGCTCGACGACGCCTTCCAGTACCGCCGTCTCAAGGCGGCGCTCAATGTGGTGCTCGTGGACTGGAACCGCCCGGTATTCCGGGACAGCCTCCTGCCTCTGGGGCGCCTGCGCGACCTCCCGGAGAGGGTGGGGGACGCCGATATGATAATAGTCACGAAGTGCCCGTCCGACATCGACGACAACGCCCGCGCCTCCTTCGCCGCCTCCCTCGGGGTGGAGAACTATGACGCGGAGGCCTGCCGCGGCACCGTCGCCGTTTCCGGCCGCGAAGTGACCCTGCTCTTCAGCCGCATCTGCTATTCACAGATAGTCGGTGTCTATCCGGAGACCGAGCCGCGCTACGTCTATGCCAAGAAGGCCATACTCGTGAGCGGCATCGCCAAGGACACCCCTCTGCGCAACTATCTGAGCGACTTCTACAAGATCTGTAAGCGCTTCCGCTTCCCGGACCACCACAAATACACTTGGAAGGACATCAACTCCATCAAGGCCGCGCTCCGCAAGAACCCTACCGCAGCCATCATCACCACAGAGAAGGATGTGCAGCGCCTGCTGGACTTCAACGGGATGCCGCCGGAGATACGCGAACGCCTGCTCGTGGCCCCTATAGAAGCAAAATTCCTCTCCGAGAGGGAGAGGAATATATTCTATGACAAGATCGTGAGCCTCAAGGCTATACGGTCATAATCTCCTTTTCTTTGGCTGCTACGAGCTCGTCAACTTCCTTGACGCGCTTGTCGGTCAGTTTCTGAATCTCGGTCTCGGCCTCCTTCTGGGTGTCTTCGGAGAGGCCTTCGTTCTTCTGTGCCTTCTTGAGCAGGTCGATGCCGTCGCGGCGGGCGTTGCGCACTACGATCTTGGCATTCTCTCCGGCTGCGCGGGCCTTCTTGATGAGGTCCTTGCGCCTGTCTTCGGTAAGCGCTGGCACGGTGCAGCGGATGACTTCGCCGTTGTTCTGAGGGGTGAATCCGAGGTTCGCATCGATGATCGCCTTCTCGATCTTGGGGATCATGTTCTTCTCCCACGGCTGGATGGCAAGGGTCTTGGCATCCGGTGCGGAGATTGACGCCACCTGGGCCACAGGGGTCGGAGTTCCGTAATAGTCCACGGTTACACCGTTGAATATCAGCGGATTGGCTTTGCCTACACGGTATGACTTGAGGTCCTCTTCGACGAAGCGCACAGCCTCTCCCATCTTGGAATCGGTCTGGCCTATGATTTCATTTGCTCTATCTGTTAACATTTCAGTGTGTATTTATGCGTGTACAATTGTCCCTATTTTCTCTCCGCCCAGCAGCCTCTCCAGGTTGCCTTCCTCCTCCACGTTGAATACGATGATCGGCACTGGACCCTGCTCGCAGAGCGCGAACGCGGTCGCGTCCATCACCTTGAGGTGGTCGGAGAGCGCCTTGGTGAAGGTGAGCTCGTCATACTTCACGGCATCCGGGTGCTTCTCCGGGTCGGCGGTATAGACTCCATCCACCCTCGTACCCTTGAGGAGCGCGTCCGCCCCGATCTCCAGTGCCCTGAGGGCCGCGCCGGAGTCGGTGGTGAAGTATGGGTTGCCGGTGCCGCCGGCGATGAGGGCGACTCCGCCCTGCTCCAGCAGGGCCACGGCGTCCTCCTTCCTGTAATAATGTGCGATCGGCTCCATCGGGGTGGCAGTAAATACTTCCGCCTTGAGTCCCTCGGAGCGCAGAGCGCAGGCGAGGCCGAGCGAATTGATGACGGTGGCAAGCATTCCCATCCTGTCGCCGGTCACCCTTTCAAATCCGGAGCCGACTCCCTGCAGGCCGCGGAAGATGTTGCCGCCGCCGTTGACTATGGCAATCTGGTGCCCCGCCCTGACGGCGCAGGCAATCTGGTGCGCGTAGCCCACAAGGCTCGCGGAGTCAATTCCTTTGCCCGAAGGGCCTCCGAGGCTTTCGCCGCTGAGTTTAAGCAATACTCTCATTTCTATATCATTTAGGGACTGCCCTTCCGGGGCTTGAATGCCCGCAGCGCGGTGTCCGGAAAACAAAAATACCCGAAAATTATGAAACTTGCAAGATTCGGGCTATATTTGCAGACCCGTACAACGATTAAATATTGTAACAATGTTCATATTCAATTCTTCAATCGGCAAGAAATTCATTCAGGCAGTGAGCGGAGCATTCCTTATCATCTTCCTGCTCCTCCACGGTACAATCAACTTCTTCTCCGTGATTGACTCGTTCACGGGCAAGTTCGGCGCGGTCGCCGTTGACCACGACCTCTTCAGCGAGGGTGACGGTCTCTTCAAGCTCGGCTGCGACTTCATGTCCACTCCGGTCATCTCCATCATGGTGCCTATCCTCGCTCTCGGCTTCCTCATCCACATCGTTTACGGATGCTGGCTTACCGTGAGGAACGTCTCCGCGCGCGGAGGCATGAAGCGCTACGAGGTCAAGTCAAGGGCTGCCGCAGACTCCTGGTCAGCACGCAACATGTTCGTGCTCGGCATCGTGATTCTCGGCTTCCTCTGCTTCCACCTCTTCCACTTCTGGGCCAAGATGCAGCTGCCTGAGATGTTCGGCATCGGCAACTACGAGGACAATCCTTACCTGCTGCTCACGACCGTATTCGGCAACTGGTGGGTGCTCGCCCTCTATATTATATGGTTCGCGGCTATCTGGTTCCACCTCACCCACGGATTCTGGAGCATGTTCCAGACAGTCGGCTGGGACGGCACGACCTGGTTCAAGCGCGTCAAGGTCATCGGCATCGTGGTGGTTTCACTCATCTGCCTGCTCTTCGTCGCAGTCGCAATCAATGCGTTCATTCAGGCCAATTTCATCGGCTGCTGCGCATAATTTTTGATTTGACAAAATATTTGCTTATCTTTGCGACCCCTATTTTGTGTAGGGATCGCAATTTTTTATTAACTATTTTAAGATCAAGACAGTGGACACACAAAGCTACAAGACAGTATCGCTCAACGCAGCGACTGTAGACAAGAAGTGGGTTGTCATTGACGCGACAGATCTCGCGCTTGGTCGTCTCGCATCCCGTGTGGCTCTTGTCCTCCGTGGCAAGAACAAGCCGGGATTCACTCCTCACGTTGACTGCGGTGACAACGTCATCGTCATCAATGCGGAGAAGGTTGCCCTCGGCGGCAAGAAGATGACTGACCGTGTTTACGTTCGTTACACCGGATATCCTGGTGGACAGCGTTTCACGACTCCAAAGGAGATCCTCGCCACCAGGCCTGCAGAGCTTGTCAGGAGAGCAGTGAAGGGTATGCTCCCGAAGACCCGCCTTGGTGCCGACCAGCTCAACAACCTGCACGTTTACGCAGGCCCGGAGCATCCGCATCAGGCACAGAACCCTATTGAAATCAAGTTGGACGAAATTTAAACAGAGCAAATGGAACAGACACACGCCCTTGGAAGACGTAAAGCAGCTGTAGCTCGCGTTTATCTCGCATCCGGCAAAGGCAATGTAACGATCAACGACCGTCCTCTCGAGGTTTATTTCCCTCTTGAGTCCCTCCAGTACATCGTTAACCAGCCGTTCGAAGTTACCGGCACACTCGGCCAGTTCGATGTCAAGGTCACCCTCGCAGGTGGCGGCATCAAGGGACAGGCAGAGGCGGTACGTCTCGGCATTGCACGCGCCCTCAGCGAGTTGAACAGAGAAGCGTATCGTTCCGCACTCAAGTCAGCAGGCTTCCTCACCCGCGATGCTCGCGAGGTTGAGCGCAAGAAGCCTGGTCAGCCTGGTGCACGTCGTCGCTTCCAGTTCAGTAAGCGTTAGTTATTTACTGATTTATGGCACAGCCCGGTTGCTAAACCGCTCCTTTTGAACGGTTGCCGTGCTGCGGAAAAGGCCGGAGACCGGTCGGACCGCTACTCCGCCTTGAAGAAAAGAGACCCCGCAACGGGGACAGTTTTAAAAAAAACAGAAACAAACAGATGTCACGAACAAATTTCCAGGAATTGCTTGATGCAGGCGTTCACTTCGGCCACCTGGCCCGCAAGTGGAATCCTAAGATGGCACCGTACATCTTCGACCAGAAGAACGGCATCCACATCATTGACCTGCACAAGACCGTCGGCAAGATAGACGAGGCTGCCGAGGAGATGAAGCAGCTTGCAAAGTCAGGCCGCAAGATCCTCTTCGTAGCCACCAAGAAACAGGCAAAGGATATTGTCAAGGAGAAGGCAGCATCAGTCAACATGCCTTCCATCACCGAGCGCTGGGCAGGCGGTATGCTTACCAACTTCCCGACCATCCGCAAGGCCATCAAGAAGATGTCCACCATCGACAAGATGAAGGAGGACGGAACCTTCGACAAGCTCGCCAAGAGAGAGCGTCTCCAGGTGGACCGCCAGAGGGCGAAGCTCGAGAAGAACCTCGGCTCCATCCGCGATATGAGCCGTCTTCCGTCAGCACTCTTCGTAGTTGACGTGCAGAAGGAGGCCAACGCAGTCAAAGAGGCCAATCGTCTCAATATTCCGGTATTCGCAATGGTTGATACTTGTTGCGATCCTACCCCTATTGATTATGTGATACCGGCAAACGACGATGCCACGAACTCTATCGAGTGCGTTGTCAACATTCTCTGCGCTGCAATCGAGGAAGGTCTTGCTGAGCGCAAGCTCGAGAAGGACAAGGAAGTCTCCGAGGAAGTCGGAGAGGAGAAGCCTGCAGCAGCCCGCAAGCTCCGTTCCCGCAAGGGAGGAGTTAAGGCTGAAGAAGCTGAGGCAGAATAAGTTCCATTTCAGAAACAGATACGAATATGGCAATTACAGCAGCAGACGTAATGAAGTTGCGTAAGATGACTTCTGCGGGTATGATGGACTGCAAGAAGGCCCTTGAGGAAGCCGCTGGCGACTTCAACAAGGCCATCGACATCATCCGCGAGAAGGGCAAGCTCGTGGCCGCCAAGAGGGCAGACCGCGAGACTTCAGAGGGCGCCGTCAAGGCTCGTGTCGCAGGTGGCAAGGGTATCCTTGTATGCCTCGGCTGCGAGACCGACTTCGTGAGCCGCAACGCAGACTTCCAGAATCTCGCAGAGGCTATCGCCGATGTGGCCATCGCAGCCTGCCCTGCCGACCTTGAGGCTCTCAAGGCCTGCAAGATGGCTGACGGCTACACCGTAGAGGAGGCCGTTGAGGCTCAGACCGGCAAGACCGGCGAGAAGCACGTCCTCGCATACTACGCTCTCGTCGAGGCTCCATATGTGGCTGAGTACATCCACAAGATCAACGGCAAGCTCGGTGCTCTTGTAGGATTCAACAAGCCTGTACCTGAGGAGCTCGCCAAGGGTATCGTTATGCAGGTCGCTTCAATGAACCCTGTAGCCATCTCCGCTGAGGACTGCCCTAAGGACGTGCTCGACAACGAGTACAAGGTGGCTGTCCAGAAGACCAAGGAGGAGCAGGTGCAGAAGGCTATCGACGCCGCTCTCAAGAAGGCCGGCATCAACCCTGCGCACGTTGACAGCGAGGACCACATCGAGTCCAATACCTCCAAGGGCTGGCTCACTCCTGAGCAGGCCGACAAGGCTCGCGAGATCATCAAGACCGTCGGCGAGCAGAAGGCTGCCAACCTCCCTGAGCAGATGATTCAGAACATCGCCAACGGCCGTGTTCAGAAGTTCCTCAAGGAGCAGACCCTTCTCGAGCAGGAGTATCAGATGAGCGACGACAAGATTTCCGTCAAGGATGCTATCGCAGCCGCTGACAAGGATATCAAGATCCTCACCATCAAGCGCTTCTCACTCAACGACTAAGAGTTTCCGCTCTATATCCATAAAAGCCG
>CAVAID010000055.1:0-13409 GCA_963588685.1 bacterium
ACAGGGCCCTGCAGCGGGGGATGCTCTGCGTTGCCCTAGTTTAAAATCGGGGCAGCGCAGGGATGACCGCACTGCAGGGCGCCGCAGGGCATCTTGTAATGTCGCCTCCTCGTGAGTTCGGCCCCGCAGCTGCCTAAGACGGCCCCTCGACAGGCTCGGGGGCCGCCCCCTCTTGCATCTTTCTCGCAGATTGAGTACATTTGATGCCATTATGTACGAGATCTTAACCAAAGAGATGCTTACACCGACAATTTGCCGGATGAAGGTGCACGCCCCGCTGCTCTCCCGCGCGGCGGCGCCGGGCCAGTTCCTTATTGTGCGCCCGGACGAGAAAGGAGAGCGTATCCCGCTTACAATCAGTGACTACGACCCTGAGGAGGGGAGCGTGACCATCGTTATCCAGGCCATCGGCGCCTCCACCAAGGACATAGTTTCCTTCGAGCCCGGTGAGGCGTTCAGCGACGTCTCGGGACCTCTCGGCAAGGCGTCCGAGTTCGTCTCCGACAGCCCTGAGACTCTCGCTCAGAGCAGCTATATCTTCATCGCCGGCGGAGTCGGCACGGCCCCGGTCTATCCTCAGGCCAAGTGGCTGCACGCCCGCGGCGCCAAAGTGGATGTGATCATCGGCGCCAAGACCCGCGACCTGCTCATCTACAAGGATGAGATGGCTTCCGTCTGCGACAACCTCTTCATCTGCACCGACGACGGCTCCGAAGGCTTCCACGGCATGGTGACTGCCCTGCTCGAGAAGCTCGTCCGCGAAGACGGCCGCAAATACACCACCGCCGTAGCCATAGGCCCGATGATAATGATGAAATTCACGACCCTTACCGCGCAGAAGCTCGGGCTCCCTATTATAGTGAGCCTCAACACCTTGATGGTGGATGGCACCGGAATGTGCGGCGCCTGCAGGGTCACGGTGGGCGGCAAGACCCGCTTCGCCTGCGTGGAAGGCCCGGAATTCAACGGCGCGGAAGTCGATTTCGACGAAGCGATGCGCCGCCAGGGACAGTACAAAGCGGAAGAAGCCGCAGCGCTTCAGAACCATAAATGCAGAATAGGGAGGGGAAAATAATGGCAGAAAGAATACCAAGAGTGCCTGTGCGCGAGCAGGATCCCAAAACCCGCGCAACCAATTTCGAAGAAGTTTGCTACGGCTACAATAAGGAAGAAGCTCTGCTCGAGGCGAGCCGCTGCCTGCACTGCAAGAACCCGCGCTGCGTGGGTGCCTGCCCTGTGGGCCTGAAAATCCCTGATTTCATCGCGAAACTCCGCGAGGGAGACATCGCCGGCGCGTCCGACATCATCGCCCAGGACTCATCCCTGCCGGCAGTCTGCGGCCGCGTGTGCCCGCAGGAGACCCAGTGCGAGGGCAGCTGCGTGCTCGGAGTCAAGGGCGAACCGGTGGCGATCGGCAAGCTGGAGAGGTTCGTGGCGGATTATGTGAGGGAGAACGGCGGCGCTTCGACAGGCTCAGCGACCGCAAATGGCCCCTCGACAAGCTCGGGGACCGCAAATGGCCCCTCGACAGGCTCGGGGACCGCAGCAGCCGCAGGCTTGGGGACCGCAGGAACGGTCGCTGAGCTCCGTCGAAGCGCCGTTCCACCGACCGGCGTCAAGGTCGCAATCATCGGCTCCGGCCCTGCCGGACTTGCCTGTGCCTCCGACCTCGCCAAATGGGGCTACGATGTCACCATTTTCGAAGCCCTGCACAAAGCCGGCGGAGTGCTCCAGTACGGCATTCCGGAGTTCCGTCTGCCTAAGGAGAAGGTACTCGCGCACGAAATCGAGGATGTCCGCAGGCTCGGAGTCAAGATAGAAACCAATGTAATCGTGGGCCGCACCGTCAACGTCGATGCCCTGATGGGCGAGATGGGCTTCAAGGCCGTATTCATCGGCACCGGAGCCGGCCTGCCTAAGTTTATGGGCATCCCGGGGGAGAACCTCTGCGGTGTATTCTCAGCCAACGAATTCCTCACCCGCAACAACCTTATGTGCGCCTGGAGGGAGGACTACCTGACCCCTATCCACGCCGGGCACAAAGTCTGCGTGGTCGGAGGCGGCAACGTGGCAATGGACGCGGCGCGCACTGCCCTGAGGCTCGGGGCTGAGGTGCACATCGTCTATCGCCGCACGGAAGCCGAACTCCCTGCGCGCCGCGAGGAAGTGCACCACGCCAAGCAGGAGGGCATAGCCTTCGACCTGCTGACCAATCCGGTGGAAATCCTCGGCGACGAGCGCGGCTGGGTCAAGTCCCTGCGCTGCATCCGCATGGAACTCGGCGAGCCTGACGCAAGCGGCCGCAGAAGCCCTGTGCCGATCCCGGGCTCCGAGTTCGAAATCAGCGCCGACACCGTCATAATGGCCCTCGGCACCTCGTCCAACCCGCTCATAGCCAACACTACCGGCGGTCTTGAGACCAACCGCAGAGGCGGTCTCGTGGCCGATGAAGAAGGCGCGACCACCCGCAAGGGAGTCTTCGCCGGAGGTGACGCCGTCACGGGAGCCGCCACGGTAATCCTCGCGATGGGCGCGGGCCGCAAGGCCGCCAAAGCCATCGACGAATATCTGAAAACCAACCACTGATAACCAAAATGAAAGAAGAACCGCTGTCGAAGTCCATCCGGACTCTCAAGTTCTGGAAGGAGATGCTCATCATCTCCATCGCCATGTTCATCGCCGCTGCGGCGGTGTATTACTTCCTCCTGCCGAGCAAGCTCGTTGTGGGCAGCATCTCCGGCCTCTCCATTGTGATAAGCGGGGTGCTCGCCAATATGGGCATCGCCGTCAAAGTTTCCACGATAGTACTGATAATCAATGCGGTGCTGCTCGTGGTGGCCTACCTCCTCATAGGCCCCGAGTTCGGGGTCAAGACGGCCTACGCCGCGCTGGTGCTGGGCCCGATGATGGACCTCTGGGCCATGATCTGCCCGTATGAAGCTCTGATGGAGCCGGGCTCCGCCTCGATGATGGGCAACCTCTGGTTTGACCTGCTCACCTTCGTGCTGGTGCTCAGCGCCTCGCAGGCCATACTCTTCGGCATCAACGCCTCCACGGGCGGCCTTGACATCCTCGCGAAGATTCTCAACAAGTACCTGCACTTCGACATGGGCATGTCGGTGACCATCGCGGGAGTCGTCATCTGCTGTACCGCCTTCCTCATCAACCCGTTCCGCCTGGTAATCATCGGCCTCATCGGCACCTGGATTAACGGCTTGATAGTGAACTACTTCATGGCGAGTCTAAGCCGGCGCAAGAGGGTCTGCATCATCTCGAAGGAGCACGAGAGCATCCGCAAATACATCATCGAGGACATCGTGCGCGGCTGCACCCTCTATGAGGTGACGGGCGGATACACGGGCGACAAGTATATGGAAATCCAGACACTGCTCACCCAGAACGAGTTTGCCGACCTGATGGAATTCATCCGAACCAATGACATCAAGGCGTTCACCACCGCCGGCAATGTCAGCGAGGTCTATGGCCTCTGGAGCGACCATAAATCGAATATAAAGAAAGGGAAGTGATTCCGGCGCGACTCGAACGCGCGACCCACAGCTTAGAAGGCTGTTGCTCTATCCAACTGAGCTACGGAACCGGCCTTATCCCCGAAGGGGAGTGCAAAGTTAGAAATTAGCCGACTAAAAAGCAATTTTTGGCCGGCTATTTTTTATGAACGCTTGCGTCTCAGACTCAGCCGCACATAAGAAACGATGCCGAGAATGATGAGCAGCAGCGCGTGCGTCTCGTGGCTGAGCGTCGCGAAGAGCAGGCTGGTCTCCCAGGTGGCGCCGTAAATGGACTCCAGAGTCAGCGCGACGAGGTAGTGATATGCCCCCAGGCCGCCCGGAACCGGGATTACGGAGGCGATGTTGCCCACCGCCGATACGAAAATCGAGTCGAAGAATGTAAGGTGCGCGAGCGCCGGTATAGCCAGGAAGTTGTAGTAGGTCATCAGGAGGTAAGTGATCCAGATGCCCAGGGTGTAGAGCACGAACGCCCATTTGCGCCGGATGTGCACGAAGCTCGCGATGCCCGTGCCGAGCCCGCGTATAGTGCCGGCGACCTTGGCGCAGAACTCATACTTGTTTTGCCAGCGGAACACGCCCCAGATGAAGATGGCCAGCGCGAGCAGAATCGGCGCGATAATCCACCACATAGAGAATCCGAGGCTGTGTGTCAGCGGGTTCCAGATGTTGGCGATGAAGAACGTGCCGAAAGTGTCCCATTTCAGCACGAGCGCGAATATGAGCATCAGCAGCACTGAAATCACATCCCAGGCACGCTCGCAGACTATGGTGCCCATAATCTTCTCGTAGCTCATCTTCTTTGAACGGATGTACCCGCCGCGCACGAACTCTCCCGCGCCCGGCAGCACCACGTTCACGATATTTCCCACATTCGACGCGTCCCACGCGTCCAGCATCTTCACATTCGGGTCCAGCGGCTCCATCATCACTCTCCATCTCTCTTCCCTGAAGAAGAGCGCCAGCACGGACACCAGGGTGAATATCAGCACGTAACCCCAGCGGGTCTCCTTGAGTCCGTCGAGGAAGGCTTTCCAGTCCACACCCTTGAATGCAAACCACACCAACACCGCCGCCAGTCCGACTGACAGCAGGTACTTGATCACTTTGGTCGCTTTCCTGTTCATAGGGCGCAAATTTACGGATAATTATGTTAATTTTGCAAGTTATGAAATCGATACTTGGAATTGGTAACGCTCTTACCGACATTCTGGCGGTCCTGCCGGATGATTCTCTGCTGAATACCTATCACCTGCCCAAGGGCAGCATGCAGCACGTCGATATGGAGACGGGCGACAAGATCTGGGCCGCACTCAAGCCCCTCGGAGTCAAATATGTGGCCGGCGGCTCCGCTGCCAACACCATCACCTGCACTTCCATCTTCGGTATGCCGTCCGGCTTCATCGGCAAGATAGGCGACGACGAGCTGGGCCTGCTCTTCAAGAGCGACCAGGAGCAGTACGGAGTCAAGACCACCCTCCTCAAGAGCCCGCACTCCAGCGGACGCTCGATGGTCTTCGTCAGCGGCGGCAACGCCGAGCGCACTTTCGCTGTCTATCTCGGCGCGGCGCTCGACCTCGTCCCGGAGGACCTGAAGCCGGAGTGGTTCCAGGGTTACGATTACTTCCATATAGAGGGCTATCTCGTGCAGAATCAGGCTCTTATCCGCAGGGCGGTGGAGCTAGCGCACGAGGCCGGCTGCATCATTTCCCTGGATATGGCATCCTACAATGTGGTGGAGTCCAACCTCGCGTTCCTCCACGACATAATCGAGAAATATGTCGATATAGTATTCGCCAACGAGACCGAGTCCAAGGCCTTCACCAAGATTTCCGACCCTGTCAAGGCGCTGGACGATATCGCCACGCTCTGCAAAATCGCAGTGGTCAAGGTGGGCAAGGCCGGCAGCTGGATACGCTCCGGAGATGAGGTCCACTTCATCGGGGCCTGGCCGGCGGACACCGTCGATGCCACCGGGGCGGGGGATACCTACGCCGCCGGATTCCTCTATGCGCACGCCCTCGGCAAGCCGCTCAAGGTCTGCGGGGAAGTCGGTTCCATCATCGCCGCCAAGGTCGTCGAGGTCGTCGGCACCAAGATAGACATCCCGCGCTGGAGGGATGCCAAGCAGGAGATCCGTGAACTCTTTGCCAAGGCCGAATGAAGAATCCGGTACAGTCCCTCCTGAGGCTGATCGCCCTCAAGCGCAACTGCAGCGGCGCCCCGCACGGGCTCTGCCCGCTCAGCCGGATACGCACCGCCACGGTGCTGCTCGACTCTTCCGCAGAGGATGCCGACACCGCCCGTGCAGGCGTGAAGCAATACTTTGATTATCACAATATTCCCGTACGTATTCTCGCACCCGCCAAGGGAGAGCTCGACCTGCTCGGCACGCTGAAGAAGAAGGTCCGCGGTCCCCGCGCGCAGGAGGACTCGGGGGAGCTCTTCATCTCGCTGGTGGACAGCCCTGAGAACTTCTGTTCCGAGTACGAGGCGAGATGCAGCCGCGCCAGCTTCAAGGTGGGCCGCCGCCAGCTGCCGGGAGATGTATTCGATATGGTTGTGCTTGCGCCGGAGAACTCCCCGGAAGTGAGCCAGACCGCAGTATTTGCAGAAATTAAGAATTACTTGAACATAATCCGATGAAATCACTATCCCACTATCTCACCGTCGCTCTCAAGGGCTTCGGGATGGGAGCGGCCAATGTGGTGCCGGGCGTAAGCGGCGGCACGATTGCGCTCCTCACCGGCATCTACTCCAACATCGTGAACGCGCTCAACGCCGTCACCGAAAAACAGACCTGGCAGGCTCTGCTCAAGGGGCAGTTCCGGGAGTTCTGGCACCTTATCAGCGGAGACTTCCTGGTGGCGCTGCTGGTCGGCATCATCGTCAGCGTATTCTCCCTCGCCAAGGTCGTGACATACTGTCTCGCTTTCTACCCGATACTTACCTGGGCATTCTTCTTCGGGCTCATCCTCGCCTCCACGGTCATTATGTTCCGGGATGTCAAGGATTTATGCTGGAAGGATGCGGTCTTTATAGTGGTCGGTATCGTAATCGGGGTAGTGGTCTGCACCCTGTCCCCGACCCGGACGACCGATGAGCTCTGGTTCATCTTCGTCTGTGGCGCGGTGTCCATCTGCGCGATGATTCTCCCGGGCATCTCCGGAAGTTTCATCCTGCTCGTGATGGGGAAGTATGAATATGTGATGCAGGCTGTCTCCGAGCTCAACTGGCCGATAATCATCGTGCTCTCCCTGGGCTGCGTGGTCGGTATCCTCGCGTTCGCCAAGTTCCTGCACTGGCTGCTCGCGCGCTGGGAGCGCCAGACGCTTCTGGTACTGCTCGGCTTCGTATTGGGCTCGCTGATAAGGGTTTGGCCGTGGTATGACGGGGCTGCCATCCGCGAAGCGCAGATTCTCCGCACCGGCGTTGCCGATCCGCTCAATCTCGAGATTCCGGGCGCTGTGCTCTGGTGTGTGATCGGAGTCGCACTGGTGGTGGTCTTCGACCTGCTCGGCTCCCGCTCCGCCAGGAAAGCGGCATAGAGTTACCTGAGTATCAATTCAATAGGGCAGTGGTCCGAGCCGAAAATCTCATTGTGGATTTCGCTTGAGACCATGCGGTCCGCTATGCCGTCCGACACGAGGAAGTAGTCGATACGCCAGCCCGCGTTCCTCTCCCTTGCCGCCATCCGGTAGGACCACCAGGAGTATTTGACTTCCCCGGGGTGCTGCTCCCTCCAGCTGTCATGGAAGCCGGCGGCGAGAAGCTCGCTCATCTTGCCCCTCTCTTCGTCGGTAAATCCGGCGTTGAGGCGGTTGGCGGACGGGTTCTTGAGGTCAATCTCCTCGTGCGCCACGTTCATATCGCCGCAGATTACCACTCCTTTCTTCGCGGCGAGGCCGCAGACATATTCCCTGAAAGCGTCCTCCCACTGCATACGGTATTCGAGCCGGCGCAGGCCGTCCTGGGAGTTCGGGACATATACGTTGACGAGGTAGAAGTCCGGCATCTCGAGGGTGATGACCCGCCCTTCGCTGTCATGCTCCGCCGCCCCGATGCCGTAGCTCACCCCGAGCGGCTCCAGCCGGGTGTAGATGCAGGTCCCGGAATAGCCTTTCTTCTCGGCGTAGTTCCAGTACGAAGTGTATCCGAGGAATTCCAGGTCAATCTGGCCCGCCTGCAGCTTGGTCTCCTGCAGGCACACGAAGTCCGCGTCGAAGCCCTCGAAAATCTCCGGGAAACCCTTTCCCGCCACGGCCCTGAGGCCGTTCACATTCCAGCTTATGAATTTCATATCCAAAGATAAGAACTTGTTTTTATTGGATGCAACTTTTTGTGCCCGGAAGCCGTATTATTTAGGTAAAGAGATTTGTTATGAACGATTTGTTTTCAAAAATGTTCGACAGGGCATCCAGGGCCGTAAGGTGCTGGTGGCTGTTCCTGATATGCGGCCTGCTCTGCATCGGAGCCGGAATTGTGGTATTCTTCAACCCGCTCGAGAGCTATATGACGCTCAGCCTGCTCTTCGGCATCGTGATACTCGTTACCGGCGTGGCGGAGCTCGTGGCCGCGTTCAGCAGCCTTAACTACTTCATGATGAGGAGCTACAATATCGCCGGAGGCATACTTGACCTGATAGTCGGCATACTGCTCTGCGCGATGCCGTCAGTTACGGCAACGCTTCTGCCGGTATTCCTCGGCATCTGGGTAATGTACCACAGCTTCATGCTCATCGGACTGGGCGGAGACCTCAATATATTCAATGTGCCGGGCGCCGGCTGGGGCATCGCCGGAGGCGTACTCCTGCTGATCCTCTCCGTCCTCATCATCTTCAAGCCGTTCTTCGGCGCGGCGGTAGTGGTGATACTTACCGGAGTGGCGCTGATAGTGGTCGGCGCGATAATGATAGCCGTCTCCCTGCGCCTGCGCAGCGTTCATCGCAGCGTCCAGCAGAGCTGCGGCCCGATTGATTTCAGCGAGTAAAACTTTCCTTATTCAAGAGTCCATTCGGCTCCGTCCTTGGTATCCTTGACCTGGATGCCGAGGGCTTTGAGCGTGTCGCGGATGTGGTCGGAAGCGGGCCGCCATTTTTGTGTATTCCAAATATTTCGTACCTTCGTAGGATTATCGATTATTGACAATGAGAACTCTTAGCCTTACCAATACCCTTTCGCACAGGAAGGAAGTCTTCGTACCGGTGCATCCGGGACACGTCGGTATGTATGTTTGCGGGCCTACCGTCTATGGCGACGCCCATCTCGGGCACGCACGTCCGGGAGTGACCTATGATGTGCTCTCCCGCCTGCTGCGCCATCTCGGGTACAAGGTGCGCTATGTGCGCAACATCACCGATGTGGGACATCTGGAGCACGATGCCGACGAGGGTGAGGACAAGATAGCCAAGAAAGCCCGGCTGGAGCAGCTGGAGCCTATGGAGGTGGTGCAGACCTATACCCTGCGCTACCACGAGGCTATGCGCAAGCTCAATGTGGCGCCGCCGTCCATCGAGCCGCGCGCATCCGGACACATCATCGAGCAGATCGAAGCGGTAAAGAAGATTCTTGATGCCGGCTACGCCTACGAGAGCAACGGCAGCATCTATTTCGATGTCGCGAAGTTCAATCAGCACTACCACTACGGCGTGCTCTCCGGACGCAATCTCGACGACACGCTCGAGGGGACGCGCAGCCTCGACGGGCAGTCCGACAAGCATGCACCTTACGACTTCGCACTGTGGAAGAAGGCTGAACCTGAGCATATTATGCGCTGGCCTTCCCCGTGGGGAGAGGGATTCCCGGGCTGGCACCTCGAGTGCTCAGTGATGGGCGAGAAGTACCTCGGGCGCGAGTTCGACATCCACGGAGGCGGAATGGATCTGATGTTCCCGCATCACGAGTGCGAGATAGCGCAGAACGTGGCTTCACGCGGCACGCAGGGCGTGCGCTACTGGGTACACAACAATATGATTACCATCAACGGCCAGAAGATGGGCAAGTCTCTTGGCAACTTCATCACTCTGCCGGAACTCTTCTCCGGCAGCCATCCGAAGCTCGCCCAGGCCTACAGCCCGATGACGGTGCGTTTCTTCATACTTCAGGCGCACTACAGAAGCACCCTGGACTTCTCCAACGAAGCCCTGCAGGCCTCCGAGAAGGGCCTCAAGAGGCTGATGCAGGCCGCCCGCGAGCTCTATGCGATGGTAGGCAGGGCTGTGCCGCAGATTGCCTACGGCGAGCTCAGCGAAGCCGTCGCTCCTGACACCTGCCCTGCGGAAAGCGCAGAGGTAAAGGCGATTTTCGACGGGGTGTACGATGCCCTCTGCGATGATATCAATACTCCTGTGGCTCTTGCTCACATATCCGAAGCCGTGCGCCTCATCAATTCCGCCAAGGCAAAGCAGCTGACGCTCGGCGAGGGCGACAAAGCCACCCTCGTGCAGATATTCGACGACATAGTCTTCGGCGTGCTGGGACTCAGGGACGAGGAAGCTTCAGAAGGCACTGAAGGCAAGGTGATTGCAGGACTTATGGACATGGTCCTCGAGCAGCGCGCCGCCGCCAAGGCCGCCAAGGACTGGACCACATCCGACCACATCCGCGACACGCTCAAAGCCCTCGGCATCCAGGTCAAGGATACCAAGGACGGCCCAGAATGGACGCTGGAGTAGGGCCGGTGGCATATACAAAGTGTCGGTTGGAAACTTCATTTTTTCGGCAAAAGTGTCGGTTCTAACCGACACTTTTTATATATTTGCGGAAATCAATGAATTATGGACTCTCTTTTTCTTAAACACGACCGTTATTATTCTGAAACATCAACGGAGATTGTCAGAGAATACATCGATGAGATAGATTGGGATGCCCGTCTGATATCCATTCAGGGGCCGAAAGGCGTAGGAAAGTCAACCTTGATTAGGCAGTTCATTAAGCTCAACTACCCGCCGCATTCGAGGAAGATACTGTATTGTTCTATGGATTCCCTGTACTTTAGCAATCATAGCATCAGTGAACTTGTGGACCGTTTTGTCTCTATGGGCGGAGAGCGGTTATTTCTGGACGAGATTCATAAATACTCCGGTCCGTGGAGTACGGAACTCAAAGAAATATACGACCTGTATCCCCGTTTGCAGATTGTCATCAGCGGGTCCTCGCTGCTTAAGATATTGAATGCTGAAGCCGACTTGTCCAGAAGATGTGTGAGATACGACATTCAAGGTCTGTCTTTTCGTGAGTATTTGAGGTTTTACCATAGCATTGATTTCCCTAAAGCCACACTGGACTCCATTCTGGCATCTCCTTTTGATCTGGCAGACTCCGTAATTTCGAAGTGTCATCCGATGGAATATTTTAAGGATTATCTCAAGTATGGATATTACCCTTTTTATCTTGAGGGGCCTAAGTCCTACTATGCAAGAATAGAACAGACGGTCAATTATACCCTTGAAGTCGAGTTGCCGGAACTTCGTCTTGTGGACATTTCCGGGGTGACAAAACTAAAAAAACTTATGAACATCATCTCGGACCAGGTGCCTTTTGAACTTGATGCCAGCAAACTCTCGCGGGCCGTGGGTGCTGCACGGGAAACAGTGGTCCTGTACCTTCATTACCTCGGCCGGGCAAAGATGTTGAATCTGTTGTTTTCGGGTTCAAAGGACTATGCGAAGCTCGCCCGTCCTGATAAACTATATCTGGAGAATACAAACCTGCTTTACGCGCTATGCAGTAATAGCCCGGAAATCGGTACTGTGCGTGAGACATTTGCGATAAACCATATTTCCGTCGGCCATAAAGTGGAGTATGGCAAAGAAAAAGGTGACTTCAAGGTCAACGGGAAATACACTTTTGAAGTGGGCGGCCCGGACAAAGGATTCTCTCAGATAGCAGGCGTAAAGGATTCATATGTGCTTGCCGATGACACGGAATCTCCGTCCGGAAGAAAAATCCCCCTCTGGATGATCGGGTTCATCTATTAGGACTCCGACAGCTTTCCGGGCCGGGGCAGCAGCCAACTTTTCTCAGATAGAGACGCGACCAAAGAAAGGCCGGGCGGGAACGCGTCCCGTCCGGCCTTGGCGCAGCAGTTATGGAGAAAATGTTATTTGAAATTGGCGTAGTCGATGCTCACGCCCTGGCACTTGGTGTCGTCATTGGTGAATGTCTTGTCTTTCGCGGTGTAGCTGGCAGTGGTCTCGTCTCCTGCATGGCTGCCGAGCTTCAGGAGGGTGAACTTGATGTCGGTCGCGGTGGAGATTGTGCCCCCCAGACCAGCATAGTAGAACGCTATGCCGTCCTCCTCCTCCACTCCGAGCTGCAGGCCATTGTAGTTTGACGAGCCGTTGCTGGTTGTCGGATAGCTGCTCCCCACATTGACCACGATGGCCCCCTTGCAGGTCGCGTAGTTCGTTGTCGTTGTCCCCGTGCTCGCGTCCGTGGTTTCGTATGAGACCTGGAGGGCGTAGCCGTTGGCGTTGCCCTTGACCGAAGTGTCGGAGGTCTTCACCAGCACCTTGAACTTGGAGTAGAACTTCCACCCGGAGAGGGTCGCGGTCAGGATGTTGGAGGACTCGTCGTAGGTGTAGCTGATGCCATCGAGGTATGCCACGAGAGTGGAGGCGTAAGTGTCATTGGAATAGTTGATAACCTGCTTAGTTGCAGGCTCGTACCACTCTGAAAGTCTGTACCAGCTCGTCGTGTATTTCGAGAGGTCGTTGTAGCCCTCGTATACCAACGTCATCTTGCCGGTCTCCTTGAGGCTGCGGGCGGTGTAGGTTGCGGTCTCGGTGGAGGAGTCGTAGGTGCATTTGTCGCTCATCTTGAGCTCGTCCGCGGTCCACTTCGTGCCGTCGTAGCTGATGACGAGGTCCGGCTCCGGAGTGCCGAGCTTGACGCTGGGGGACGTATCCTTGGCAGGACACCAGTCGTCGAACCAGATGTTGAGCTTGTCTCCCTCCGCCCAGGATGTCTTTGCCGCTTTCGTGTCGGCTGCGCTCCCGAGAGAAGGGACATCGAGCTTGAGCTTGAGGGTCTTCGCCTGCTCCGGGGCTTCAGGACTCTGAGGGGCCTCCGACTTGGTGCAGGACGCGGCCGCGAGTGCCGCGGCAGCGGCAAGTGCCGCGATGATGATGCTGTTCTTCTTCATAATTCCTTGGTCTTTTGTGGTTTCACTCCGGAGCGTCACCACGTCTCCTCCGTGTTCCCGCTGAACGGGTCGCCGAAACTCATCCCGCTTGTGCCCGGGGCGCTCGCGCAGACGATGCCCTCGAGAGGCATCGGGGTCGTCTCCGTTTCCGGAGACCGGTAGAATCTTTTCTCTGTCATAATCTAAAAATAACAATTAGTTGGTTGAACCTGTCCCTTTGTCCTCCGCGTTGTCGCACCCGCCGCATTCCCTTCCCCTTCAGTTCTTCCTACCGGATGCACAACTCGCAGATTGCCACAAATGTACAATAGGGGGGGGGCAGATTTCCAAATTTTTCGGCGACTTTTTTCGGGAATTTTTCAACAGGTTTTCAATAACGCCACTGCAGGTCCGCTGATTTCCGAAGAGACGACATTGAGGGATTTGCGCCGGGGGCTGTTCTGCCGGAATCTCAGCCAAAATGCGATATTTTGCCTTGTTTTGGCTGAGATTATTCGCGACGATAAAGTTAAATACCTAACAAACACGTAATTATAATAAGTAATCTCCGATAACAAATCTCAGCCAAAATGCAAGTTTTTGTGTGATTTTGGCTGAGATTCCTTGGAATGATGCGGCGAAGCGTTTATATTTGCAAAAAACAGCAGCGATGAATACTGAACACATTATTGGCAGACAGAGGGAACTGGAGCAGATCAGCCGGCTCTATCGCTCGGACAAGTCCGAGTTCCTGGCCAT
>CAVAID010000056.1:0-13363 GCA_963588685.1 bacterium
ATTCATCCGGCCAGTCCCCCTTCCAGAGGCGGGGGTGGCCGGAACATTCTTCATTCTACGGCCCTCTGCGCCACTATCGCCCGGCCAGTCCCCGTGGTCCCTTGTTGCTTCGACAAGTTCAGCAACCGCAGGCGCGGCGGAACGGCCCCTCGACAGGCTCGGACCGTGACGAAGGGCAGCTCGGGGTATGTTGCGGTCGCTGAGCTCCGTCGAAGCGGCGCAGGGGTTGCTGGCACATTGCTACGGCTGCCTGGTTTGACTAACAAGTCCGCATCAGCGGACCGCCCGGGGCCGGGACTTTTTGCGCCAGCAAAAAGTTGGAAAGGCCCTTGAGGGCGCAGGGGTTGCTGGCACATTGCTACGGCTGCCTGGTTTGACTAACAAGTCCGCATCAGCGGACCGCCCGGGGCCGGGACTTTTTGCGCCAGCAAAAAGTTGGAAAGGCCCTTGAGGGCGCAGGGGTTTGGGGCGGTAGCCCCAATAATAAAGGAGCTGGCCACTGCTCAAATGGCCAGCCCCGAGCACGATATAAGTTGTTTTTCCAAACCAACTTCTTGTCAGGGGGACTCTCCGGAGGGCGGCAGACCGCCCGGCGGGAATCCTGGTGGACTCTCCGGAAGGCATCAAAGCCCGGCGGGAATCCTATTCATATTGCCGGGCGAGGAACTGTGATGAAACCATAAAAAGAAACATCAAATAATAGCACCTGTACCATCACAGCTCCTCAGCCCCGCAACCTGCCGCCGGCAAACAATCAAACCAAAAAACCGACGGCAAAAGGCAGATTTTCCAAATCAACAGCCGGACAATTCATAAAACCGGCGGCCGAATCAAAAGCCGGCAATCCATAAGGCCAAAGGACCCGATCAACTGCCGGCCAACCACAAAACCGACAAACCAAATCAACAGCCGGCAATCTGCCGAACCGGCAAAACCGTTAATAAATCTTCGAAACAGTCCAGTACTGAGGCACGGAGCTGGCCGCAGCCCTGAAGGTCGCCTCATCCACCGCGCAGTAGATTGTACCGCTGGTGTAGGTAAACCTTGGCTCACCGAGCCAGATGAGGAGGCAATTCTTGGCGGATATGTCCGTAGCCTTGATATGCACCTCGGTAAGTCTGTCACAGTTATTAAACATCTGCTGGTAGCAGGCTTCCGCCAGCGTCGTCGCCTTCAGCACCGGAGCCTTTGTGAGGGCTCTGCAGTTGGAGAACATGGCATAATAGCACTCCTTCTCAAGTTCGGTCGCAGGCAGTTCAGGCGACTCCACGAGATTCGTGCTTGAGAACATATTGGCGTAGCAATACGGTGCAAGTGTCGTTGCAGGCAACTCAGGCGCTACACTAAAGGCAGCGCTGTCGAACATCGCGCCATAGCACCGCTCTGCAAGCTTAGTCGCAGGGAGCTCAGGTGCCGAGGCCAGATTTTCGCAGCCAAAGAACATGTAAGCATAGCACATCTCCGAAAGCTCAGTCGCAGGCAGCAGCTTAGCCGGCACGGACCTGATACCGGTGCAGTCACCGAACATAAAGCAGTAACATTCGCTGGCAAGCTTCGTGGCCGGGAGGTCAGGGACGGAAGTCAGGACTGAGCATCCGTAGAACAGCATGCAGAACCTTGCATCCTTGGTATCGGCATTCGCATAGTTCTCCCAGTCAACGAGAGTCCTGATGTCGCCTGTGCAAGCCACATCGCCGGTGTCGCTAAAACCGATTGCACTGTAGCTTTCAAATGTAGAAACCCCCGTACCCTTGGCGCTCTTGCCGCGAAGCCAGAGCTCGGTCCCGCCGCCGAAAGCGACGCCGCTGACGGTGGTCGTGAACCTGGTCCAGTTGGCGCCCTTGTCGGTGGAATACTCGAAGTACTCGGATGAGCCAAGCGTGAAATCGTTGAAAGTCATGCTGAACTCCTGCGAGCCGCTTGAGGTAAAGCTCAGGTGGCCGCTCGAGCCTGAGCCCGAACCTGAGCCGGAGCCTGAGCCGGAGCCTGAGTCCGGAGCCTCGTCAAGGCCCTTGACCGTCCAGCCCTCAGGGATACCGCTGGAGCCGCTAGTCAGGCTGAGGTCTGCGCTCTTGTAGATTGTACCCGTGGCGGCGACACTGCCAAGCCAGTTGAACAGACACATATTTGCCGATGCATCGGTAGCCTTGATTACCACCTCGTTGAACTTAGGGCTGTTGGAGAACATGCCGGCATAGCACAGAGGCGCGAGCGTCATTGCAGGGAGCACAGGGCCTTTCTCCAGCGAGGTACATTCGTCGAACATATTGTTGTAGCAATTTTCGGCCAGTGTCATCGCAGGCAGTATGGCAGGAGCTTCCACCAGCGCGGAGCAGCCCTGGAACATAGAGCGGTAGCACTCCTCGGCAAGGGTCATTGCATTGAGGGCCGGTGCCTTGGCGAGCTTCTCGCAAAATGCGAACATATTTTCGCAGCAGGTCGGAGCAAGCGTCTCAGCCGAGATCTCAGCCACCTCCTCCAAAGATTTGCACTCATAGAACATACTCTGGTAGCAGTTTGTGGTGAGGGTCTTTGCAGGCAGGGCCGGGGTCTCGACCAGTGAAGTGTTTTGGAACATGCCGAAGTAGCAATAGTCGGCAAGCGTTGTCGCCGGGAGTGCAGGAGCTGATGTCAGAGCGGAGCAGCCCTTGAACAGGAAGCAGAAGCGTGCATTCCCGGTCTCGACGGTTTCAAAGTTCTCCCAGTCAACAAGGCCTCTGATGTCGCCGGTGCAGGAGACAGGTACGGAGCCGTTGGAGAATGTAATCATGCTGCTCTGCTTGGACGAAGTCGCAGCAGTTGTGCCCTTGAGGCTCTTGCCACGCAGACGCAGGTCGCCCGCCGAGCCGCCGAAGGCGATGCCGGACACGCTGGAAGTGAACCTGGTCCAACTGGTGCCATTGTCGGTGGAATACTCGAAATAGCTGGTCGTGCCGTCGAGGCTGAGGCTGGAGCCAACAGTCATATTGAATGTCTGCGCGTCGGCAGCGGAGAATACGATGTAGCCGGTCGGGCCCGCAGAAGCGTCATAATCCACCGTATTCCAGCCGCTAGGGACACCGCTGGTGCCGGCAGGCAGGGTTGTAAGGTTCTTGCTCTTGTAGATTGTTCCCGAAGATGCCGTAGCATAGAGCCAGTCTTCCAAACAGTCCTTGGCCGATATGTCGGTAGCCTTGATGGTTACCTCTTCCAGACTTGAGCAGCCTGCAAACATCTTGGAGTAGCAGTCGACGACAAGCGTAGGAGCCGGCAGCTCCGGGGCGGTCTTAAGGGCCGCGCAGTGGTAGAACATCTGCTCATAGCAGGCTTTCGCCAGCGTCGTCGCAGGCAGAGCCGGAGCATCTGTCAGTTTCTGGCAGCTGTCGAACATATTCATATAGCAATCCAGGGCAAGCTTTGTCGCCGGGAGGTCCGGAGCGCCCGTCAGAGCGGTGCAGCTGGAGAACATACTTGCATAGCAAGATTCCGCGAGCTCTGTGGCAGGGAGCAGGTCCTCAGGCACAGCCGCCAAAGAAGTACAGTCGAAGAACATTGCGTAGTAGCAGTAATCTGCGAGATTGGTAGCCGGGAGATCGGGAGCCGATGTCAGGGCCGAGCAGCTTTCGAACAGTTCACAGAATCTGGCATCACCGGTTTCGGCAGCGGCATAGTCCTCCCAGTCAACGAGGGTCCGGATGTCGCCGGAGCAGGCCACAGGAGTATTGTTTCCGAAAACGATGTGGCTGGAGAGAGGATAATTGTATTCGCCGAGAGTTGCCGTGCCCTTGAGGCTCTTGCCACGCAGACGCAGGTCGCCCGCCGAGCCGCCGAAGGCGATGCCGGACACGCTGGAAGTGAACCTGGTCCAACTGGTGCCATTGTCGGTGGAATACTCGAAATAGCTGGTCGTGCCGTCGAGGCTGAGGCTGGAGCCAACAGTCATATTGAATGTCTGCGCGTCGGCAGCCGAGAAGGTCACATACGGTATGCCGCTCAGCCCTTCGCTCTGGAAGCCGCCGAGGTCGTGCACGCCGGACCTCTTGATCTGCAGGGACTTGGTGGTCTCGCGGTACTTGTCGCCTTCAGCCGTGGTGAAGATGAGACGGAACCCGTCAGCGAGCGTAGCGGGAAGCGCAGCTATATAGTAGGTAGAATTTGCTTTGATGTCTCCGGAGATGGAGATGCTGCTGCTTGCTTCCGCTACTGTCTCGACGCTGGGGATGCCGTCCGACGCCAGGCTGAGATCCGCCTTGCCCGCGAGCGCAACAGTAGAATTCTTGCTCACGAGGGTGATCTTGCTGCAGTCGAACTCGGGCTTCACCTTGACGAAGCCCACGGCGTTCTTGAAATTGAGGTCTTGGCCGCCGAGCGCGGTCATCAGGGCGGCGGCAGGGTCAAAACTGCCTGCCACAGCCCTCTGCCCGCTCTTCAGCGTCACTCCGCTTATCTTGTATGCGCCCTCGGCATAGCTTATCTCGGCGTCCGCCTGATAAGGGTGGAGAGCCACATAGCTGGACGGGGTCGATTCGAGCTGGCCCGTGAAGCTGCCTTCAGTGGTGCCGGCTCCCCCGTTAAGGGTAAATTTCACATTGGCACTCTCGGCATCGAACACGCTGAGCGCGTCGCCCTCCGACCAGAAGATGGATTTGCTGTCCGCACCGCCGATCAGGGCGCGGGTGCCGGGAACTTCCTGCACTGCGCGCAGGGTTACGAGACCGTCAGGACCGGTCTCCGGAGCCACGGGCTGCTCCTTGGCGCAGCCTGCCATCAGCGCGAGCGAGGCAAGCGCGAATATGGATTTGCGTAATCTAGTATTCATATTCTGTCCTCCTCATTAAGATGTAGTCCAGTCAAACAGGTCATCGATGAGGCCTTCGGTGCCTCCGCCCGGGCCGGAGCCGCTTCCGCTCCCCTGGAGTACTGAGTTTTCCAGTTCCACTTCCACCACCTCGCACTCCGGCGAGGTGTAAACTTTCTTGTATGTTGTTGATTTCATTGGTATTATGTTATTAATCATTAATATTTCCTGACTACTGACCAGTCTTCGATTTTACCGGATGCCCCTATGATGGTCTCCGCATCCAGCGCGCTGTAGATGGTGCCCCCGTCAGTGTCGCAGAGCCAGTTGGAAAGGCAATCGGTCGCAGAGACATCAGTCGCCTTCATGTGCACTTCAGTCAGCGAATAGCAGCTTTGGAACATAGCCTCATAGCACTTCTCCGCCAGTATAGCTGCAGACAGCTCCGGTGCAGATGTCAGATATTGACAGCCATTGAACATGTTGCTGTAGCAGCTGGCCTTGAGAGTTGTCGCAGGCAGCGCGGGTGCGGATTCCAGATTTGTACAACCGTTGAACATGCCGCTGTAGCAGCTGGCCTTGAGAGTTGTCGCAGGCAGGAGGCCCGCAGGCACGGTTTTAAGACCGGTACAACCGGAGAACATCTCGGAATAGCAGGATTCTTTAAGGTTTTTGGCCGGGAGAGAAGGGACAGAGGAAAGGTACTTGCAGTCCTTGAACAGCATTGCGAAGCTGGCATTTCTCGTCACGACTGTTTTGTATTTGCTGTAATCAATCAGAGCCCTGATGTCTCCGGTGCAGGATACGGTTACGCTGGTAGTCATTGATGGGGTCAAAGTAATCTGGCAGCTTTCGCCGTTGTAGCTTGTGCCATATTCGCTGGTACCGCGCAGCCAGAGTTCAACTGAGCCGCCAAGCCAGAGGCCTGAAACGGAGGAATTGATCGTAGTCCAGCTGAGACCCTTATCCTGCGAATACTGGAATTTTCCAGCAAACGAAGAAGGAACGGTCATACCGAAATAGTACACCTGCTGATCGGCAGTGAAGGAAAGATACGGCGTATCGGTCGGGTCGTAGATGGTGTCCCAGTCGGTGTCGATGTGGTTGACCACGGTCCAGCCGGACGGGGTCACTTCCGGAGTGAACGACAGATACTTGTCGATGGTGCCGGCGCCCGCAACTCCGGTGAGCCAGAGCTGGGTAGCCTGCGAGTCGTTTGTCTTAGCCTTGACGGTTATCTTCTGCAGACTGCTGCAGTCGCGGAACATCTCTTCGTAGCACATTTCGGCAAGCTTTTCCGCCGGGAGCTCAGGGGCTTCGGTCAGTGAAGTGCAGCCCTCGAACATGTTCTCATAACACTTGTATGCAAGGGTCGTGGCCGGGAGGGCTGGGGCTTGGGTCAGCGAGGTGCAACCTCCGAACATGCCGCTGTAGCAGCTCTCCTGCATTTCAGTTACCTTGAGTTCCGGTGCAGCCGTAAGCGAAGTACACCCGCGGAACATTGCGGTATAGCAGCCGCCCGAGAGAGTGGTCGCCGGCAGTTTAGGAGCGTTCTTCAGCGAGGTGCAGTTTGCGAACATTGACGCATAGCAATCCACGGCATAAGCTGTATAATCAGGAGTTACGATACTGAGGTCCGTAGCCGGCAGCATATTCTCCTGGACAGTTTCAAGCGAAGTGCAGCCCGCAAACATCAAAATATAGCAATATGCAGCGAGTTCGGTAGCCGGCAGCACATCCGGCACCTTGGTCAATGAAGTGCAATTCGCAAACATCCACACATAGCACTGGTCTGCAAGTTTGGTTGACTGCAGGTCCGGAGTGGAAGTAAGCGCCTGACAACCCATAAACAGACCGATGAATCGGGCGTCAGAGGTGTCGGCGTTCTTGTAGTCCGCACAGTTGACGAGCGACCTGATGTCGCCGCTGGCGGCCACCTTGACGCCGCTGTTGCCGAATGAGATGATGCCGTACTGACCGGAGTTCTGGCCTACGGATGTGCCTTTAGGGCTGATGCCGCGGAGCCAGAGCTCGTCGGAGAACGAAACTCCGGAGACGGTCTCAGTGAACTTAATCCAGTTCGCGCCCTTGTCGGTAGAATACTCGAAGTAGCTGCCAGCCCCGTCAAGTCCCAGCCCGCTCGCAACGGTCATCCCGAAGGTCTGCGCCCCGCTTACCTTGAAAGTAAGGTGGCCGCTGTCGCCGCTTGAAGTGCCGCCGGATTCGACGATGGTGTTCCAGTCGTTGTCGCTATGATTGACGATGGTCCAGCCGGTCGGGATGCCATCGGCGCCCTCAGGCAGGGTAAGGGAATTGTACTTGTGGAAGGTACCAAGCCCCGCCACATCATTAACCCACCCGGTCAGGCAGTCGGTCGCGGACGCATCTTTGGTCTTGAGGGTTATCTCATCCAGATAGATGCAGTCGGTAAACATATAGCTGTAGCAATCGTCCACCAGCGTTTCTGCAGGCAGTTCCGGAGCTTTCTCCAGCGAGTTGCAGCCGCGGAACATAGAGCTGTAGCAGCCCTTCTTCAGGCTGGTCGCCGGCAGCGCCGGGGCGGTCCCCAGAGATTCGCAGTTCTCGAACATTCCCCGATAGCAGTAATCCGCAAGCACGGTCGCAGGCAGCTTAGGGGCAGCCGTCAATTCAGAACAGTTAAAGAACATTTCCGAATAGCAGCAGTCTGCAAGTTTCGTCGCCGGCAATTCCGGGGCGGAAGTCAGCATAGAATTCTCGTAGAACAGCCAGCAGAACCTGGCATTCCCGGTGTCAACGGTGCTGTAGTTCTCCCAGTCCACGAGGGTCCGGATGTCACCGGAAGCGGCGACAGAGACATATTCGTAAGAGAATGTGATGGTGCTGCAGTCCACGTCGGAAACCGCCGTGCCCTCAGGGCTCTTGCCGCGCAGGCGCAGGTCGCCATAGGAGCCGCCGAAAGCGATCTCCGGGCCGCAGACAACTGCGGTCCAGGCGCCGCCGCCCACTGAATACTCGAATGTTCCTTGCTGCAGCGGCGTAGATCCGTTAATCGAGAACCCCTGCTCCGACTCAGCCGAGAAGGTCACATACGGCGCATCGTCCGGTATCTCGCTGAGGCTCTTGACGTTCCAGCCGGTCGGAATGCCGTCGCTGCTGTTGGTCGGAAGGTTCGTGAACGTATCGTCCATGTAGATTGTGCCGCTTGAAGCGACTCCTTCGAGCCAATAGTTTAAAGCATAAAGCTCTATGTTCGACTGCTGTGACATATCGGTATCGGTCACCTTGATAATCACTTCATTCAGGCTTGGGCAGCTATAGAACATATTCATATAGCAATACAGCACGAGCTTGGCAGCCGGCAGCACCGGAGCGGTCTTAAGGGCTGTACATCCGTGGAACATTTCGCAGTAGCACCCTTCGGCCAGCGTCGTTGCAGGCAGAGCCGGAGCATTCTTCAGCATACTGCAACCGAAAAACATATTGGCATAGCAGTAGTCGGCAAGATTCATTGCATTAAGCGCCGGAGCTTCGGTAAGCTTGGTGCAGCCGTAGAACATTTCCGAATAGCACCAGTCTGCAAGCGTCTCGGCCGGCAGTGCCGGAGCTTCCGTCAGCACAGTACAGAACTTGAACATATAGGAGTAGCAGCCGTCTGCAAGTTTCGTCGCCGGGAGTCCCGGAGCAGAAGTGAGCACGGAGCACTCTTCAAACAGGCTGCAGAAGCGGGCGTCCCCGGTACCGACGGAGTCATAATTCTCCCAGTCAATGAGGGTCCGGATGTCGCCGGTACAGGAAACTTCGACCTCATCATTGGAGAATGAAATGTTGCTGTAGTAATCTTCGGAAACCGCCGTGCCCTTAGGGCTGATGCCGCGCAGGCGCAGAGTGCCGGCAGAGCCGCCGAAAGCAATCTCCTCTCCGGAAGTGACGGCGATCCATTCGCCGCCATTCACGGAATACTCGAATGTACCGAGCTCCGCTGCCGCAGTCTCATAATCAGGCAGGGTAAAGGCAAACTTCTGCGCGCCTTCAGCCGAGAAGGTCACATACGGGATCTCATCCAGGGCATCGGTGGCGAAGCCGCCGAGGTTCTTGACATTGCTTCTCCCGATCTCCAATGACTTGTCGGTCTCCTTGGTCCGGTCGCCGGTGCTGTCGGTAAAGATCAGCCTGAATCCGTTGGCGAGAGTGACCGGGAGCACCGCTATGTAGTAGGTAGAATTGGCTTTGATGTCGCCGGAGATGGAGACTTTGCTGGATGCATCAGCGACTGAAGACACGCTTGGAGTGCCGTCGGAGGCCAGGCCGAACTCGACCGTCCCCGCGAGCGCGTCCGCAGAGGACTTGCTCACGAGGGTAATCTTGCTGCAGTCGAACTCCGGCTTTACCTTGACGAAGCCCACGGCATTCCTGAATCCGAGAGCGCTGTCGGCGGACTGCGCCGTCATCAGCGCGGCGGCAGAGTCAAAGCTGCCCGCCACGGCCTTCTGCTCGCTCTTCAGAACTACGCCGCCGAGCCTGTATGCGCCCTCGGCGCTGCTCAGCGTCACGGCCGCCTGGTAAGGGTGGAGCGCCACATAGGTGGAAGGAACGGATTCAAACAGGCCACGGAAGGTGCCGGATGAAGTACCGGCACCACCGCTGATGTTGAACTTCTCGTTCTTGCCCGCGGCATCGAACACGCTGAGCGCGTCGCCCTCGGACCAGAATATGGACTTGTTGTCGGCGCCGCCGATGATGGCGCGGGTACCCGGAGTCTCCTGCGTCGCGCGCAGGGTGACATATCCGTCCGCGTCAGGACCGGCCCCGGGAGCGGGCTGCTCCTTGGCACAGCCCGCCAGTCCCGCAAGGGCCGCAAGCGCGAGGAAGGTTCGTCTTATCGGTCTCATGGCCTTTTACATATTGTAATCTTCCTCTGTCACGCCTTCGGTGCTGCTGGAGCCGATGCCCCCGCCGCTGCCCTGAAGCACACTGCGCTCCAGCTCCACTTCCACCACCTCGCACTCCGGCGAGATGTACTCATTCTTGTATTCAGTCATTGATCTCATTTCTTGCTTTTTAGTTGGTTTGACTTAATCGTGTCGTTACTTGGCGCTTGCCTTCCTTACGGTGTAGGTGGTCCCGTCCTGGACTACCTCATATCCGTCGGCGAGGAAGCTGTGGCCCGCATAATTGCTGGCAGGGTTGAAATCGAGGAAGGTGCCGCCATAGACATTGATATTACCTGTATTATACCCGGAGAGGCCGGTGTAATCGAAGAGGCAATAATTAGCCTGGAGAACCTCAAGCTCATGGGTCTTGTTGTTCAAAGGTGCCGCGTTGAATGTACCGTCATAGATATTGACTGTGCCGCCGTCCTGAGCCCAGCAGGCGCCAGGGCCTTTAGGATCGTCGCCGCCGCAGGTGAATGTCAATCCGTTGACATTTACCACACCCGATGATGAAGCATGGACACAGCAGCCGCCATTTAGCGCTTTGACGGTGGCGTCATTGATGTATGCAGTACCGCCCGTCACGGCGATGCAGGCATTTGCCCCCTCCATATACATCTCATTCAATGTGAGTTTGCCGCTATACACATTCAGGATCGCATTATTGTCGCCGGTCTTGTTGGCGGCAATCATCTTTCCGTTTCCGCCAATGGTCAGATCGCCACCGTTTACTACGAATGCCCGTACTCCGGTGCCGTCAACGGTCTTGCCGTTGAGGTTGAGATTGACCTGCTTGCCGGAATTCAGCTCAATTGACTCGCTGACGGTCAGGTCGTTCATAAGCTTGATGTTTCCGCCGGCGGCGAATGCGGCCTTGAGCTCCGCCACGGTGGACACGAGAGTCAGGCACTTGGATGCTTCCGTTCCGTCAACGGTGACTGAACCTGCCTCAACCTTGCCGTCGCCCCAGCCTTCCGGACAAGTGCCCTTGTCATGGTATGGGTGGTTTGTTGCGGAAATGGCAGTCTCAGCGCCAGATGCGTCTATGAACTTGCAGTTTACGAAGCTGATGCTCTCAGCAGGCTCATAGCCGGAGACTACATAGTTGTGGCGATAGTATCCGTCAGAATCCGGTCCGTTGTATTCATCAGCATCAACTCCGTTCTTGAAGAATTTGCAGCTGTCGAATGTCGTGTTACCGTAGCAGACGGCCACCGCATAATAAGCCTTACCTACATTGAACTCGCAGTTCGTGAATTTGCCGCCCTGATGCCAGCCGGAGAGCCAGCCGTAGAACGCGCAGCCTGTAGCCTCCAACTTACCACCGGAGCCGTTGAATGCGTAAGTGACTTTCTGGCCATAGGTCACATTCTCGAGATTGACCACAGAGGAGCTGCTGCCCGAATAAATCCCGTAGAAATTCTTCTGAGCATCGTCGCCGAGGGAACCGTTCTTAACGGTAAGTCCGCCGCCGTTCACGGCAAAGATGGCAATCCGGCTCTTGTAGAGCGCGGATGACTTGGCGCTGAGCCTGTGGCCGTTGAGGTCGATAATCGCTTTGCTTCCACTCGCGAGCTCTATGGTCTTGGCGAGAGCGATGTCTTCATTGAGGATGATGATTTGCACTTTGTTATCTGCGAGGGCCGCGCGGAGAGCAGTCTCGTCTGCTACATAAGCACAGTTCCTATCGCAATTCTCGAAAATCACATACACCATCGGAAGAGAAACGCCCTTGCCGAAACTCAGACTAGCACCATAGCCTTTGTACGCGGCATAAGGAGCATCGTATGTGATGGAATTGCTGAAAACAGCAACGGCGCTGTTAACATTGTTAATTGAAGCAAATTCTCCCTTATAGTAACCGCCGTTGAAAGTAGCCTTCCCGTTGTTTTGAATTGCTTTGTTGCCAATATAGCGGCCCTGGTTAAGAGTAAGTTCTCCATCGTTAGCAATAGCGAATATCTTGCTATGGCTTATCTGACCTTTCTCTCCTCCGTTGACGGTAAGGTTTCCGGTCTTCTCAACGGTAATCGTAGGGATCTCGCTTGCAGATGATGAGATTGAATGTCCGTTAAGGTTGAGGATAACGGTCTTGGTAACGGTAAATTCTCCGGTAATATCCTGCTCAAGGTCGATGGTGCCGCCTGCGGCAATCTTGTCCTTGACGAATTCCGAATAAGTTTTAACCACCTGGTTGGTACCTGCCACATTGGCAATATTGCTGCCTTCTGAGCCATTGGATTCGGCAACCACTGCAGCATTGTCGTTGTTGTTGGTAAGGGTACCGGTAACCTGTCCTGTAACCCGGATGACGGTAGTCGCAGCCTTGGCCTCCTCGCTCGCTTCGGCGCTGGCGGCATTGACGGTAACGCTGGCCACTGTGCCTTCAACCGACACATTGCCTACGGTAACTGCCAGGCTTTCCACCTTAGCATCCTTGGCCACGTTGATCTCGGCCGTCACAGGCACGCTCTCGGCGATAGTCACGCTGGCCACCGGAGCGGCAATCTCGATCTTTCCGCCGCCGGCCACTTCAAGCGTAGCGATATCGGTAGCTGTAGGAGCGATGGTAATGGATGCCTCTGCCGGAACATCCCTGGACACGGACACCGCCGCAACTGAGCCTGCAATCTCGGCGCTGCCGCCGATGACTGCGAGCTGCTTCTCAATCTTGGCATTCTGCCCGAGCACGAGAGTGCTGAGGCTGGTCTTGGCTGTGATGGTGGTATAGGTGCCGCCGACCACATCGACATGGCTCTCAGGGAGAGTGATGGTCAGGCTGCTAATCTTGTATTCGCCCGCATTGACGGTCACATTGGCAGGCTTGTTGGCTGCGCCTTCGGCATAAACCAGAGCGATAGGGTCGCTGCAGTCGCCGGCGATGTTTACCACCACATCAGCCTTGGTATCAGGAAGATAGAAATTGCCTACATGTCCTGCAGGTATGGTGGCGCGGACCGTTGAGGACTCGCCGCCGCCGCTTGCGCTGGTGCAGGTCAGAGTGGGCATCACGAGGAGAGTCGCCCTCCCGACGGAATTGACGGTGCTGCCCTGCTTCGCAAGTATCTCACTGCCCTCAGCATCGAGGAGCTTGAATCCGAACACATAGTCGCCCACAGGCACAGGGATATAGAAGTCCATATCCGCCACTGCGCCCGCGGTGAACGTGAATGTCACCTCGTTATCCCGGGCATTGCAGGCAGAGCTGATCTGCGGAGTCTCCGTGGCGGAGCCGAGGTTGCTGACCTCATACGCGCCCGTGATGTCCTTGTCGGTGTTGAACACGAACTTGGCGGCATCGGCCGGCATATTGTTGACAGTCACCTTGACGAGGCCCCCCAGATGCTTGAAGCTTAGGGAAAGAGAATTAGATGATGAAGAACCGAATGTCGCAAGCATCGGGGTGTTGGCCTCGTTTGCCTTCCACTCATAGGATGCAGGTAAGGTGACGGTGAGTTTGCTTTCGCTGTACTTAGGTTGGAATTTGTACGGGAACACGGCATAGTCCTGAGCGGTGCCGGTCACGAATCCCCGGAATGTGGCGCTGGCCGAGCCGTCGGCGTCGCCGGTCATGAGCTTGTCGAAAGTCGAGCCGTTGTAGATGCCGATGGCGTCACCCTTGCTCCAGGTGAACTTTCCGTCGGCGGAGCTGACGGATGCCTTGGTGTCGATG
>CAVAID010000057.1:0-13325 GCA_963588685.1 bacterium
TCGGCAGGACAATGTCCGGCGTGCCGGGCAGAGTGCGGACATTCAGTCTGTAACGATAGCCCCTCCGCCACAGCGCACGCCTGACCGCCTGCTCGGGGCGGGTATCCTTCGAGCGGATGTGCGACATACATTCGTGCCGCTGCAGGGGAGTCAGGTGGTCAGGCATACGGTGGTAGTGTGTTGTTATTGAGATTTTATGCAACGGTGGCGGCTCGAATTGAATCGTCATCATCTGCTACAACTTCATAATCAGAACTTTATGCCGAACTTTATATCAATAAGTCCGGCGAGGACATGCTCATCGTATGAGCCGGCATCGCCATAAGTAAGATCATATCGGTCATATTTGTTTTGTTGTCCTCGGTAGCCGACAGCGACATAGAGACCAATCTTCTCCGGAAGTTTGAAGTCTATACCGAATTGAGGCTCAAACATTAATCCTGATGTCGTGCCATATCCATTTGCATTGAAATCAAAGGTATATCCTATGTCGCCGGCAAAGTATGGCGATACCTTAGTCTTTGTAAGGTTTGCCTTCACGCGTGCAAACAGTCTAAGCATATTCTTTCCATAATAGTCGCTATAGCTGTTAGAACGACCTCTCCCGAGATATTCGTATGACGTGTAATACAGGGCGTTGAAGTATTCGTATCCGACACCGGCGCCCAGATAGAGGAAATCATTGAACCTGTAGCCGTTCATCATTGTGATGCCCAAAGAGTATTTGCTGTACTTGTCGATGGGTATGCCGCCATTGAGTTCGATGGATTTCTCGTAGCCCTTATTCTGTGCCTGAGCGCAAAAAGGTAACGTCATCATAAAGATGAACGAAAGGATAAGAAGCTCTTTTTTCATAAGATAGGGAATGTAGTTAAATGGTTAATATTTAAAGTAGTATTGCGTATAAGAGATTCAGTACGGAGTAGTGTATTTGCATTTGGGATAGTTGGAACAGCCGTAGAATTTGCCGTATTTGCCCTGGCGTAGCGTCAGTGTTCCGCCACATCTTGGGCAGATGCCGCTTTCGACCGCGATGTCGCGTTTGAGTTCATTGTGCCGAACATTGTAGATATGCTCTTTCTTGGCATTCTTATCTTCTACATTGTGGGCGAGAAGGTAATCGTAGATGTTTCGTACTTGGCTTTGTGTCAGTACTTTATTCTCAAACTGATTGATTACCCGACGGATTTCGTCCCAATAGATGACCGGGGTATGGGCATCCACGCCGAGACTGGCTTGCCTTGAAAATGCGACTATCGAGATGTAAGGGATGTTTCCGTATTCTTTGAGAAGGAATCTGAGCGCCCTGATATGACCCTGATTCTGCTGTATCGGGTTGCGGAGCTGGTATTTGTTGCCGTAGATGTTCTGAGTCCAGTATTCGCTGTTCTCGCCGCCGTAAATCCAACCCTTGTAGAACTTGGTCTCAATGACGAAAATGCCATATACAGAAACGACAACGTGGTCTATCTGGGTGCTGTATCCGTTACTGGAGAGCAGGAGGTCGTTGATGACCTTATAGTCGTCTTCAGGGAGTTTTTTGAGTATGGTAGCGACCCGTTTTTCTCCGACTTTCCCTTTGGATGGAAGTAGCCGGAGGAGCAGTATTAATAGTGCAATTGCTACTATGACAATAATATACTCCATTGAGTAGTTTTAATGGATTTACAGATTATTTGGGTTTTTATCGTTGGCTTAGCTGCTGGAGGGTGGTGGGGGAGAGGTCGTAGCGGATTTCTTCGCCGGTTTCGGTCTTGGTGAAACGCTGCCGCTCGAATGCCTCTTTGTCTGCGCGGCCCCGGGCGTTTTTCTCGAAGGCGAGGATGAGGCTGTCATCGAGGTCGTCTATCGCGTAGGTCTTGCCGTTGAGCCATTTGGTGTAGATTCGGTCGAATTCCACTGTGGTGACGTTGAGAGGTGTCAGTTTGTAGAATTCGTATTCTTTGTCGATGCTTTCGATGAAGCTCTTGCGGATGGTGGTGTGGATGTCGGATGCCCAGCAGGATTCTTCGTAGCCGGCGTAGGCGGCGATTACGAAGAGCAGGCTGATGCTGAATTCGCGGAGGATGAGGGTGTCGCGGTCGAAGAGGCGGTCTTCGAAGTGCTTGTTGGTCTCGGGGTATTCGCGCTGTTTGGATTTGTCCCAGTAGGTCATTCCGATGTCCGGTTTGTCGTACGGGATGTCGCTTGGGGTCACGCGGCTGCGCATAAAGAAGTTCGGCGTGATGTTGTAGCCTTCCGTCAGGGTGTCGCGGTACCTGAGCGAGACTTTGCGTTCGGTGCTGCCCGGGAGCTGACCGTGCTTCAGGTAGAAGGTATCTATGTGATACTGAATGGTGTTCTTGGCGTAGGTGAACTGCTTGTAGAGCGCCACGCCTTCAGGTCGTGTATTCTCGCCGCTTTTATAGTATTTGCTGTCTCCGATGTAGTAGATGTCGGAGCGGTTGTCGATGAGGGATTTGAACTTGAAGATATGGTCGATGAGCTTGCCGTCGTCCTGCTTCTTGAGGTCTTCGACTCCGTGGGTGTCGCTTATCAGCCTGTCTATCATCGCCTCGAAGACAATCTGGAAGTCGCTGACGAGGAGATGTTCCTCGCGCTTGTCCTTGTCATCGTCGGAGGTGTTGTAGGTGAAGAACGAGTCGAGCAGCGTCCAGAGGTGCTTGAGGTCGTCGCGGAAGTACTGGTGGCGGATGCGCTGCATCTGCTTGCTTCCGACGCCGGTGTCTATGAGGTTCTGGACTTCATCGGTGGTGAGAAGCGTGTAGGGGACTTCGCCGAGGTTGATGGGGAACTTGTATTTGTCCCTGAGGTATTTGAGGACGGAGTAGTAGAGGATGATCAGCGTGTCGTCGATGTTGATTACCTTGTCCTTTATCTCCGGCTCAAGATACCACGGCTCGCCGTCGTTGAAGAAAGGGTCTCCGGCCACGGTTTTCGGCCAGTCTATCTTGTCGCGTCCGCTGTGGTTTATAAGGCTGATCTGGGTGAACAGATTGCGGTGGTCCTTGAGGAAGTCGATGAGGTCCAGAGCGGTGCTGAGGAAGTCGTTGTCACGAGTGTCGTTGTCGGGGAGCTGCGCGTCAAGGTTCGCAGTCTGGGCTATGGTGGTGCCTTCGTTTTCTTCGCGGAAGCGATTGAGCGCACGGTAGAGCCAGAGACTCAATTCCGGGAGGAATGTGCTTTCGCCCGTCTCCTCGAAGGGGTTCTGCGGGTCGTCGGTGTCGATGACATCTTCAGGGTAGATGCCGTCCATTCCGAGGACAAGGTCTTCCTTGCCTTTCTCAGATATGAGGAAGGATTTCGGCAGGATGAATATCGGTCCGCTGTAGATTTCCTTCGAGACGAACAGGTACCCTATACGGTCAGTCCAGCGCTTGTTGTTCTTAGTGTCGATATCCAACAAGTTCAGTCCGTCCAGATATGGTTCTATCTGGTCGGCGTTATAGCGGTGTCCTTCGAAGTAGATGCGCATCGGGCGGATAAAGTTTTAGCGGGGTCAAACTTCATTACGCCTCGGGGGCAGGGGAGGTGGCTGAATCGGCTTCGTCCGGGTGTTTCTCCAGATATGCCGCTTTGAGGTAGTCCATAAAGCCGGTAAGCAGGCGTGATCCGGCGTTTCTCTTCTTGTCGAAGAGTTCGGCGAAGGTGAAGTAGTCCTGCTCGTTCTCGTTAGGAGATGTTATCCTCATAAAGAACTGTTGGGTTACGCGGCGAGGGTTGTAGTAGTCCTTGCAGACGTCGTTCCAGAGGTAGAACATCACCTTGTTGACGAATTCCTTCTCCTCGATATTTTTGCTCTTGATGAAGAACTCGCCCATCTGCTTGTCCTCGCTGTTGGTGGCTTCGCGTATCTTGAAGTTCGCCCATTTCAGGAAGTCAACCCATTTGTAGGTCTTGCCGGCGATGGTGACGGTGAACTTGGAAGCGACCGGATGCTCGTACTCGATCGGCTTATATTCCATAGCCCAGCGGCGCTTGAACGCGCTGTCCATAGGGAAGAGGCTCTGGTCGGAGGTGTTCATCGTGGCGTAGATGTGGAGGTTCGCCGGAAGGCAGAGGCTCTCCGACGGTACGCCAGCCGACTTGAGATATTTCGCCAGCTCCGTGTCCGGCTTGATCACGAAGTCAGAGACACCCGCCGTGCGGTCGAGCAGCTGGAAGAGGTCTCCGAATATCTGGGCGCAGTTGCCTCGGTTGATTTCTTCAATGATGAGATAAATCGGGTCTTCAGGGTGTCTGAGCGCGGACACATAGGCATTGGTGAAGACCTGAGGCACGAACTTGTAATCAAGCGCGCCGGCGTCATTCTTGACCGGCTTATAGCAGCCCACGAATGTGGCATAGTCGTAGTCCGGGTGGAAGGTGGTGCGGAAGATGTTGTTGGAGAAGGTCTTCTTCTGCTCCTCGGTAGGGGATTCGACTCTCGCCCCGCTCTCGTCGTACCAGATGGTCTTCTCGCCGTGCTCTCCCTCCGTTTCCCCCTTCACCATATGAGACTTTCCGGTGCCAGGGCATCCGTAGACGATAGTCTGCAATGGAGTGATCTGAAATATGTTAGCTTTATCATTTTCTTCTGACTTCTTATCAAGAAATACCATCTGATCTTCAGACAATGCCTCAAAGAAAGAAGAGAAGAAAGGGGAGTTCGGGATATAGTAAAGCGAGTATTTTTTAGCAGCCGTTTTTTTTATAGCATAAAAATCATTCAGATTATCATCCTTTGAAAGGTGTAGGACATCAAGAAAAAAATCTTTTAAGTCCATACTGCCGTCGGCATTCTGGTATATCTTATAATCTCCTCGTGCCGGGCTTTTCTTAAATGAAACAGCTATTGTCCTCCGAATAGTTTCGTCCGCCAAGGAAAAGCACGAAAATTCGGCAAATTCTTGGTCAGAAGTAAACTGAAAGAGATTTTTGATAACTCCAATGTTGAATTCAATCTGCTTGCCCTTAGATGGGTTAAGGTCATTAGCGCGAAATTTAGTGACGTATATCATATCTCATCTATTTTGTCCCATTGCTGAGCAAGTGCTTCAGCAAAACCTGGGAATGTTTTACTTCTGAGTCTTCTCCTTTCCTCTGTGGATATTTTTGTGTTAAAGGAGTCAGAATACCATTTCGGTAGCGTTCTCCCACTTGATAGCACAACTCTCTCGCCGGGGTCAACCATCTTTGTTGGTTTAAGCAATGGCAAGTTGTGAAGCCAAAGGCAGGTTTTCTTTGATGCAGAATCACCAAACCAAAAAGGTTGTACAATCTGGTCGGCTTTTCTGTACTTAGAATTCATTATCCCTACTGGATTCTCTATAGCCCAATGAGGTATATCAGTTTTGGTGAACTCCATAAAGAACTCCATTGCGTCTTTTTGCATCTGCCTTCTCCCTAAATGATGGGGGTGCTCTCTACGTTGCTCAACAGGGAGCCCTGCGTCATCAGGATGGTAAAGCCAGCGAGCGCCACTGACTGATAAATATGTACAAGGCGGATGTGCTATCATTAGATCCCAATTCTGACCTTCTGGTAAGTAATATTCTTCTCCGTTCTCCAGCTTTCCGCCTTTCTCCGAAATAACTTTGAGGACATCTTGATGAAAATGCCATTCAGGATGTCCGCCACTACATTCCAATATATCACAGCTGTATGCATTATGACCGCGTTTTCTAAACGCCTTGCAGACAGCTTGACTCTCCTCGCATGCTATTAATACATTCATTGTTCCAACTCTTTTGCTATTCCGTTAGCAATGCCTTTAGCCATAATGACAGGCACAGCATTGCCTATCATCTTAAAGCACATTGCCGTGGTCCCTAAAAACTCGTAATCCAAAGGGAATGACATCAATAATGCCGCCTCGCGTATTGTTATGCTTCTTGCCTGCTCTGGGTCTGGGTGTATGAACATATAACCATCTTTGCTTAAGTGCGCAACAATAGTATGAGAAGGCTTGTCCCATTCTAGATTTTTATATTTGGCATAGAGAGTTTTATGCCCTGTGACTTTAAAGTAAAAATCAATTTTCTCCTTCTGAGATAAAGAATTCATATTGTTTGTTACCCACTTACGGAAAACATTAATTTCGCGAATGGCATGGTATCTCGGCTCATGTTGCAATATCTCAGGGCGAGGGTCAATTACTTTATGGGAAATACTTCCACGACCATTTTTAACAGGCTTGTCCAAAGGAAGTATCTTTGGAAGCCCAGAGATAGCGTCACGTACAGTTTTGTGCTCTGTCGTCAACTCTGAAGTTATTGCCCTATAAAGACCATCTAAATTGTATTTTCCACCTTTTCTTACTCCTAAAATAATGACTCTTGGTCTATTCTGTGGTACACCAAAGTCCACAGCATTATAAATAGACTCATTTAGGGCAGCAGGCGTGCGAATCTCATATCCAGCAGCTGTAAACGCCTTATAAATTCTTTCCGTTACATGAATTCCGCCAGGCTTTGCTGATAAAATTCCAACAACGTTCTCGAAAACGAATACATCGGGCTTGAATGCTTTCACGACCTTAACAAAACTCTCAAACAAGTAATTACGGTAATCATCCTGCATAGAATTTTTATCAGTCGCACGACCGTGAATTGAGTAGGCTTGGCAAGGTGGCCCACCGATGACTAAATCCACTTTTTTGCTTCCGATTAGACCTTTAAGCCCTTTTGAAATGATATCGGGGTGATTGTATTCACCGTATTTGTCAATTGATGTTTTTTTCCATTTACCGTTGATGAGTTCGTTCGTATTTTGGATATCAAACAGTATTACGGATTTTTTCGCATTTTCTTCGGAAAAGCCCCAATGAGTTGAAAGTCGATGTCGCAGGGTATCAACCATCGGAATTTCCCACTCAACATGAGCTAATGACTCAAAATGGCCAGACTCAAGAAAACCTTCACTTAACCCTCCGCATCCAGCGAAGAGGTCAATGAAAGTAAACTTTTTATTTATATTCTTTTTCAGAGCCATTGCTTGCTTAATATTTGGACGTAAATCGCCATAAAACCAACAAATTTACGAAAATTATCGAACTTTTTGTATAAAAGCCCCATTTCTTACTCATTTTCAGTTAATTAAAGGATTAGCCCCAAAGCGTTGATTCTTATCCGGTTACTTGTCTCTGGGGCTGAATCCGTTCTGAATTTATTTTTTCTGATAGCTGCCCTTGCTGAGTTCTTTGACCTGCCCGTTCTGGATGGCGCGGCGTATCTGGCGCTCCACGGTCCTGATAGATTTGCCTATCTGGACTGCTGCCGACTGCATATCCTTCGATGTGAACTTGTCCGGAAGTACGGAGAGCAGGGTGGACCTTGCAGCGGAGCTGTAGGTCTCTGAAACTTTGATGCTTTCGCCCTTACCGTCATTGAGGACGTTGAAGATGTAGTCGTTGTGGGCAGAGACAGTCCGGATGATGGATAGGGTAGTGTCGAAATCTGCATCAGAGCATTCCACCTTCTCGGTTATCCTGCCGGAATCCATCATTCGGAGAGCTGTGAGCACCATCGCGATGCGCAGGGCAGCCCAGGAAAGGCGGTGGGTGCTGGCGTTGTACAGGTCTCCGTTCAGTCCGATCATTCGCTGTTTCTCCTCGGCAAAGAAATCGTTGAACTTCCGCTGCTGGATAAAGCTGAGGTCGAAGCGGATTTCAGTGTATGACAGCAGCTGCTTGTAGAAGGCTGTGAATTCCTTGCCGAGTTCGTCGAAGACGGTCTCCAAAGGACGGTCAGCGTCATAACCGGAGAAGCCGTCGAGCCATTCGTCGGTGGCGGACATACAGTAGAAGATGAATCGGCTGAGAAGGCCGTTCTCGGCATCCTTGATGAGGGATTTGACCTGCTCCGGGGTGCCGGAGAGTACTACAGAGAGACGAGGGTTCTGGACTTCTTTCTCCTCGTTGTCGTTTCCGCGGCGGAGGTAGCCGAACTCTTCGTGAGCGAACGCCTTGCGGAAGTTGTCGGAGTAGTTGCCGTATTCGTTGCTGAAGGTGTTGACCACGGTGTCGCCCTCGGTCTCGAACATCAGCATATTGCCGTTGTCCGCCATCGCTTCGGCGAATGCGGTGGAGCTGGTGTTGGCCGGGACTTTCAGCAGGGTGATGGGCGGTTTGACGGGAGATGTGGCGCTGGCTTTCTCCTTTTTGGAGAGGGCGCGGTAGCGGTCCATCTCCTGCTTGTATTCGGCCTGGGCAGTCTGCCAGATTTCGCGCTTTTCGAGATGGATGGGCTTTACGAGACGGTAGCAGAAGTCCAGGCGTCCTTTGCCCGAGCCGGCAGGGCCCGGGACAAAGAGATACATATTCGAGAAGATGGTTCTTCCGTGGTAGATGGTGCGGATCGGCAGCAAGGCACAGGAGAGGGTGGCGATGGAGCCGATGAGTATGAGGTCTTTTTCCTGCGGTATGTTCATCGTGCCGGTGGCTTCCCGGAGTATTCTCGGCAGGTTGTCATAGACCGATTCGTCGAAGAGAGGGAGGTTCCGGTCGTCCTCCTGAGATTCGACAAACGACACGGCGACATTTTTGTCGCTTGTCGTATTCAGTTGTGATTCGGCTTTTGAGGAGTTGAAGCTTTGCTGCGGTTTCGGCGGCGTAACTCCAAGCTGCTCCGCAAGATAGAAGAGTGTGCCGATACCGGTCTTGCCGGCATTGGACTTGAGGCATTCGTCGTACTTTTTGTCGCATTCTGTCGTTTCGTAGTCCGGATTGACGGCACTGACGGAGTGGAAATACTGGCGTCCGCTCTCGCCGAATTCATCGGCAATGGCGAAGCCGACTTTGAGCCAGTCGTTGTAGCCGTTGGTGATGTCCACGTGCGACTGCTGAAGCAGGCTGATGAGGGCTTCGACTCTGGTTGCAGAGTCGGTTGCCGGTGTGGTGACTGCGGTTGCCTGCACCGCACCTTGTGCGGCGGGCGTGCTCTCGTTGAGCAGGTTATCCAAGAAATCTGGTGATGTCATATTCGTATTTGTCTTCAATGTATAACGGATTCAGGAATGCTTCAGGGTCGTGGGGAAGGAAGCAGGCCCGGCAGATGTCTTTGCCGGAGGGGTCCGCTTCGATTCCGTAGGCTTTCCTGGAGTAGTGTGAGAGGATGGTGAAGAACTCTTCGAAGGTGTACGGCGTGCCGTCTTTCTTGGGAGTATTCGGCAGTGCCACAATCCATTTGATTCCATCACCTGAAGGACTTCGGAAGGCGAGGACAGTCTCGAAGTTGTCGTCCCGGGCGAGCCTGACTATGAGTTCCGACACGTTGGCGATGTGGTCGAAGTCGATGACCATATAGCCCGATGCCGTGACCAGATCGGACTCCTTGCGGCTGCGGAAGATGCCGCCGGGAGTGATGTAGTCGAAGTTGGCGGCTTTGAACCGGCTCCGCTCCTTCCTGTCGGAGAGAGTGCGGAGCTTTTCGGTGGCCGGTTTCGCGTAGTCGCTGACGAGGTACTTGAAGATGTCCTCCGGAGATGCTTCCCTGCTTGGTCTGGTGTTCTGGATGGGACGGCGGAAGAAGCTCATCCTGGGAGCCGGCGGCAGCTGAGGAAGCTCGGGCTGCGCTTGGGGCTTCTTCGGCTCGTTTTCGACCTTTCTTGCGAGATTCGGGCAGTACGGGTTATAGTCCGGCTCCCGGATGTGGAGTTCTGCGGCGAGCCTGTCGATGAGCTGCTGTTCGTCGAGGTCTTCTCCGCGCTCGTGCCAGTAGGCTTTGGCGAGGGCGAGTGCGTCTCCGTCGAACTGGGTCTCGTTGAGATAGTGGTACTTGGCCTTCCTTTCGGGGAGTCTGCTGCCCGGTTTGTAGGTCTTTTCCACCGTGATGCGGATGATTTCCCCGTTGGCGAACACCGGGTCGGGATTTTCTCCGCAGTCGTCTCCCTTGACCTGCATAGCGAAGTCGGGGTACTCCTTACGGATGAGGTGGTTCATTATGTCCACACCGTAGAGGGTCTTGGAGAGGAGGTATTCTTTAGTCATCCTGCGCCTCCTCTTTAAGGATTTCTTCGAGAGTTTTGCCGTCCAGTTCGCAGTTTTCCAGGCGGTCGATTTCATCTGGAGTCATTTCCTCAAGGGACATATAGCCGTGCTTGAGCATTTCGAGCTGGATGAAAGGGCAGTGCCTGAGAATCTGCGCCCACGGGTCATTGGGATTGTTGAGCACAAGCTGGTGCATCACTTCGCTGATATGCATCGGATTTTTCATAGCGCACCTCCTTTGTTGACAAGGAGAGCCTTGATGTCCGACAGGCGATAACGGGTCAGCGAACCGACTTTGACGGGGACAAGGTAGCCTTTCTTACTCCAGCGCCAGATGGTGGCACCGGAAACCTTGAACTTGTCCATCGTCTCTTCGCGGCTGAGAAGGACTTCGTCATCAGGGACTGAAGCCTCCAGGCGGTCAGCCTTGAGTTCTTCGAGGAGTTCCTCTTTGATTTTTCTCCCCGCTTCGAGGAGGTCTGACGCTTTGACGGAAATCGTCAGGTCCGGGCATTGGGCTGCCAACTCTAAAATCGTAACTTCCATTGTAATTCCTGTTTGGAAGTTTTGTCCCTCGGCAAGGATATATCGGCATCCTTGCCTGTTCGACAGTTCGAATTGAAAACAGCCGATATTACTTGTTTTCAAATTCCAACGGCGAAGATGGGAGTATTGCGAGTCGGCATCAAACGACTAAGAGCGGATAGCAGTCAAATTTTGCAATAATCTGGTAACCGCTTGTGAGCAAGCGGCTTGCAAATGAAAAATCTAAAAAAATCTAAGAGGCTTATCTGGTTTTCTCTAAGGCTGCGGCGATAAGGCTTTCAGCCCGTTTCACGTGTTCCTCTCCGAGTTTGGGATTGGTGACGAGGGAGTTGTCGGAATATGCTTTGATATTCGCGCTGCTGCGGCCGAAGGATGCCATCGCTTTCTCTTTGCAGACGGAGAGGGCAGAGGTGGAGAAGGCTTTTCTGTACTTCTTGGAATTGCGGAACATCAGAATAACCGCCATCACCGTCTTGTCGGCGGCGTTGTCGTCTATGGTGCCGTAGAGGGCTTTCAGACTGTTGTACAGCGCCCGTTTCTGGGATGTGCCGTAGTTGCAGCTTGGGCTGAAGAGGTCGGCGAATGTCTTGTAGCCGGAGTCTTTGGCGATTTCCGCCGGGGTCGCTTCATCGTAGTTGAGTTCGAGATTGATGGCTATGGAGGTTCCGAAGTTGTTCTTGCTTGACCGGTACCACTTGCGTATTCCGTAGGCGAAATTGTAGATGTTGCCGAGCTGCCGCTCCTCGTTCTTGCGGTTCAGGTTTCCGAAAGCTTTTGCGACTTTGGCCATCGGCTCGATGTCTATCTTTTTGACTTTCGCGGCGAGCATAGTGTTCCCGTGGACTTGAATGTAGGTGGTGAATTCAGCGATGTTGTTGCGGTTCAGCTGCTTGTCGGGGTCTATGTTGGACCTGCTTCCATAGATGGTCTTCGTGAAGCGAAGCAGCCTCATGTAGAGGCCGATGAGGGACGGGTGCTCCGGCTCGATGAGTTTCGGTTGGGCGGCGTCAATGTCCCAGAGTTCGGCTTCCTTGCGGTAGTCGTATTTGTCGAGATAGTATGAGACGTCTGAAGCTTCATCAGAGTATGCTTTAAGAGTCTCAATTATGTCTTCCGGGTTATTCATATTAGTGTAATGGCTATTTCGCAAATATACGAAATATCATTGACACAGGCTTTTATTGACGGAAAAAGCCGGCGTTGACCGGCTTTTGGAGGAGATGTCTCGTTAATCCAGCAGATCCGTCATTTCCCTGACCATATCGTCGTCGATGTCGCGGTAGCGGGCGAACGCCTTGGAGCCTTCGCAGTGGCCGGAAAGCTTGCCTACGAGGTTCGGGTCTTTGACTTTCTTGTAGAGGTTGCCGATGAAGGTGCGTCGGGCCATATGGGAGCTGGCGACGTCGCAGATGGGGTGCTGCTCGGACTGTTTGGTGCGGGGGTTGACGATGGTCACGACGCGGTCAATCCCGGCTTTCTTGAGAGCCTCGCGGATGAGGTGGTTGAGAGTGCCGGTGGAGTAGTAGGGGAATATGGTGCGCCGGTTGCCGCCGATGTACCTGTTGAGGATTTCGAGGGCGGTGGGGGCGAGGTAGACCTTGACGACTCTCTGGCTCTCGTCTTTGGTCTTGGAGGGGATGTAGTGGACTGCGGTGCCCTTGTCGGAGGTGACGATGTTCTCGGAGGTGAGGTCGAGGAGGTCTCCGATGCGGCAGCCGATGTAGCACTGGAATATGAAGATGTCGCGGGCGGCGGCCACGTCCTTGTCGTAGCTGAGGTCGGCCTTGTAGACGGTGTCGCGCTCTTCGGTGGTGAGGTAGTACGGCGTGCCGAACTTCTGGGAGCCTACGGAGTATTTGCGGAACGGGTCGTTGCGGGTGTAGCCCATATCGATGCACCAGCGCCAGTAGGCGCGGATGGCGCTCATATAGGTGACAATGGCGTTGTCGCTGCGCTCTTTCGGGGCTCTTTCGTGGGGTATGCTGTCCCAGATGGGCTTGTATTTGCGGATCGGCTGCAGGGTGTGGAGGTATTTCTTCTTGGGCGGCTCGAAGAAGGTGTGCTCGTCGCGGAAGAATTCTTCGATGGCGACAAGGGTGTCGGCTGTCGCCTTGTCGAGGTTGATGGGCTTGCCTGCGTAGAGTTCGTAGCGGCGGATGATGTTGAAGATGGCTACGTAGGTTTTCTTGCGGGCCTCGGAGATTTTCTTGTACTTGAGGAATTTGTCGAACTTGTCGAAGAAGTAGACTTCGTCGCTTTCCGTCTGACGGTAGTTCTCGGGGAAGAGGAAGCGGTCGATGATGTCCTGCGCCCAGTCCTGGGTGAAGTCCTGGACGGGCTTGTCGTTGCCTTTCTCGAGGATGTGGTTGACGATGCGGTCCACCTGGACTTTGGCTTCCTGGGCTTCGCGGACTTCGTCGGTGATGATGCGGTTCTTGATGACGATGCCTCCGTCGGAGAAGAACTTCGGAAGGACGTAGGTGTGGGTGTGGGCGCGAAGGGCGACTTCGCGGGTGTTGCGGTACCGGAGGAGGACTTCAGCCTTGCCGGTGTCTTTGCTCGTGCGAGCGGATAAGGTGAGCGTCACTGATGCCATAATTCGATTCGTTAACTATGTGCAAAAGTACGAAAAACGGGGGACAAAAACAAGTTATTTTGTCCCCCTAATTGAGTTCTAATGAAATCAGCCGAAATGCCGGACTTTTGGCTCGGCTTTGTATATTGGCTTATTTCAAGTAGTTACAATCGAATTTGAAAAGATTTGTTTTCGCGGGCGTTCATTTGATTTCGTATCTTATTTTCCGATGCAGAA
>CAVAID010000058.1:0-13214 GCA_963588685.1 bacterium
TTAAAGATGTGGAGAACAGTTTTCTGGCTGTAGATGACACTGAGATTGGACATCACAACAGAATACCTCTCTGGATGTTCGGCCTGCTGTATTGAGAATTCCGTTGAGGTACCAGGATTCGAACCTGGGCAGACAGAACCAAAATCTGTAGTGCTACCATTACACCATACCTCAATTCCGAGCCGCAAAGATAGCAATTATCGCTTGTTTTTGAAATACTCGCTTATCTCCGAAGCACATTCTTCGGCGAGCACGCCGCTCTCTACCCGGGTCTTGGGGTGGAGCAGCGACGGGGAATAGAGCGAATAGCCGCGCTTTGGGTCTGCCGCGCCATAGACAAGGCTCCCCAGCTGCGCCCAGCAGAGGGCGGCGGCGCACATCGGGCATGGCTCCACCGTGACATACAGCGTGCAGTCGTTCAGATACTTGCCGCCCAGCGCCTCCGTGGCGGCGGTGAGGGCAATCATCTCCGCGTGGGCGGTCGGGTCGTGCAGCCTCTCGGTCATATTGTGCCCCCTGGCGATGATGCGCCCCTTGCAGACCACCACTGCTCCCACGGGCACCTCATCCTCCTCCGCGGCGGCCTGAGCCTCGCGGAGAGCTTCGCGCATATATTTCTCCTTATCTTCCATTTTCAGAAATCATTTCAGTCTGTATTTCTGCAAAAATACAAAGTTTATAACCAAACGGCTTCCAATTTTCAGTAAATTTGCCACCGTTGGCGGGGGAGCGCTTGCCTGGCAAAACGACAGCCTTACTGCGAGCGCCGCCGCCCGGTAAAATGTAAGCGGAAATGAAATCTCTCAAGGAACTGTATAAAATAGGGCGCGGACCTTCCAGCAGCCATACTATGGGGCCGCAGAAAGCGGCGATGATGTTCGCCGCGAAGCATCCCGAGGCGGCATCGTTCGAAGTTACCCTCTACGGCAGCCTCGCAGCCACGGGCAAGGGGCATCTCACCGATGTCGCCATAACCGACGTGCTGAAATCGGCCGGCAGCCCCGTCGCAGCCCAGAACGGCGAAACCCCCGTCACAATCGTCTGGAAGCCCGAAATCTTCCTCCCTTATCACCCCAACGGGATGACCTTCGTCTCCCGCGACGCCGAGGGGCACAGCACCGACGAGTGGACCGTGTACAGCATCGGCGGCGGCTCAATCTCCGAGGGTGAGGGCTCGGCCATCGAGGAAGGCCCCGATGTCTATCCGCTCAACACCATTTCCGACATAATGCAGTGGTGCAAGGACACCGGCCGCAGTTTCTGGGAATATGTGGAGCAGTGCGAGGGCCCGGACATCTGGGATTACCTCGAAACGGTATGGAAAGCGATGCGTGACAGCGTCGAAGCCGGCCTGAGCAACGAGGGCGTACTGCCCGGTCCGCTGCACCTTTCCCGCAAGGCTGCCACCTACCATATTAAAGTCTCCGGCTACAAGGCCAACCTCCAGACCCGCGGGCTCGTATTCTCTTATGCGCTGGCAGTCAGCGAGGAGAATGCTTCCGGCGGCACAGTGGTCACGGCCCCGACCTGCGGTTCCAGCGGAGTGATGCCGGCGGTGCTCTACCACAGCTGGAAGGGGCACGCCTTCCCGGAGAAACGCCTCCTGCATGCCCTTGCCACCGGCGGGCTTTTCGGCAATGTGGTCAAGACCAACGCCTCCATCTCCGGGGCCGAAGTGGGCTGTCAGGGCGAGGTCGGAGTGGCCTGTGCGATGGCGTCTGCCGCCACCTGCCAGATATTCGGAGGTACCCCGTCTCAGGTGGAATATGCCGCCGAGATGGGTCTGGAACATCACCTCGGGATGACCTGCGACCCGGTATTCGGCCTCGTGCAGATACCCTGCATCGAGCGCAACGCGATGGCTGCGGCGCGCGCCCTCGACTGCAACCTCTACGCGGCGTTCTCCGACGGCTTCCACCGCGTCTCCTTCGACGAGGTCGTCAGCGTGATGAAGCAGACCGGCCACGACCTCCCGTCCCTCTACAAAGAGACCAGCGCCGGCGGACTCGCCGCGCGCCTCAAGGCGAAGAAATAGCCCACGCCCTTTTTGCCTGCGAATTACATTCTTTCCTGAATTTTAGGAAAGAAATGACAAATCTTTCCTAAATTTTAGGAAACTTTTGTATATTTGCAAAAACCGATGCAGTATGAAAGATGTCCTACAGTCGCTTATATCTCTGAAACAGAATGATATACCGACCGATTACATAGAGCGCGAGCTGAAACTCCCGCTTGACTCCGGCAAAATCGTTGCGGTGACGGGCGGCCGCAGGTGCGGGAAGTCCACCCTGATGGAACTTGTAATAAATGACCTGCTCTCTTCCGGAGTCGACCGGGAGGCTATCGTATGGATTGGATTTGATGACGAGCGTCTGAAAGATATGACGGCCGGAGAACTAGACCTGATTCTCGTCGCTTACCGAGAGATGTTCCCCGAGCGCAAAATCCGTGATACATACTTTTTCTTCGATGAGATTCAGCGGGTTGACGGATGGGAACTGTTTGTGATGAGACTTTACAAGTCCTACAGCAAGCATATATTCCTCAGCGGCAGCAACTCGGAGATGCTCTCCTCCGAGATTGCGACCGAACTCCGCGGATGGCCGCTCGAGTATAGAGAGTACCCTCTGTCGTTCCGGGAATATTGCCGTTTCACCGGGGTTAAGACGGATTCGTTTCTTGAAGAAGACGCAGCCAGGCTGGTAAGTGCTTTCAAGTCATTCAACTCCGATGGCGCGTACCCGGAAGTCACTCTCCAGAAAGACCGCTCCATAAAGACAAAGATACTGCAGGGCTATTTCAACACGATGATCTTTCAGGATCTGATGGAGCGCTACAATCTGACCAATCCGGAAAGAATCAAATATGTGCTGAAACGCCTGATGGCGGGGATATCCAAACCGGCATCGATAAACGCCATATATAATGACATAAAGTCCCAGGGGCTGAAGGTGTCCAAGGATGACCTCTATGACATAGCCGACAAGGCCTGCAGCATATTCTTGCTTTTCAAGGTGCAGAAATTTGACGGGTCGCTCGCGAAAGAGAATAATTCTCTCCCTAAATATTACTGCATAGACGGCGGCCTGAGACAAAATCTGCTCAAGCCGACAAGCGAAGACAACGGCAAACTCCTCGAGAACGCCGTCTTCCTTCATCTGAACCGCAATCTCTCCGATGACGGGAAAATCTGCTATCATACAAACGATGGCAGGGGAGAGCGTAAAACCGAATGCGATTTCGTCATTCAGGAGCGGGATGAAGTGACTTCACTCATCCAGGTCTGCTGGAACCTGGACGAAACCACCAGGGAGAGAGAAATTGAAGGGATTCTCAATGCCTCCAGAGAAACCGGATGCGACAATATGACCATAGTGACATCCGATCAGGAGGATGTCATCTCTGTGGGCGATGATACGATAAAAGTTGTGCCTGCGTGGAAGTGGATGCTCGCCCCTTTCGACCCAATCCGGAAATAATTCAACCGCTTTGGTTTTTTGAAGCCCTACCTTGCAACGCCGTTCAGGGAGAGACCGGACGGCAAAGGGTAAACTCATAATTAATAAGTAATGTCAAACAACATCAGCTGTACTGTTCTTGGAGCCGCGATGCTGCTCCTGGCACCCCTGGGAGCTTCGGCGCAGGTCTCCGCCCCGAGCGGCGGGGAATGGGAAAACCCTGAAATATTCGCCGTGGGCAGGCTTGCCCCGCGTGCTACCGCACTTCCGTATCCGTCCGTGGATGAGGCTGTTGCGGCGGGAGATTCGCCTTATGTGATAAGCCTCGACGGGATGTGGAAGTTCCGCTTCTCCCCGAACCCGGAGTCCGCGGATGACGATTTCTACGCACCGGGCTATGACCTCTCCGCCTGGGATGAGATCCGCGTGCCGTCCAACTGGGAGATGGAGGGCTACGGAATCCCTATCTATACGAACATCAAATATCCGTACCCCAAAAATCCGCCATACATCCCGCACGACGACAATCCTACCGGCTGCTACCGGTGCGATTTTACCGTCCCATCAGACTGGGACGGCAGGGAAGTGTTCCTGCATTTCGCGGGCAGCACAGCCGGTATGTATGTGTGGGTGAACGGCTCGTATGTGGGATATGCACAGAATACCAAGAGCCCGTCTGAGTTCGACATAACAGCCCTGGTAAAGCCAGGTACCAACTGCGTGGCAGTCAAGGCTTTGCGCTGGACGGACGGCTCGTATCTGGAGGACCAGGATTTCTGGCGGCTCTCCGGGCTCGACCGCAGCGTCACCCTCTACAGCACCGCGCCGCTCCGCATCCGGGACTTTTTCGCCAAGGCCGGGCTCGACCGCGCCTACCGCAACGGTGTGCTGGAACTGACGGCACAGATTGCAAACTACGGCCCCGACACCAAATGCTCGCTGGAGGCGGAACTGCTTGACGGCGAGAAGATTATATGGCGCAGCACGCGCCGCGTCCAGACTTCCGGAGGGAGCGAGGATGTCTCCTTCCCTAAGGCTGTACTCAAAGGGATAACTCCCTGGAGCAGCGAAATTCCGCGGCTCTATACCCTCGTGCTGAGCCTGCGCGACGCGTCGGGGCAGGTCGTTGAGGCTACTTCCTGCAAGACGGGATTCCGCAGTGTCGAGGTTTCTGGCGGGGTGCTCAAGGTCAACGGCAAGCGCATAATGGTCCACGGGGTCAATATGCACGAGCACAGCCAGACCCGCGGGCATGTGGTGGACGAGGCGACGATGATGAAGGACATCATCACGATGAAGAAGCACAATATCAATGCGGTACGTATGTCACACTACCAGCAGACCCCGCTCTGGTACGAGCTCTGCGACCGCTACGGACTCTACCTCGTGGACGAGGCGAACGTCGAAATCCACGATATGGGGGCTATGGTGCAGGGGCTGGAGTACAACAGCCCGTGGCACCCGGCGGCAAAGCCCGAGTGGAAGGCGCAAATCCTTGACAGACAGTATTCTCTGGTCGAGAGGGACAAGAATCACCCGAGCGTGATCATCTGGAGCATGGGCAACGAGTGCGGCAACGGCGACAATTTCCAGGCGGCCTACGACTGGATCAAGTCGCGCGACACCAGCCGTCCGGTCCAGTTCGAGCAGGCAGTCGAGATGCGCAACACCGACATCATCTGCCCGATGTACCCGAGCATAGAGTCTATGCGGGAATACGCCCTGCGCGAGAATCCGGAGCGCCCGTATATAATGTGCGAATACGCCCACGCGATGGGCAACAGCACCGGCAATTTCCAGGAATATTTCGACATCATCTCGATGAGCCCGCATATGCAGGGCGGATTCATCTGGGACTGGGTGGACCAGGGTCTGCTCTCCCGCAATGGGCAGCTTGTGCCTGAGAATCACGAGGTTGCAATCGACAACGGTTACTATTGGAGTTACGGCGGAGACCTCGGCGCGCACATCTATACGCACGATGAGAACTTCTGCATCAACGGCCTCGTGCTTCCGGACAGGACTCCGCATCCTGGGCTCAATGAGGTTAAGAAAGTCTATCAGGATGTGCTCTTCAAGGCCGAGGACCTTGCAGCCGGCAAGGTAAGGGTGGAGAACAATTTCTTCTATACCCCGCTCTCGAAGTATGTGCTCCGCTGGGAGCTGCTTCGCGACGGCGCTGTGGTCTCCGGCGGCGAGATGACTCCCGACATTGCGCCGGGCAAGTCGGCGGTGCTGACTTTCCCTGTGCAGGCTGACCCTTCGGCTGACTGCTGCCTCACGCTTTCTCTGCGCACGGTTTCGCAGATGGGGCTTCTGCCTGAGGGTCACGAGATTGCGCGCGAGCAGTTTGTCCTTTCCGAGGCTGCGGACCACTCCTGTCTGGCCTCATCGCTACGCCAGGCTAAGGAGGACAAGGTTTCGCTGACCTTCGCCGGGAGGATGTACAAGGTAAGCTGCGGCGGGGTTGAGGCGCGCTTCAATTCAGCCGACGGCAATATGGTTTACTACAAGGTGGACGGCAAGACCGTGCTTCAGAGCGGCCCGGAGCCTTCGTTCTGGAGGGCACCTACCGACAACGACTGGGGTAACGGTGCGCAGGTGCGCTGCAATGTATGGCGCTGCGCTGCGCAGAACCGCTTCCTCAAGTCTTTCGAGGCCGAGGAGAAGGACGGCGGAGCTGAGATCAGGGTCGTCTGGAGGCTGCCGGACGTGGGCTCGGACTACAATGTGACTTATACTTTCGCCCCGGACGCTTCGATGCGCGTCAGTGCAAGCTGGAGCGGGGGAGAGGGGCTGCCAGAGCTGCTGCGTTTCGGGCAGAGGATGGTGCTTCCGCGTGAGTTCAGCTCCGTCAGCTGGTATGGCCGCGGCCCGTGGGAGAACTACTCCGACCGCAAGACTGCGAGCTTCCTCGGAGTGTGGTCGGCGAAGGCAGAGGATATGTTCTTCCCTTATGTCCGTCCGCAGGAGTCCGGCAACCGCAGCGATGTCCGCTGGGTCAAGCTCACAGACGAGGGCGGCCTCGGGATAGCGGTCGTGGCAGGGGAGCAGCCGCTCAACTTCACCGCCACCGACATACAGATGGAGACCGTGGATCCGGGGCTCAGCAAGTCCCAGAGGCATATCGACGACATCCACCGCGACAGGACGCTCATCTGGCTCAACATCGACCTGCTCCAGAGGGGCTTGGGCGGTGACGACAGCTGGGGCCGCGGTCCGCACAGGCAATATCTTTTGGATAAGCAGCACTATGAATACTCATATATGGTAATTCCTGTCCGCCCATAGTGCCGGCAGGAAGTCTGGAACTGCCCCGGTTTCCCCCGGGGAGGGCATCCGGAATGGTTGGTTATTAGTGATTCGACCGGGACGAAGGGATTCGTCCCGGTCCTTTTTTGTTACAAGTACTTTTCCCTCCGTGTCACTTTGCCCGGATGCCGTTCGGCGTGCCGGGTAAAATGCTAAATTTGGACTATCATGAAAAAGATAACCACATCAATTCTCCTGCTTATAGCCGCGCTGAGTCTCCAGGCGCAGCCTCAGGGAGCTCCGCCAGCAGGCGGATTCGGAGGCTTCCAGATGCCTGAAATCAAGATGGAGTATTCCGCCAAGTACGCCGACATCGACTATGCCGGCGACGGTCAGGTCTATCACAAGCTCGACATCTACATCCCTAAGGACGACAAGGCAACCCACCCTGTCGTGGTGCATATTTACGGCAGTGCATGGTACGCCAACAACGCCAAGGGAATGGCCGACCTCGGCACCATCTGCCAGGCCCTGCTCAATGCGGGCTATGCGGTCGTCACTCCTAACCACCGCTCCAGCGGTGACGCCAAGTTCCCGGCTCAGATTCAGGATATCAAAGCGGTAATCCGCTTCGTGCGCGCCCATGCGGCCGAGTACGGCTTCGATACCTCGTTTATTGCCACTTCCGGCTTCTCTTCCGGCGGCCATCTCTCCTCCCTTGCAGCCACTTCCGGTGGCGTGAAGGAGCTTGAGGGCGAGGTCGGCAGCTGCCTCGGCGAGAGCAGCAGCGTGGATGCCGCCTGCGACTGGTCCGGCCCGATTGACCTCACCAGGATGGACTGCGCCGGCCCGCGCGATATGCAGGTCAGCCCTGAGGAGGACCTCCTCGGCCTCAAATTCTCCCCGGAGACCAATGCCGAGTTCGATAAGCTCAGCCCGATACATTATCTCGACCCTAACGACCCTCCTGTCATCATCTTCCACGGTGTCAAGGACAATGTGGTCCCTTGCTGCCAGGGCACGATGTTCTACGAAGCCCTCGACAAGGCGGGCATCGAGACCCAGATTACCCTTGAGCCGGAGGGAGGCCACGGTTTCAACATGTACAGCGAGACCAATCTCCGCAATATGGTCGAGTTCCTCGATGCTGCGCGCGCTGCCAAGGCCGCCCGCAGGCCTGCAACCCCGCACCGCACCGTCAATGCCGACGGGAGCGTCAGCTTCGAGATCCGCGCCGACGGTGCCACGAGCGTCGTGGCCGACATCTGCAGCGTGAAATATCCTATGACCAGGGGCGCCGACGGTATCTGGAGGGTGACCTCCGCGCCGCTCGTGCCTGGCTTCCACTACTACTTCCTCGAAGTTGACGGGGCAAGGTTCTCCGATCCGCTAAGCGAGAGCTTCTACGGCTGCGGCACGATGGCCAGCGCCGTGGACATCCCTGAGGCCGGCACCGACTGGATGAAGGTGCAGGACGTGCCTCACGGGCAGGTGCGCGTCGTCAACTACCGTTCCGAATTTACTGGAGAATGGAGGCCGCTCTACATCTATACCCCTGCCGCATACGAGAAGGGCAAGGGCAAATATCCGGTGCTCTACATCCACCACGGCGGCGGCGAGGACCATCGCGCCTGGATGCAGCAGGGCATGACGGCCAACATTATGGACAACCTCATCGCAGAGGGCAAGGCCGTGCCGATGATTGTCGTGGCGGTCAACAGCAACCTTCCGGGAGCCAGAACCACCTACAGCTGGGAGGGGATGCAGGACTTCCGCGAGGAACTGGTGAAGTCCGTGATACCTTTCGTGGAGAAGAACTACCGCGTCAAGACCGGAGCGCAGAACCGCGCGATGTGCGGGCTCTCCATGGGCGGCGGGCAGTCGTTCTACATCGGCCTCCGCACCCCTGAGGTGTTCGGCAATGTGGGACTCTTCTCTTCAGGAATCTTCGGAGGCATCTTCGGCAGCGGCGAGATGGATTTCGAGAAGGAAATCCCGGGAATGATCAGCGCCACCGACAAGTTCAACGCTTCACATAAAGTGTTCTATATCAGCTGCGGAGAGCAGGACCAGCGCATCGTGCCGACCACCGCGGCGGTGAAGAAGATGCGCGAGGTGGGGGTTGAAGTCATATTCGAGTCATATCCGGGCGACCACGAGTGGCAACCTTGGCGCAAGTCCCTCCACAGCTTCGCACAAAAGATTTTCAAATGAAAAAGTATATCGCAGTGATTCTGCTGGCCCTCGCGACGCTGTTCGGGGGCCAGCCGGCTGGCGCCAAAGCGGAGCAGAAGACCGATTACAGCAAGATTCGGGGAGTGTGCTACCTGGGCTGGAGAGAGGACGAGGCGACAGTGCGCACCCAGCTCGGATACGCCAAGCGCATCGGCATCAACAGCACCCGCATCTGGCTGGGCGGCTATGAGCGTGACCCTCAGGGATTTATCAAGAGCCTGAAGAATTATGTAAAGATTGCAAACGAGATGGGCATCTCCGTGATGCCGATACTCTGGAACGGCAACGGCCTCGACCCGGCAATCCTCGAGGAGAGCTACTGGGAGGAATACGGCGACGGCTATGTCCGCGCTACCGTCAACGCCCTCAAGGGGATGGACGGCCTGCTGTGCTGGGACATAATGAACGAGCCTACCTGCAATGACTACTACAACAAGTCCCCTGAGGAGGAGAAGGAGGCAAGGGCCGACAAAATCTTCAGTTTTGTCCGCCATTACTGCCAGCTGGTCAAGGAGATAGCTCCCAAGAACGATATCACCGTCGGCGTGACCTATCCCAAGGCCATCGAGAGGGCGTCAGCGGACCTCGTGGATGTGATATCGTTCCACGACTATCTGCAGACCCGCGCCGAAATCACCGCCAGCTACGAGCTCGCGAAGAGCATCGCCGACAAGTACGGCAAGCAGATGATCAACAGCGAGACCGGCTGCATCGGCAGGTCCAACCCTTACGACCTGGCTCTGCAGATAGCGGGCGAGTACAATGTGGGCTGGTATCTCTTCGAGCTTATGATTGGCGGATACTGGGGCGATATCCACGGCATCTTCTATCCGGACGGTACCGTGAGGGATCCTTCCATCGTGGCAGCCTGCCTGGGAATCTTCCGCAACCGCGACCTTAGCACCTCAGTGCCGGAATATCCTGACAAGGAAGGACATGTCACTGCCGCCATCAGGCTGGTGGAGGAAGCCTTCAGCGAGAGCAAGGAATCCTTCAGGTCCACGAGGGCCTCTACCGATGCCATCCTTGAAGCCGCGGAGCGCTGCGCCAACCTGCTCGAAGCCTCCCAGATGGTCCCTATGCACGACATGCCTTCGGCCAAGATAGCCGCCTGGCGCAAGCAGGACCCCAAGGACCGCAACGAGAAGGAAATCCGCAAATTCGCCTACGACCTTGTCCAGCTCCTCAAAGAGAACTGCGAGATATTCTAGCGCATGGCCCCTCGAGCCTGTCGAGGGGCGGTGAGTTAGTCTATCCCCTCGATGGTCTGGATGGTGCCGTCGGGGTTGTAGCGGAGCTCGCAGACCTTGAGGCTGCGGAGGCAGTTGACGCCGCCGGAAGGGACGCTGTCGTGGTGGAAGAGCCACCATTTGCCGCCGAACTCCACGATGCTGTGGTGCGTCGTCCAGCCCACTACCGGGGTGAGTATCACTCCCTTGTAGGTGAACGGCCCGTATGGGTTGTCGCCCATTGCGTAGCAGAGCAGGTGGGTGTCGCCGGTGGAGTAGCTGAAATAGTACTTCCCGTTATGTTTGTGCACCCAGCTCGCCTCAAAGAAGCGGCGTGAATTGTCCTTCGCGGTAAGCGGCTTGCCGTCCTCATCCACGATCACCACATCGCGCGGTGCCTCGGCGAACTGCAGCATGTCATCGGAAAGCTTTGCGACCTTGCCGCAGAGAGCCGGTTCGTCGCCTTCCGGAAGCACTGAGCCCTTGTCGAGGGCCTTGTTGTTGCGATACCTCTGAAGCTGTCCGCCCCAGATGCCGCCGAAATAGAGGTAGTATTCCCCATTCTCCTCATAGACGCACACGTCCATCGAGTAGCTACCCCTCATCGGGTCGGCCTGCGGGATGAAAGGTCCTGTAGGAGAGTCGCTTATGGCCACTCCGATATGGAAGACGTCGTTCTTGTCCTTCATCGGGTAGTACATGTAATACTTGCCGTCCTTGCGCGCCACATCGTTGTCCCAGAGCTGGCGTCCCGCCCACGGAATCTGCTCGCGGCTGAGCACCATGCCGTTGTCCTTGACCGGTGAAGTCATAGGGTCCGGGCCCTCGATGGAGAGCACATGGTAGTCCTTCATGTCATACTCCGCACCGTCGTCGTCATCCGGAATCCCGGACTCCCAGTCGTGTGAAGGATAGATGTAGATTTTGCCGTCAAACACGTGGACGGACGGGTCGGCCATATAATCCGCCGGCCAGAGATATCTTTTTGCCGTTTTCATATTTTACTGTACTTTAGCTTCAATTGCCCTGTTGATTTCGTCCATCTTCTCGTCGCTGAGCTCATACTTGCTGATGATGAACATCGCGAGGAGCAGGAGCAGCGCCGGAATCACGCAGACTAGCCAGAGGATACCCTGCTCGGCGAGAGGGGTCTGGGTGGCGTTGGCCGCGTTGAATCCCACGATTGAGAGGACAAGTCCCGGAACGACTCCGCCGAGAGCCATGCCGGCCTTGAAGAATATGCCCGTGAGGGCGTTGACGATGCCCGCGATGCGGCGGCCTGTGGTATATTCGCCGAATGCAACTACCTCAGGCACAAGCGCCCACATATAACCGGTGGCCACGATGACGCCGGTGGACTTGATGAACTGTGCGATATAGACAATCCAGATCTGGCTCCTCAGCGCCGGAATCATCGACACGAGGTAGAGCACCACCATACCGAACATAGCCACGGAGAGGAAGATGTAGAACATGCCCTTCTTGCCGACTTTCTTCTTGATGGCAGGCACCAGAGGCATGAAGATGAATGCCGGGATGGAACCCAGACCCATGAAGAGGGACATCTGTGCCGTGGTGGAGTGGATGTTGTACTGCATGTAATAAGAACCGGCGGCGTTGCTGACCGACATCATCGCGAACGCGGTGATGAAGAAGAATGCGAGGATGCGGAGCGGCCTGTTGCGCCCGAACTCGGCCCAGAGGTCGGAAACCTTGACGTTGGCGGTCTCCTTGGCATCCATCACGACGCGCTCCCTGGTCTGCGAGAAGCAGAAGAAGAGGAATGCGAGTCCGACGAGGGAATAAACCATCATCGTGAGGAACCACGCCCTGCCGTCAGCCGGCATAGCCTGCTCTCCGACGAGGGCTGAGTCGCCAGCGAAGAGCTTCACCAGCACCGGAATGCCCATCGACACAGCGAGTCCGCCGAGATTGGCCATGAACATACGGGTGGAAGTCAGCACCGTAATCTCGTTGGTGTCACGGGTGAGTGAGGAATTCAGCGCGCCGTAAGGCACATTGACGAGCGTGTAGCACATTGACATTCCCACATAGGTGACATAAGCGTAGAGCAGCGAGCCTGAGAATCCGTTCCAGAAGCAGAGAATCGCGAAAACCGTGAGAGGAATACCGCCGAACACCAGGTAGGAGCGGTACTTGCCGAGCTTGGGGTTGCGCTTGTCCACGAGCGCGCCCACAATCGGGTCCCAGATTACATCCACGATCCTGACTACCAGAAACATGACCGCCGCCACTGCCGGGTCGAGCCCGAAGACGTTGGTATAGAAGAACAGCAGCCACATGCTTATGGTCTGGTAGATAAGGTTCTGGGCCATATCTCCCGCGCCGAAGCCGATGCGCTGCATCCAGCTCAATTTGTAGAAGCCCTTGGCTTCGTTGGTGTTTTGTGCCATAATTATTTGATGTGTTTTAATATTTCATTTGCCGTGCGCTGCCCCAGGGTCTTCTTGTCCTGAGGGTGGATGTCGTTCCACTCGCCGAGGTCGCCGTTATGGATTAGATAGACCCCGTCCATCTTCTCCGCCGTGCGGCGCTGCTCCTTCTGCACCCTGTTCCAGCCGAAGTTGTTGTCCGTAAGCTCAGAGTGCTGATATGCAGCGAGTTCGATGATGTAGAACGGCAGCTCCGCATTGGACATCTCCGTCCTCCAGTCGCCGATCATCCTCTCCAGCAGGTCTCCGTACTCGGCGGCGTTGCCGATATTGCTCTCGCCCTGGTACCAGATGACTCCGGCGCTGCGGAAGTCCCTGATAGGGGCGACCATGGCGTTGTAGAGTCCCACCGGCTCCCACTGGAGGAATATCTCCTTGTCGCGGGCCGGCATCCGCTTGTCATAGCTGTGCTCCCAGCCGCTCATCAGGGAAATGTCGCCGTCAGGGGTTTCGAGGCTGTAGAGTTTGTCCTTGACGAATGAGGACGGAGCGTCGCCGTAGCAGAAGAGATGTATCTCGATGAGGTTGTCGCCGGCCTTGAGGGTCCCTGCCGGGACGGTATAGTTGCGCGGAGGATACTGGTAGGT
>CAVAID010000059.1:0-13209 GCA_963588685.1 bacterium
CAGTCCCTCGACAGGGCGGCATTTCGACAGGCTCAATGACCGCCCGCGGTCCCCGCGCCTGTCGAGGGGCAGAACGGCGCTTCAACGCGCCCTCCGATTATTTTTCTACGAAATGCGGCCAAGAAAAAACCGCGCTCACGCAACAGGATGAAGATTGCCGTGGCCATCGATGACTTCGAACTCACCGCCGGCCACGCCAATACCGATTCTACGCGCTTTACAGTATAATGTTGTGGCCGCATTTTGTAGAAATCTATTTATGATAATCGGCGTGCATTATGCAACCACCTTCCGGGAACGGCCCCTCAACTCTCTCGGCGACCGTGCAACTTCGACCGGAGCAGGCACCTACTTCGATCTCAAAATGTCGAGCATCGCTGCCGGAGATACGACTATTCGTGCTTTCGGGAAATGTCTCGCGTTACCGGTCACGAGGTAGGCATCGCTGTTTGATAACGCTACCTCATAAAAGACACGGTCGTCTGCATCTGGGAAAAACTCGTTGCACGCGACTCTGTTTGAGACACCAGACACAAGATCCTTCGGCAGCCTGAACTTTGGCCGAGCAAGAACCTCCCGGTACTCCTTCATTATCTCATCGTTGATCATCGGCGTTATCCGCTTCTCGAACACGGCTGCAAGTACCTTGACGGCCGCAGAGTCAGGGTTTCGGGAAATCAGGGCTGACACCAGTATATTTGTGTCGATAACGGCAATGACAGCGCTCATCGCTCAGAACGGCTGCGGGCAATCTCTTCATCGATGTCCTCCAGCGTCATGTCGGGGAAAGCGCCGTCCTCGGCAAGTGCCCGAATTTTCTGAAATGCCTGATAGCCACTGAGATGTGAAGAATATTTATCCCCACGGATATCGAACGGGATACGCCCCCGCTGCACAACGGCCTTGGCGAAAATGTTCATGGCGGTGTTGGCACTCATGCCGAACTGCGAGCACAGCTCATCGAAGGAACTCTTCAGCTGCGAATCCATCCTGACTGTCATTGAAACCTGTGGCATAATCTCTTTCTATTTCTGCAAATATAAAGCAATTTGCGTCATTATGCAATAAGACACCGGTAAATTGTAATCGTTTTGAGCGTTAACCAGTCAGGCAATCCTGTTCAAATTGTTGCACATCCGGTTGATTCTTGTAATAAATCCATTTTGGATTATCCAAATTGGATAATGCTTGCAGCGCTTCGACAGGCTCAGACCGTTCTGAGAGACAGCCACTGGACATTGGCAGGTTGCTATCCCCGGCGATCCTCGAGCCGGTTGAGGGGCCGAGCCTCCGACATACGGCGCTTCAACGCGCCCTCCGATTATTTTTCTACGAAATGCGGCCATGAAAAAACCGCGCTCACGCAACAGGATGAAGATTGCCGTGGCCATCGATGACTTCGAACTCACCGCCGGCCACGCCAATACCGATTCTACGCGCTTTACAGTATAATGTTGTGGCCGCATTTTGTAGAAATCTATTTATGATAATCGGCGTGCATTATGCAACCACCTTCCGGGAACGGCCCCTCGACAGGCTCGGGGCCGTGGCTTTGCTTGTCATGAAATCGCTTTGAGCGGTCTGGGCCTGTCGAGGGGCGGTCATTGAGCTCCGTCGAAATGCCGCTCCGCCGAGGTGCCCCTCATTTCGCGCGGAGGCAGCGGTTGAGGGTGTTGCGGTGGACGCCGTAGCGCTTGGCAATGACGGTCTTGGGGGTGCCGCCGGAGAGCTGGGCGCGGACCTCGTCGAGTTCATCCATTACCCTGGAGACCTTCGGGGTCATCCCGCAGGGGCGCCCGAGGCGCATGCCTGCGGATTTCTTGGCGGCGAGGGCTTCGCGGGTGCGCTGCGAGATGAGGTTGCGCTCTATCTCGGCGGCCAGCCCGAAGGCGAAGGCTATTATCTTGGAGTTGATGCTGTCGGAGAGTTCGAAGTTGTCCTTTATGGAGTGGATGCGGATGCCGCGGCGGGAGCAATAGTTGAGTATTGACATTATCATCAAGAGGTTACGCCCGAGGCGGGAGAGCTCCGTGCAGATGAGCTCGTCCCCCGACTTCATCCTGCGCACCGCGCGCCCCAGGCCCCGTTTCTCCCAGTCCACGGTGCCGGAAACCGATTCCGTCACCCATTTGTCAATATTTATCCCCCTCGCGGCGCACCAGTTCCTGATTTCGAATTCCTGACTTTCGCGGGTCTGCATCTGCGTGCTGACCCTGATGTAAGCATAGACCGTCATAGTTCTCTTATTTATAAGGTATTACGGTCGCAAAGATAGCTCTTTGGCGATTCGGCTAGGTGGGGACAAAAATGGTCCAATAGTTACCTAGCCTCCGGCTCCGGCGAAATATCATCAGGCTTGTCTGCGGGCTGCGGCGGCGCGGGCGAAGTGCGAGAAGTATTTTTCGGACGGCTTGATGGCTTCGGGGTCGTCCGAGAGGAATTCCTCGCAGAAGAGGTCGCGGCTGCGAAGGAGTTCGCGAAGCAACGAGGACCTGCCGGCAGGGGGAGTATCAGCACCTTTACGCCCCACGGCTATGGTGAGGTCGATGAGGTCGAGCGCACGGATGAACGCCTGCATTGCGAGTTGGGCGTTGCCTTTCTGTTTCCATTTGCTGGTACGGCCCACCTCACTGTAGATATTCGCCATCTGTTCCATCAGCGGCATCTCCGCCCACCTCGCGGCGTCCGGCTTTTTTGGCAGGCTAACCATCATACAATCAACGATTTGACGATATTACGAATTCGTTCGCGGATAGCAGGGTTCTCCACGTCGCGGCTACGGTTGCCCCTCCGCGGGGAGATATTGATTATGGAATCAAATTCAATAAAATCTTCTCCTTCCACTCCAGGGTAAAGGTTTATGCCCCACAAGGACTCCTGCTCGGATCCTTCCTGTATGAGCTGCTGTTCGAGATCCGCGTGAAACTCCGCGCTGATGGCCAGAATGTTCTTGTCAACATCCACGACGGCCTTGACCATGTCATCGTAGAACTCGGGCGCAATTTCAGAGAGGTGCTCGGCGCTTATTGGTGCGGTGATGATTTCCATAAACTGCAAATTGACAAAAAAGTTTGGATTTAAGCAAGAGCCCCCCGCACAATCAAACGCCCGTTTGTTAGTGCAGGGCGCAGCGAGGTGGCACACACGATTATATATAAGTGGTTAGTATAACAATGTTTAATTAAAGGTATTTGCTTATGAAAAAAGCGAAACTGTTTTTCAGCGCGATTTTAGCGCTTGCGGCAGTGTCACTTTCCGCACAGAACGTGAAAGTGACGGGTACTGTCACAGATGCCTCCAACGGAGAGCCGATAATCGGTGCCGCCGTGCAGCTCAAGGGCAGCGCGAGCACCTACTCGCTCTCTGACAATCAGGGAGGGTTCAGCATTTCCGTTCCGTCCGACGGCACTCTCACCATCAGTTGCATGGGTTATCTCCCGGCTGAGGTAGCAGTCAACGGAAGAAAAAACATCTCCATCGCCCTGAGGCCTGACGCCCAGGTGCTCGAAGATGTAGTGGTCGTAGCCTACGGTACGCAGAAGCGCGAGGCTGTGACCGGTTCAGTATCATCCGTCAAGGGCCAGACCCTCGCCTCAGCCCCTGTGACATCTGTGGACAAGATGCTTTCAGGTAAGCTCGCGGGCGTGCAGATCTCGATGTCCACCGGCCAGCCGGGCGCAGCATCACAGATCCGCGTGCGCGGTACTTCATCCATCAACGCAAGCAACGCTCCTCTCTGGGTAGTCGACGGTATTCCAATCGTCTCCGGCGGCACCTCCGAGATGACCAACTCATCATCATCCCTCACCGTCATCAACCCTAACGATATCGAGAGCATCACCGTCCTCAAGGACGCGGCTGCCGCAGCGGTCTATGGATCGCGCGCAGCCAACGGCGTCATCCTCGTCACCACCAAGAGCGGCAAGGAAGGACAGGCCCAGTTCGATGCAAGGGCTAAGTACGGCGTATCCTGGCTCCAGAGCGACAGCGGATTCCGCATGATGACCTCCAGCGAGCTCCTCACCTACCAGAGGGACGCCATCCGCAACGCCGGAATGGATCCGGACGATCCTACGAGCACCTACTACCGTCCGCTGTCACTTCTCGACGGCGAACAGACCAACTGGATGGATCACTTCACCAGACTCGGCCAGCTTCAGGAGTACGAGATCAGCGCAAGAGGCGGCAACAACCGTGCAAAATACTTCTCATCAGTATCTTACCACAAGAACGAGGGCGTTTACTACGGAGTTGACTATTCCAAGTTCCAGGCCCGCGTCAACGCCGACTACAAGCTTCTCAACAACCTCGAGACCGGAGTCCGCGTCAACGCAGCCTACACCGACCAGAACGATGTCCCTATGCAGAGCCTCTACTACGCCAATCCAGCGTGGGCAGGCCTGAGCCTCCTCCCGTGGTACGAGAAGTATGACGAGAACGGAGACTTCAACACCGGCATCGCATCCAACTCCAACCAGAACCCTCGCGCCACTGCCGCATACGACGACCAGTGGTCCAAGACCTACCGCGCCAGCGGCACCTACTCACTCAAGTGGGAGCCTGTCAAGAACCTCGTCATCGAGAGCAAGAACAACGCTGACATAGCGTTCACGCAGGACAGAAGATACTGGTCGCCTAAGTCCCACCCGAAGCAGGGCGGCACCGGCACTCTCCAGACCACCAAGAGCCAGTTCGTGGACCTCACGACCTCCAACACCATCAACTACTCCAACATCTTCGGAGGCTACCATTCAGTCAGGGCCCTGCTCGGACAGGAGGCCAACAAGTATGCCTACGAGTACTCCTACACCTACGCTCCGGGCGTCGATCCTGAGATCCCTTACATCAACACTGCAGATCAGGCCGATACCGAGGCTGAGGTAGGCTACACCAAGAGCTCTCTGCTCTCATTCTTCGGAATCCTCGACTACAGCTACGACAACAAGTACTTCGCTCAGCTCACCGCCCGCGAGGACGGAAGCTCCCTCTTCGGAGAGAACAAGAAGTGGGGTTTCTTCTGGTCAGCATCCGCTTCCTGGAACCTCAACCGCGAGAAGTGGCTCTCATCATACCGCTGGCTCGACCTTCTCAAGGTCCGCGCAAGCTACGGTGTCAACGGTAACAACGGTATCTCCGCATATCAGGCATACGGCGTATATTCATCTTCCACCTACAACGGAACAGTCGGAATGCTGCCTAGCCAGCCGTCCAATCCTGACCTCTCCTGGGAGAAGAACGGTACCTGGAATGTCGGCGTGGACTACGGATTCCTCGGACGCATCAGGGGTAATGTGGATGTTTACAGCCGCGTGACCACCGATATGCTGCTCGACAAGAAGGTGCCTCAGACCACCGGTTTCAGCACCAATTTCATGAATGCCGGCTCGATGAAGAACGACGGCGTGGAGTTCCAGATTGACGCTGACATCATCTCCACCAGCGATATGCTCTGGACAGTCGGCGGCAACATCGCCTACAACAAGACCGAAATCCTCGACCTTGCAGGTGACGAGAAGATTGAAGCCGCTACCTACATGCACTATGTAGTGGGAATGTCACGCTACACCTACTACCTGACCGACTACTACGGAGTCAACCCTACCAACGGCGAGGCCCTCTTCGTAACCAAGGACGGCACCCTCACCAACAACGCCTCTGCTGCGCGCAAGATCTACGCCGGCTCACCTGAGCCTAAGTTCATCGGCGGATTCAATACCAGCTTCACATGGAAGGGCTTCTCCGCCAGCGCATACTTCGACTTCAGGGCGGGCAACAAGGTATTCCTCGTCAACGAGTGGAGCTACCTCAACTCAGACGGCGGACAGATGACGATGAACCAGATGGCGTCTTCCAACAACTACTGGAAGGAGCCGGGCGACACCGCCTGCCAGCCTAAGCCGGTAGCAGGACAGTCAGTCAGCAACGACGCCACCCTCAGCACCCGTTGGCTTGCCGACGGCAGCTATCTTAGGGTCAAGGACATAACCATCTCCTACTCACTTCAGGAGAGGGCGCTCCGCAAACTCAAGGTCAAGGGACTTCGCTTCTATGTCAGCGGCCTCAACCTCTACTGCTTCAATGACGTCAACTTCTGGGATCCTGAGCAGGGCGTTACCGGTATAACTGCCGGCGGTTACCCTCTCACCAAGTCATTCGTCGGAGGTATAGAATTATCATTCTAAATTATGAAGATTATGAAGAAATATATATCAGTGATTTCAGCGGTTCTCGCGCTCGGCTGCCTGAGCGGATGCAGCGACTTCCTCACCGAGGAGCCGATACTCTCCCAGAGCAACGAGCTGACGCTCTCTACCCTGAACGGAATCAACAAGGCAGTAGCGGGTGCATACTCCCCGCTCGCATCCACCACCTGGTACGGAGCCAGCTTCATCATCTACAACGAGATGAAGACCTCCAACGGCAAGAAATACTTCGACAGCGACTGGGACACGGGACGTCTCAAGGATGTCTATAACATCAACTTCTCCGAGACCTCTACCTACGGTCTCTGGGCATACGGATACTATGTAATCTCAGCCGTCAACAACGCTATGGACGCACTTGAGAACGTGGAGGGCGACGAGCAGACCAAGAACAACATCAAGGCCGAGGCCCTCTTCCTGCGCGCTCTCGCACACTTCGACCTCGTCAGGACTTATGCCCAGCCATACAACTACACGAGCGATGCGAGCCACGACGGAGTGCCTGTAGTGCTCCATACCGACCCGGCAGGACAGCCGGCACGCGAGAGTGTGGCCAATGTCTATAAGCAGATTGTCGCCGACCTCACCGAGGCCGAGACCATCATCGACCCGAGCTATGTAAGAAGCGGCGTCACCGATGCCAAGTCAGCAGTCTCCATCTACGCCATCCAGGCCTTCCTCAGCAGGGCTTACCTCTACATGGGAAAGTGGCAGAAGGCAGCGGACTATGCGACCAAGGTCATTGACAGCAAGAAGTACACCCTCTGGACGGCAGCCGAACTCAAGAACGGCGCATGCTACAAGACGAATGTGCCTAAGGGCGGAGAAGTCATCTTCGAGGTTTACGGCATCAAGTCCAATTCATACGACGGCTACCACGACGGCATCTGCCCTATGACGAGCCCTAGCGGCTACGGCGATGCGGGTGCTGCGGCCGACCTCTACGAATCATACGAGGAAGGCGATGTGCGCGGAACCATCTTCCAGGAGGATAACGATGTGGTATGGACTGCCAAGTACGCCGGCAAGGGTCTCGGAACCCCTGACGTAAGCAACACCATCGTCTTCAGACTCTCAGAGATGTATCTCAACCGTGCCGAGGCCATCATCGAAGGCGCTACTGTCGCGGGTGTGACTGCCGCTGACGACCTCAAGACAATCGCAGCGAGCAGAGGCGCAAGCACTCAGGTCGCCACAAGGACCGGAGTCTATACCGAGCGCAACAAGGAGCTCGCCTGGGAGGGGCACCTCTGGTTTGACCTCGCAAGGACCGGCAGGGATATGACCCGTACTGACTTCGTCGGCGATGCATCAGCCAAGGAAGTCAAGAAGGGCGACTACAGATGGGCGATGCCTATCCCTCAGAGGGAGTACGGCGTCAACCCTAACCTGACCCATAACCCTGGTTATACCAACTAATGATTAGGAGGATAAAATGATGAAAAACATACTTAAATATATCGCAGGAGCGGCTGCGGCGGCAGCGCTCGCAGGGTGCAGCCTCAACCCGCTCCCGAGCTTTGATGAAGCCGACGCATTCGTGGCGTTCGACAAAGCCAAAATCTCTGTCGATGAAGATGCGGGAACCGTCTCAATCCCTATGACCATCGCCTCCATCGACCCTAAGAAGACCGTAGTATCCTATGAACTTATAGACGGCGCCAGTGACGAAGACACGAATCCGGCAAAGCAGGGCGCCAACTATGAGGGCACCGACGAGTCAGCGGTGATAACATTCGACGGCGAGGCCCGCACCGGAGCCATCGTAATCAACATCAAGAACATCGCAGGCACCTACACCGGCGACCTCTCATTCAGGGTCAAGCTCATCTCAGCCACCGGACTGAACCTCGGAGCCAACTCATCCTGCACGGTTACCATCGCCGACCTTGACCACCCTCTCAGCTCTATCCTGGGCAAGTACAAGGCTACCGCCGAAGACAAGAGCAAGGGCTCTTGCGAGTGGGAGCTTACCCTGTCCAAGGACAGCAAGGATGTTTCCATCGTCTGGATTGACTACATCTGCCCTCTTGCGGCAAACAATTCATCTATGACCTGGGATGTCTATGGTATTGTCTCCGACGACCTCAAGACCATCACGATACCTTGCGGGCAGAAGCCGGGTGCATTGTACGACACCGACGATCCGTTCACCTTCATCTGGTTCAACTACGATTCCGGATACAAGGTAAGGGATTCAGGCAATGTCACGATGACTTCTACCGAAGAGGGAGTATTCACCACAGAAGACGGTATGGGCTTTATGAGCAACGACTATGTATTCAACGGCGGTATGCTTCTGAAGGGAACGGCTAAATGGACAAAAGAATAATTGATTAAAGCGATGAAAAAAATATTGACATTCATATCAGCGGCAGCTCTGCTCGTGGCCTGCAACGACATCTACGGCCCGACGGAGGCTCCGACCCCGGAGGTGAAGTCCGAAGGCATCAGCATCACCGTCAGCGAGGTGAAAGACAGTTCCGTCACTTTCACCCTCACTCCGAAGAGCGAATCAGCCTACTATTCATACCTCATCGACCAGAGCGCCGAGGTGGAGAAAATCGACTCAAGCAAGCTCTACTCAATGTCCTACAAGAGCGTGGCTCAGGGCATCGTGAAGTATGCCGACGAGAACTCCAAGACCGTCACGGTCAAAGGTCTCGCACCTAACACTCCGTATGTCATCTATGCAGTGGCCGGCAGCACCACGGGCATCCCGTCCGAAGTCGCAGCCGAGACCTTCAAGACCTCCGACAAAGTGGCTCCTGAGGTAGCGAAATACTCAGCCAAGGACAGCACAGTGGTCGTAACCTACAACGAGGCCATCGTTACGGGCAGCGGCGAAGTGACCGTCAAGTACTACGCCATCAACTCCTCCAACATCGACGAGGGCACTCCTGAGGGAGAAGTCAAGGCTAAGGTTGAGGTCAAGGGCGCTGCAGCTACCATCAGCTTCTCAGTTCCTAAGGGAGCGTACTATTCAGTGGATATCGCCGCAGGTGCATTCAAGGACGCTGCAGGCAACGGGTGCGAGGCCATCTCCTCCGCTCTCGTCTACGATTCCGAGGAAGGCGAAGTTGTCGGTAAGGGCATCTGGGGAAGCCGCGATGCGGGCAGTTTCAAGATCGGTGATGCCGATCAGGAGATGCTTACCTCCGCTTCCAGCCCTGTGACCGCTGACCTGGGGGCAGATTACGGCTACGGCTATACCAACAAGAAAGCCGAAGTCTATCTCTCCTACGGCGACGACACCAAGGTGACCAGCATACTGCTCACCGCAGGCAGCGACTACGGCTACTCTTCCAAGTCCGGCAAGCTGATGTTCTACCTCCCGGAGGAGCCTGCAAGGGGCAACTCTGTAGCGATTGAAGTCCCTAAGGGAGCATTCGAGGACATCTACGGCAACCCTAACGAAGAGTGGGAGGCCGAAGTGCTCTACGCCTACGACTACACCGAGGAGACCGTAATCGGCAGCTATACTTCAGCGTACAAGTCAGCCTATGGCTCAGACTACGATGGAGGCGGCACCGATGTCATCGCCAAGAGCGACAACGAGGAGAAGGGCAACATCATGTTCACCTCATTCTGCGGCATCACTCTCGACGAGCCTGTCTATGCAACCTGGAATCCGCAGACCGGAGAAATCAGCATACCTGCTCTTTCATACTGCTTCAGCTACACCTACAAAGAGGTCGATTACGATGTCTATCTCACCTGGGCAAACGGCAGCGGATCGTACAGCTCCAAGAAACCAATAGTGCTTCAGATGCCTCAAGCGGGCACAATCCAAAACACGGAATGGTTCGGATTCATCATCGGCACTGGTTCAAAACTTGTTGGCTGGTACGATATTGCATACAGTTACTCAGCTGTCAAGAACAGCGGCGACGAAGGCACAACTACTGCTGTCAAGGCGGTACGTCCACGCGGCGGCGAGCCTCTCTCCACTGCTGTTAAGGAATTGAAGTAACACATTTTAACTCAGAGAACTGCTTCGGCTCCGGTCGGAGCAGTTTTCGTCGTTTATCAAGACTATGCATATTCACACAAAAGCAATCGCCGTCCTCGCCGCCTGCCTTGCGGGTTTCGGCGCCGCGGCACAGGATTTCGAGCCTACCAGCACCTGGCCCTACATCTACGAAGACTTCGCCGACGGCAAGCTGATGATGAACACCGGCAAGGTCGTGGAAGGCAAGTTCAATATCTGCCTCAGCAACGGCAGCGTGCATTTCATCGAGGGAGACCTCGTCAAGCAGGCTTCTGCGGTGGAGGTAACCTCGGTGCAAATCGGGCAGGACGTATATGTTAACGCGGCAGGGCAAATGATGAAGGTAGTTGCCAAGTCCGACAAGGGAGTGGTCGCCGAAGGCAGCAGCATCGACCTCGCGCGCCTCAACGAGACCGGCGGAGCCTACGGCTCGTCGTCCAGCTCCAACGCCACGACCGCGCTCAGCTCGCTGGAGGGCATTGGCGGCACAAGGTCCAATATGAACCATATGGAGCTCAAAGCCTCCAAGAGCGACGGCAAGACTCTACCGCTCATCACCAAGTACTACCTCGTCTATGGAGGCAAGGTCATCTTCGCCGGCAAGCGCGACGTGGAAGAGGCCTCCGGGGTGGACAAGGCAGAGCTCAAGGCATTCCTGAAGTCCAACAAGATCAAGTGGCGCAAACCGGAGTCGCTTATCGTGCTCGTAAACTTCCTCGCAGAAAAACAATAGTATATTTTTATAACCTTACTTAGGTGTTTATGAAACGAAACCTTGTACATGCCGCAGCAGTGTCGGCCCTGCTGATGGCTGCCATTGCCTCCTGCACGGAGAGCATTCCGACGACACAAGAGCCGGCAACGCCTGAAGCGGAGACCACTGAGTCGTCCGCCTACAGGCAGGGAGTTGTCAATGTGCTCTTAAGCGAAGACCTCACCGAAGCGATTGAGCGCGACCTCGCCGCGGGCGGAGTCGTAACCAAGGCATCGTCTCCGGAGATTTCAGCGCTCTACGGGAGCCTGGGCATCGAGTCGATGGAGCGACTCTTCCCGGATGCCGGGGAGTTCGAACCGCGCACCCGCGCCGAAGGGCTTCACCGCTGGTACAAGGTACGATACCGGGAGAATACCGCCGTCACCAAGGTGGCGCGCGACCTCGGTGACATCCCGGGAGTCGAGATTGCCGAGCCGCAGCGAAAGGTCCGGATTTCCAGCTACTTCAACGATGTTTACTCCAGATATCAGTGGGACTTCTACAACGACGGTTCCCTGAGTTCGAAGCACAACAGCGGCGCGGACATCAATGTCGTGCCGGTATGGAAGGACTACACCACAGGTGACCGCAGCGTCATAGTAAGCGTTGTGGACGGAGGAATTGACCTCGATCACGAAGACCTCGCAGGCAACTATGTCGGAGGACGGAACTTCGTCTCCGGAGGCACGGTAACGGCACATAATCACGGCACCCACGTTGCCGGTACCATCGCCGCAGTCAACAACAACGGCATCGGGGTCAACGGCATAGCCGGAGGCAACTACGCCAAGGGCATCAAGGGCGTGGGGCTGCTCTCCTGTCAGGTATTCGAGACGAACTCCAAAGGCAATGACGAAAGCGGTGACATGGCCACGGCAATCAAGTGGGGAGCCGACAACGGCGCGGTAATCTCGCAGAACAGCTGGGGCTACGACTATGACAGCAACAACGACGGCAATCTTACCGGAGACGAGTTGAGCAAAGCCCTCCAGGCCGAGATTGGATCAGCCGACAAGGCCGCAGTGGACTATTTCATCAAATACGCAGGCTGCGACAACTCCGGCAACCAGCTCTCCACATCCCCGATGAAGGGCGGGGTGGTCATATTCGCCGCAGGCAACGATGCCATCGAGAACGGTGCTCCGGCCAACTACGAGCCGATCATCGCCGTTGGCTCGATTGCACCGAACTATAACCGCGCATACTACTCCAACTACGGAGACTGGGTGGACATCGCCGCTCCGGGCGGAGATGCCTACTACGAAAACGGGCAAATTCTCAGCACCGTCCCGAACGACAAATACGATTGGATGCAGGGCACCTCGATGGCCTGCCCGCACGTGTCCGGAGTCGCAGCGCTGATAGTTTCCTACTTCGGCGGGAAGGGATTTACCAACGATATGCTCATCGAGAGACTTATCGGCGGGGCGAGGACCAATGTACTCAGCAGCAACGCCCAGATCGGGCCGCTGATGGACGCTCTCGGCTCCTTTACCTACGGCGGCACCATTGCGCCTGACAGGGTCGAGGAATACAGCGCGAGCGTATCCGCCAACAGGATCAGCCTGAGCTGGAAAGTCACCCGCGACGAGGACAACGGCAAGGCCTACGGTTACCTCGCCCTCGCAGCGAAGGACAAGTCGCTCTTCAACTCCCTCAACTGCAAGAAGCTCCCTTCCGGGATGAGCAGCGTCAATGTGGAGACGGGAGAGAAGTCGATTGGCGATGAGCTCTCGGCAAACATCGACGGACTCGACTTCAATGACACCTACTATGTAGCCATCGCAGGCTACGACTACAGCAGCAACTATTCCGACCTCTCGGAGATCAAGACCGTCAAGACGCAGAAGAACAACCCTCCGGCAGTAAGTACCGACTACAGCGGAAGTTACGCCATACGTTCGCACGAAGAGGTGACGATTCCGTTCAGCATCAGCGACCCGGACGGGCACAGCGTGACCGTGAAGTACACCGCCGGCACTGGCGGCGCGGACACGTTCACCAAGAATGCCGTGAGCGGGCTGTACGAGCTCAAGATTACCGGCTACCTCGGCGAGCCGGGCCGATACACCGCCCACATTCTCGCTTCCGACAAATGGGATACGACCGACTATCCGGTTGAGTTCGAGATACTTGAGAACCATCCGCCGGTAGTCCTGAAGGATGTGGAGGATATGATTCTTGATGCTCCGGGAAGCAAATTCTCCCTCGATATGAGCAAGTATGTCAACGACCCGGACGGCGAGACGCTCAAATACAAG
>CAVAID010000060.1:0-12324 GCA_963588685.1 bacterium
TTCGGGGTGCTTCCCACCTTTCCCTCACGGTACTGGTCCACTATCGGTCTTCCGGTAATATTTAGCCTTGCGGCATGGTCGCCGCAGATTCAGACAGGGTTCCACGTGCCCCGCCCTACTCAGGTGGCGCTCTCGACTCTCTGACTTTACCTGTACGGGCCTTTCACCCTCTGCGGACTGACTTTCCAGACAGTTCCAGTTAATCAAAAAGTCTTTGTGAACGCTCCTACAACCCCGACAACGCCGTAACGCCGCCGGTTTGGGCTCTTTCCCTTTCGCTCGCCACTACTCAGGAAATCGATATTTTCTTTCTCTTCCTGCAGGTACTAAGATGTTTCAGTTCCCTGCGTTCGCCGCGCTTGCGCGCTATGCAGTCTTCAACTGCATGGGTTCCCCCATTCGGAAATCTCCGGATCAATTCCTGTTTGCAAATCCCCGGAGCTTATCGCAGCTTACCACGTCCTTCATCACTTCCGGAAGCCTAGGCATCCTCCGTTCGCTCTTCTTCTCTTTCTCGTTTGTGAATCTTCGCGCAGCACTCATCACTGAGCACTCCGCTTAAACTCTTGCCTATTCTTCTATAGATTGAAATTGTAGTCCCTATTTTAACAGGATCCGAAAAAACTTCGAATCGTTTGTAATTTACAGACTATAATCTTTTCTTTACCTCGTTTTCTCTCTCAGTATTGTCAATGAACTTTGTTTGTCCCCCGAAAGGGATTGCAAAGGTAGCCTTTATTTTTGAAACCGCAAATTTTTTTTGAATTTTTTTACAAACTCTTTTCGGGAGGGCGGCGGACGGCGGGCAGATAGCCAAAAAGACAGGCAAACCTGCCGGGTTATTATTCAGGAATTGCTATCTTTGAAAGATTATAAATCATATTGCTATGGAAGAGATTAAAGATAGATTTCTCCGCTATGTGGCTGTGGACACGCAGTCCTGCGAGGAGAGCGAGAGCCAGCCGTCCGCAAAGAAGGAGCTGAACCTGCTCGGCATGCTCAGGGATGAGCTCAAGGCACTGGGAGTCAAGGCGGAACTTGACGAGTGGGGCTATGTGATGGCCACCATCCCTTCGAATATAGACCGCAAGGTGCCGGCGATAGGCTTCATCGCGCACGTGGACACTTCGCCAGACGCGCCGGGCGCGGACATCAGGCCGCAGATCGTCGAGAGCTACGACGGCAGCGACATCCCTCTCAAGGGCGTGCCGGGCATGAGCCTCAAAACCAAGGACTTCCCGGAGCTGCTCGCGCACAAGGGCGAAACCCTCATCACCACCGACGGCACGACCCTGCTCGGAGCCGACGACAAGGCGGGAGTGGCCGAGATAATGGACGCTGTGCAATACATAATGGAGCACCCGGAGTTCAGGCACGGCGAAATCAAGATCGGATTTACCCCTGACGAGGAGATCGGGCGCGGCGTGGTGAAGTTCGACGTGGAGAAGTTCGGCGCCGACTATGCCTACACGATGGACGGCGGCGAGGTCGGAGAGCTGGAGTTCGAGAACTTCAATGCGGCATCGGCACAGGTTCACATCCAGGGACGCAATGTCCACCCGGGCTACGCCAAAGGCAAGATGCTCAATTCCATACTGATAGCCGGCGAATTCAACGCCCTGCTGCCGGTGGACCAGAGGCCGGAATATACCCGGGACTACGAGGGCTTCTTCCACATCATCGCCTGCAAGGGCAGCGTGGAGGAGACGAACCTCACCTATATTATAAGGGACCACGACCGCGCGAAGTTCGAGCGCAAGAAGGAAGTGATGGCCGAGTGCGCCGACTTCATCAACCGCCGCTACGGCGAGGGCACTGTGGAACTCAAGGTCAAGGACCAGTACTACAATATGCGCGAGCAGGTGGAGCCGCACTACCATGTGGTGGAGAAGGCGGTCAAGGCGATGGAAATGGCGGGCATCAAACCGCGCATCCAGCCTATCCGCGGCGGCACCGACGGAGCGAACCTCTCGTTCAGGGGCCTCCCGTGCCCGAACATCTTCGCCGGCGGCCTCAACTTCCACGGACGCTATGAGTGGGTGAGCCTCGAGAGCATGAAGAAAGCCTCACAGGTAATCCTCAACATCATCGGACTCTACGCAGCATAAAAGCGACAATCCCTCCCGGAGCCGTCAGGGCCGAGGGAGGGATTATTGTATCTGCTTGACGGAGAATTATTTCTTGCCGTCGTGCAGGGTCGAAAGTATCATATAGAGGCAAATCGCGACGAGCGGCACGATGGCAATCATCTCCGCGCCGGAAGCGCCACCCGCGAGAGGCTCGTTCCAGGCGGTGAGATACCAGTCCACCTTGGCGAATTTCAGCACGGCTGAGACAACTCCCATCAGCGCGCCGCCGGCGATGAAGCCGCTGGCGATGAGGGTACCCTTTTCCTGACGGGCAGCGTTGACGGCCTTGTCCTTGCTGCGTGAGCTGACAAACCAGGAGATGGCGCCGCCGAGCAGCAGAGGCAGGTTCAGGTCAATAGGGATGAACATACCGAGGCAGAATGCCAGGGCCGGCACCTTGAATACGGTAAGCAGTATGGCAATCACCGCACCGATGCCGTAGAGCAGCCAAGGAGCGTTGCCGCCGTTCATCATCGGCTGGATTACGGCAGCCATCGCATTGGCCTGAGGAGCGACGAGCGCGCCCTCGCCCGTGAATCCGTAAGTCTTGTTGAGAATGAGCATCACGCCGCCCACGGTAGCTGCAGCCACCAGCACGCCGACGAATTTCCAGGTCTCCTGCTTACGCGGGGTCGTACCGATCCAGTAACCGATCTTGAAATCGGTGATGAGGCCTCCGGCGGTGGAGAGAGCCGTGCAGACCACGCCGCCGATAATCATCGCGGCAACCATTCCCGCATTACCCTTGAGGCCCACGAGAACGAGCACCAATGCCGTGATAATCAGGGTCATAATGGTCATTCCGCTGACAGGGTTCGTGCCCACGATAGCAATCGCGTTGGCAGCGACCGTTGTGAAGAGGAACGAAATCACTGCGACAATCACGAGGCCTATGAGAGCCTGCCAGATGTTCTCGACGACTCCGCCGAGGGCGAAGAATGCGAACACGGCGAGCAGGGCGATGGCGATGCCCCAGACAACGGTCTTCATCGGGATGTCCTCCTGTGTGCGCTCAGCTGCCGGTGCAGAGGCATCTCCCTTGCGGCGGAATTCTCCGGCGGCAAGGCCGACGGCGCTCTTGATTACCCCGGCACTCTTGATGATGCCTATCACGCCGGCGGTGGCAATGCCTCCGATGCCGATGTGTCGGGCGTATTCCTTGAAAATCTGGTCCGGAGACATCTCGGATACGGTCATATTGATGCCTGTGCCCATCAGGTCGATGACATCACCGCCCCAGATGAGGTTCATCAGAGGGATAATCACCAGCCATACGAGGAAGGAGCCGCAGCAGATGATGAATGCATATTTGAGTCCGACGATGTAGCCGAGTCCGAGCACGGCGGCGCCGGTGTTGAGCTTGAGGACGAGCTTCGCCTTGTCGGCAACGACCTGGCCCCAGTGCATAACGGTGGTGCTGAGGGTTTCGGCCCAGGTGCCGAAGGTGCAAACGGCGAAATCATAGAGACCGCCCACGAGGCCCGCTGCAAGCAGGGTCTTGGCGCTCTTGCCGCCGCTCTCTCCGCTGACGAGCACCTGCGCGGTGGCGGTGGCCTCAGGGAAAGGATATTTGCCGTGCATCTCCTTGACGAAGTACTTGCGGAACGGTATCAGGAAGAGGATGCCGAGGAAGCCTCCGAGCGCGGAGCTGAGGAACATCTGGAAGAAATTGACGTCAAGTCCGAGGATGTAGATGGCCGGAAGGGTAAACACTGCACCCGCCACGACCACGCCGGAGCAGGCTCCGATGCTCTGGATGATGACATTCTGGCCCAGACCGCCCTTCTTGCCGAGAGCGCCGGTCATACCCACCGCGATGATGGCGATAGGGATGGCGGCCTCGAAGACCTGGCCGACCTTGAGGCCGAGGAACGCAGCGGCCGCCGAGAAGAGTACGGTCATCATCAGGCCGAGGGTAACGGAATACGGAGTTACCTCAAGCGGTTTCTCGTTCGGACTCAGGAGGGGTTGATACACTTCCCCCGGCTTCAGCTCCCGATGTGCGTTCTCGGGCAGACTCAGATTGCTGTTTTCTTTCATCTCTTTCTTTTTGTTTCTGGTAATACTCTATATACTTCTGCAGTAATGCGTTGTCCTTGGCTTCCTGCTTGGCGGCGCGGGCTGCGCGGCGCTCCTCCTTGCGGCGGCGGCGCTCCTCGCGCTTCTGCTCCTTGGCGGCGGCGCGGGCCGCATCGCGCGCATCCAGCTCAGCCCAGCGGGCATCGCGGCGGGCCTGGCGCATAGCTCTGCGAAGCTCTGCCTTGCTCATATACTGCTCTTCCTGGGCGGCTACGCCGACTGAATCCTTGACGGCAAGACTGTCTCCCGCCACTGCGAGCGAATCCTTGAGGGCTATGCCGAGGGAGTCGCGGGCGGCAAGGCTGTCGGCGCCGACCGCCAGGCTGTCGGAAGCCATTGCAAGGCTGTCCTTGGGAGCGGAGAGGCTGTCGGCAGGCTGGGCAGCGCGGGTCTCGCGGCGGATTTTCGCCTCCGCGAGCATCTTGTGCACCTCTTCAATATAGCCCGGGAAGTAGATGTCGGTGTATTTGAACTGAGCCTGCGGACGGCTCTCGAGCTCGGCGCGCTCAGATGGGCGCAGCTCAAGATCAGTTATGTCCGTCCTGCCCGTAGGCCGGAGCTCCGGCTTCCACTGCAGGCCCTTGAGGGTCCTGTCGCGCTCAGGCATCTGGACTATAGGGTAGGCATCGTTCTTTGGACTTTCGAAATAATAGACCCGCTCCACGTCGCCGTCCTTGAGGGTGGCGGAGAGCATCTTGGACTCGACCTTGTTGACGGTCGCGTAGGCATCGTCCTCCTGCAGGTAGAATATGGCCGTGACCCCTCCCAGGGCATCGAAGCGACGCAGCTGGGTCTCGGAGTCGAAATAGGCCATCACCTCCGAGCCCTTGATCTGGTCGAAGAGGGTGCTGTCCTCCTGCACGGCGATGAAGGCATTGGACATCAGGCTGGCACGGTCCGGGCCCTCGCTCTTGACGAGGACGAAGAGGCTGTCGGCGGTGTACTGACGGCGGCCCTCATTCCAGATGATTGGTTCCTTATAGAAGCGTGCTATGGAGTCCAACTCGCTGAACCACATGGAGTCGCAGCGCACCTGGATGTCTTTTCGGAATATCTTTACATTGCCTATGCCGCGCATGAAACCGACCCTTGAAGTGTCGGGAGGCGGGAGCAACGCAAGGCTGTCGGCCACGGCAGCGAGACTGTCAGCCGGCGAAACGAGGCTGTCCGCCTGTACCGCAAGGCTGTCGGTGCCCACTGCGAGGCTATCGAGAGCCGGGGCGACGGCGGCGCTGTCCAGCGGTGCGGCAGTCAGTGTGCTGTCTGCTGGGGCTTTGGCCGCCTCAGGAGCCTTGGGTGCTTCGGGGGCCTTGTTTTTTTCAGAAGAGGCCGCAGGCCTTGAGGAAGATTTGCCGTTATTGTCGGATGCCGCCTTAGGCATCGGCCGGTTGCCGTTTTTCTTCTGCGCGGAGGCTTCCTTGTCCTTGGCGGCCTGCTCCGCGGCACGGCGCCTGAACTCGCTCACCGGGTCGCCGTTGATGGCCTTGAGCCTCGCTTCGGCTGCGGCGATCTCCGCCTCGGCGATGTCGCAGCGGCGTTCAGTATGATAAATCAGGGTATCGGCCCCGAAATAGGTCGTGTCTATTTTATCCTCGCTCTTCTGCCACATCGCCACCGCCGCATTGTCGCGCAGGGTCACCTGCCGGAGCGTGTCGCGGTAGAAGAGGTAGTCGGAGAGCGCCGCGGAACTGCGGGTGGTGTCCTGCACCTGCACGCGGCCCTGCATCAGCACGTCGTTGCTGGCACGGTAGAAATAGAGCGTATCGCTCCAGCTCTCCTGGTCCTTGGTGAGGGCGCGCACATTGTCCCGGAAGAAGAAGAGGTTGTCTGCCTGCCTGTACCAGCCCGCGCCGGCGGAAAGCAGATTGTCGTCCTTGCGGAAATCTATCGGCGAGAGGAAGATGGCCCTGTTCTTATCGGACTGATAGTCAAGCGAATCAGTGCGCACGAACACGGAGTCCGTGTACATGTTGACATTGCCTATGAACTTGAAGAGGCTCAGGTCGTTGTAGTAGCGTCCCTCGTCGCTCTCGATAATCTGCCCGTCCGAGCTGCGCATCGATGCGCCGCTGCGGAAGACGGCCACGCTGTCCTTGGTATTGTAGTCCAGGATTTTGGTGCGGAGGGTGTTCTCCTCCTTGTCGCGCAGCTGGACTACCGGCCCGCGGAACTGCGCCAGGTCTTCATCTATCAGGTAGTCAAGCACTTCGCTCGTGAGCTCCGTATCGCCCTGAATCATCCGCACGTGCCCCATGCAGTTGATGATGTTGGTGTTCTGGCTCCAGAGGGCGCTGTCGCAAATCAGATATGTGCCGTTGTGCAGAAAGGTGGCGTCGATGGTGCGTCGCACATAGTCGTCCCCCACCTCGAGCTGCTCGATATAGCTGGCGCTCATCAGGCGCAACAGAGAATCTCTCTGCCCGCCCTGTTCCTGGGCGCACAGAGAGAATGTTGCGGAGAGCAGCAGGCAGAGGGCTGCTGTCAGTCTTCCTTTCTGACTTTTTGAGCCCATCCCTTGCGGCTGAAGTCACAGTCCCCGAACATCGGGTCGATGACTATGTAGGTAACATCTATCTTGTCTTCGACAAACTTGTCCACGGCTTCCATCTGCCGCTTGTTCTTGACGGCGGCGAGGAGCTCGGTGTAGTCGTTCTCGAAATTGGCGGTGTGCGCCGGCACTATCCTGTCGAGGCGGACAATCTTGTAAACGAGGTTGCCGCTGCGGCCCTCGTTGTCGAGGGATGCGATAGGCTCTGACACCTCGCCCGGCTTGAGGTCCTTGACGGCCGCATAGTCCTGAGGCTTGAGCTGGTCGACTTCGAAGTAGGCCGAGCCCGTGTTCGGGTCTGCCATCTGGCCGCCGTTGGTGCGGGTGGCAGGGTCCTCGGAGTAGAAGCGGGCCGCAAGCTCGAAGGTGATTGCGCTGTCCTTGACGATGGCGGTGCGGAGGCTGTCGAGGCGCTTGAAGGCCTTTTCCTGGTCTTCGGAGGTGTACTGAGGCTTGATGAGGATATGCCTTGCATTGAACATATCTCCCTTCTTCTCAAGCACTTCGATGATATGGTAGCCGTCCGGAGTCTCCACGATCTGGGAGATCACGCCCGGCTTGAGGGACATGGCCGCGTCGGAGAATGCCGGCCAGAATATTGACTTGGACATAAGTCCGAGCTCGCCGCCCTTGCGGGCGCTGCCCGGGTCCTCGGAGTAGAGACGCGCGAGGGTTGAGAATTTCTCACCGTTGATGATGCGCTCGCGGATGGAGAGCAGCCTCTCCTTGACCGCCATGGCGGCGGCTTCGCGGTCCGGATATATGCATATCTGGCTCATCTGGTATTTGTCCGGAATCTGCGGCAGGCTGGACACGTCGGCGGTGTCGAGGTACTGCTTGACATCGTACGGGGTGAGCTCCGGGATGTTGCCGGCTATCTGCTGCTGCTCCTGCTGGGTAAGGCTCTGCTCCTCAATCTGCTGCATCCATTCCTGGCGCAGACGGTAGAGCGGCTTGTTGAAGTATTTCTCCACTTCCTCGTCGCCACCGAGAGCGGTGCGCACCTGATCCATGCGCTGGCTGAGCTCGGCTGAGACCATCTCGTTGTTGATGCTCAGGGAGTCGATGCGGGCCTGCATCAGGAAGAGCTTGGACTCCATCATGCTCTCGAGAAGCTCGCAGCGGATGTTCTTGTCGGAGGCATAGCCCTGGGCGCGGAGCATCTGCACCTGCGACTCCAGGTCGGAGAGGGTGATGAGCTCGTTGCCCACCACAGCCACTGACTTGTCGATCACACCGTTGTATTTCTGCGCGGACGCAGCGCCGCAGACAGAAAGGAGAAGCACGACGGCTATTGTTTTCAAACTCTGTTTCATCTGTCAATAAATTACGAATTGTTTGTCTTTGAGCGCTGTCTCAAGCAAGTCCCGTTCCAAACCTTTCACAAGCTCGTGTTTCCGTGCGCTCAAAATGATGTCGCGGATCTCTTCGGCGCAAAATTCGACCGGCGCGACCCCGCTGCGCTGAATGTCGCAGACATAGGCTACGAGCAGGTCGCCGCGGCCCTCCGGCTCAATCTTTATCATATTGTCCTTCAGCGCGTCAAGCATCACGGGATAGTCCACCCCGAACTCGAGCGCAAGGTCTCTGGCGTCCATCCAGACATCGGAATTGTCGAAGTAGCGCAGCGCCGTGGACACCGTGAGAGAGTCGGCGCGGCTGAACTCGTCGTGGTCTTCGGAAGCGAGGTAGCGCAGGATGTCGGTCTTGTTGGGCGAATCCTTCATCAGGTCCACGAAGCGCACCTTGAGTATCGGCCTCTGCAGCACGAAATCGGCCTTGTGGGCCTCGTAGTACGCCGCCACCTGCGCGTCAGTGACGAGGGTGTCGAGACGGTCGCTGATGTAGCGCTGCTCGTAGCGGTACTTCACCAGCGAGAGCCTGTAGGCCTCCAGCTCGGCGGAGACATCAATCTCCGACTTGGAGAGCTGGTCCTCTGCCACCTTGAGGTAGAGGCGGTCAGTCGCCCAGGAGTTGATGTAGCGCGAAGCGAGCTTGGCGCTGTCCTCGGGGCTGGACGACTGCGGGATGAAGCGAAGCAGCTCGGACTTGTAGAGCTTGTCCTTGCCCACCTTCGCCACCACCTCATCGTCGTGTATGATCGAAGAGATGGCAGTGCAGGAGCACAGCATCGACAGGAGCAAAAGTGGTAAAAAGTTCCGCATATCCACAAATGTAAGAATAATCTGTCAATTCTCAGCCGCCAGAGCCTCGATTATGCGGTCAATAGGCGGAGTTATCACCCAGGACGAGCCTACGGAGTTGTTGGTAAGCACTGAGAACACTACCGTGCGGGCAGGGTCGCCGTCGGCGGAGAGAATGTAGCCGCTGTAGCAGAGAATGCCGTTCATCGAGCCGCTCTTCATCCTGATGCGGGAGCGCATCCCTTCGTCGGCAGCGGGGAACTTGAACTCCAGCGTACCCTTGCCTCCCGGGTGCGGGAGCGAGGCGATGTAGGCCTCACTGACAGGGCTGGAGAGCATCTCTTTGAGAAAATTCACGAAGAATGAAGCCGATACGAAGTTCTTGCGGGAGAGGCCGCTGCCGTCGAAGATGCGGCAGCCGGAGGCGGGGTTGAGTCCCAGCGCGGAGAGGGCGTCCTCGGCCGCGGCGATGCAGGAGTCGTACTGCGAGGAGCGTCCATTGCTGACGGCGAGCGTCTTGAGCAGGGTCTCTGCGAAGAAATTGTCGCTCTCGCAGTTGGTGTCCCTGGCAATCAGGGCGAGCCTCGGGGAGAAGGTGCTCCCGATGACGGTAAGCTCATCTGTCTTGCGGGCCTTCTCTCCCTCGTCGAGCACTCCCGGCACAGTGCGAACATAACCGGACGGGCTGATGTCAGCATAGCCGCCTTTCACCTCTATTCCCCTGTCTTTAAGGAAGTTATAGAAATAGTACGCACAGGTGTACGGGGCGAAGCGGTTGGAACATTCGAGAGTGTAGCCCTTGCGGTCGGAGGGGAAACTGCCGGCGAACTCGCCTATCGGGGCGAGGTGGGAGTTGATGTAATAGACTGTGTTCCTCGTCCTTGCCTTGCCGGTAAGGGCGTGGTTGGACCAGCTCATCCACGGGGTGTCGGGGTAGCGCGGGCTGATATTGGGCGCGGAGCCCTCGGCGCCCGGGGTTATGAGGAAGTTCTGGGCATTCTCGAAGAAATTGAGCCCTACCGGACCGGCACCGTAATTGGTGCCGAGGTCGTCGTAGGTCCAGCCCATCCCCTCAGGGGTCACGGTGTCGAAATATCTCGGGTCGGCTATGATGCGGCCGTCGATGGCGCTGATGCCGGCCTGGGCGAGCAGCTTCTGCCAGCTCGCGAAGGTCGCGGCTACCGGCTCTGCACAGTCGGACTTGGAGCCCGTCGTAGGGTCGCCGCCGCCGATGATGTAGAGGTCGCCACGGAGGACTCCGTCACGGATTTCGCCGCTGTAGCCGAGCTTGGTCTCGAAGCGGAAGTCGGCGCCCAAATTGTTGAGCGCCAGACCCGTGGTGATGAGTTTCATATTGGAGGCCGGGACGAGCCGCACGCGGGAGTTATAGTTCGCGAGAGTGTCGCCGTCCATCCTGACGGCAAAGACTCCCACCACCGATGTGGCGAGGGGCGGACGGGAGCATACCTCCTCGACCGTCTGCTGCGCTTTGGCGGGCGGGATAGCAGCAGTCGCGCTCCAGCCGAAAAGCAGGAGCGCGACTGATATGACGGTTATTGTGCGGAACCTCATTTCGCAACGGTTTCCTTTACCGCTGCGCTGAGCTTTTCGTAAAGAGCGTCCGTTTTGGTGAGGATTTCCTTGCGGAGAGCGTTGTAGTAGGCCTTGCTTGTGCCCTCGAACTTTGCGTTGACCTTGTCACGGAGTTCGTTGTACAGATCCACAGCCTCTTCAATCAGGGACTGGGCGTTGCTGCAGGCCTTATCGTTGACAGCTGCGACTACTGAGCAATCCTCGATGAAAGCTCCAAGCACATATTCAATGTCCTTCTTGATACCTCTTAAGTTCATAATTACTGATGTTTACAATTTGTGCGCAAAGATAGCAATTTTTAGGCTCACTAGCAAACTTCTGCAAATCCGGCTATTCTCCAAGGACTGATTATGCTCTGCGCTCTCCGCCGCCCCTCGACAAGCTCGGGGGCCGACTCTCGAAGGTACTGGGACCGGGGCGGTTGCTGCGGTCGCTGAGCTTGTCGAAGCGCCGCCACAGGGACTGGCCGAATGCCCCGGCCACCTTTCGTTATTTAGCCGGCAAAAGAGCGATTTTGGACGCCATGAGAGAATTCAGAGTGAAGTTTTCAAATCGATGGAACGCGAGGCTCAGGCAGAGATGCCTGCAAGGCCGTCTCCCGTTGCCTGTCCTGATTCCGGACAGGGGCAGGCAACAGGAGCCCCATCCATAGGGCGCTGAGGGCCGCATTGCCGTTGCTTCGATTTGAAAATAAGTTGGGTGGAGGAACTACTCGCTGAAATTTTTACTTATAATACCATACCGGCGCGAGGCCCTCGGAGTGTCCGAGAATGCGGCGGACGGCAATCGGGGTCCTGCCGTAGCTGTCCGGGAGGCCGCTCCGCAGGGAGTTGATGCGCACGAGCTGGGATGAATGGATGATGCGTCCGTCGCCGATGTACATCGCCACATGGGTAACGGAGACCGGCTGCCCCTTGCTGTCGAGCCGCCCGAAGAATACCAGGTCGCCTGGACGCATCTTGCTGAAATTGAACGGAATCTCAACCCCGCAGCGAATCTGCTCCCTCGCATTGCGAGGGAGGACGATGCCGTTCATCATATAGACGAACTTGGTGAAGCCGCTGCAGTCGAAGTGCTTGACACTGATGCCGCCCCACATATACGGGGTGCCGAGCAGGGTGCGGGCGAAGCTGACGAGATTGTCCTCGGTGGCGCTGCGGGAGGCCTGCCATTTATCCATAGGCATCACATCCGCCGCCGGCGCCCAGGCCTTGCGGCCGTCGGCCATCTGGACTTCGGTCCAGCCCTGCCTGCTGCCGCTTGAGGCCCTTACTATGTCGCCCATCAGGAAGTCGCTGATCCGCTCGCCGTCAGGGGCGGCGTAGAGGTGGCTGTATTCGGCCGTGCAAATCATCTTGGGCGCTGCGACGTAGGCGTTCTTCTGCGCCTCGTCCATTCGCACGAGTGTCAGGTCGTTGGTCCAGCAGTCCTTATAGTCGGGGGCTTCGACCTTACGCCAGTAGCGCTCGGAGCCTGTCACCCTCAGCACTGTGCCCATAAGGCACTGCGATTCGAGCCCGGATTCATAGTCAGGCTTGAGACGCAGGAAGCAGGAGGAGGTGTTGACCACCGCCCACTCTCCTTCCGCGGAAGTATTTTGTGCGCAGGCAAGCGGCACGCCGCAGAGCAGCGCTACAAGCAGCAAAGCAATGTTCTTGTGTTTCATACAGGACAAATATAATAAAAAGCGCCGGGGAAAATCTCCGGCGCTTTAAGTTTCTTTGTGCGATGTAGCGGGAGTGGGGCATGATCCCACGACCTCCGGATTATGAATCCGACGCTCTAACCAGCTGAGCTACCCCGCCATCATAACCCCTGACGGGGCAAGATT
>CAVAID010000061.1:0-12313 GCA_963588685.1 bacterium
GCCACACCATGCCGTCGGCGCTTACGAGGACCACGGACGACAGTCCGTCATCTGTATTGTATATTATGATTTCATTCTGATCTTCGTTCATGTCCATAATTGCTAACTGTTCAATATCGTATAAGCCTCGCGGTATTTCCTGACCCTCTCCAGGTCCTCGCCGGTCACGGAAGTGTCTACCACGGCAATTTTCAGGGCGGTTTCTAGCTGGGGGTCAAGTTTATCGGTGGGTTTCATGGTTTTATTTAGCGTTGGCTCTTTAGGAATAGGATTCCCTATTTCCTGTTGTAAGTCACATTGAACTCCTTGCAGCGGCGTTCGCTCTGGTTCAGGGAGTCGAGGCTATAGCGGGCTACCTTCTCATAGATGTCGAGGCCGCGGCCGAGGGTTATCATCCAGCCGTTGTCGAGGTCCAGATATCTGTCGTGGTCGGCATTGAAGTCGTAGCTGAACTCTATGCCGTGGGCAGTGAGGTCATCCTTGATGTCGTCGAAGATGTCAATCATTTCCGGAATCTTCTCCTCGTCGTTCTGTGTGGAGAGATGGATTGAAAGTTCTTCCGGAGTGTCGCTGTTCTTCCTTGCGCACTGGACGAACTCAAGGAAATTGGAGACCTGATAAGGGTAGCGGATGAAAGGGTCAACGACCTTAATCTGTTTTGCCGTCTTGAGGTAAGCCCCGAAGAGGCTGTCATAAGAAACCCCTGTCTGGTTCATCCTTATGTTGGTAATTGATGACACCAGCTGCGGGGAAGAAGGCTTGGTAACTACCGCAGCGACATCCGGAGCAGGCTCCTCAGTCTCCTGCGCAGGAGCAGGTGACTCCCCGAAATTCATCTCCTCGAGAGTATAGACTCTGCGCTGCTCGCCGTTGGAGAGTATCTGATAGACGAACTTCGCCGGCTCCGCCTTGAAAGTATCGTCAATGATATAGAGCTGCTCTTTCACCCTCTTGCGGCACTCAGCTGCGAAATCTATGATTTCCAGGGCATCCGCCTCAGTATAGTTGCCGTCAGGATAGAGCAGCTTTATCATGCCGCTGAAGGTCTTGAGGATGGCGCGGTTGTCACGCTCCGAGAGCGAGCCGTCGAACCTGACGAACCTGGACATGTCGCTCGAAAGGTCGATGTTGCGCATCTCGTGGAGAATGGCGGCGATATAGTCAGTGATGAGACCGAAGCCCTGGCTGAACGAATCCTTCTTGAGCATCCTGATTTCCCAGCCCGGGTTGTAGAGGTGGATACGGTCCAGGAAGGCACCTTTGATAAATGAAGTCGGTATGGACTCGAAGAGGTGCGAGTTGCGGAGCATAAACGGAACCGTATGCTTGGTGTTGCCGACGAAGCACATTGAGGCGGAAGCCTCGTGCGTGCCTTTGCCGCGGTTGAACTGCTTGTTGGCGAGGTAGTTCTGCATCGTGTCAATCAGGACGGCATCGACCGCGCGGCCTTTCTGCTGCTCGAACTCATCCCATGCCACAACATCCCAATAGCCCACAAGGCCGAGTATCTCACGGTTGCCGCTCATCTTAACGAACAGACGGGCAGAAGTGACATCGCCGCCGCTGACCAGCACGCCGTATGGAGAGAATTCCTCGAATACATGGGACTTGCCTGTACCCTTGGGCCCAAGCTCCATAAAGTTGAAGTTGTTCTCGATCATAGGCAGCAGGCGGGCGAGGGTAATCATCTTCTCGCGCCTGTTGAGATTGTCGGGGTTAAGTCCCACAGTATGAATGAGGAGGTCAATCCATTCGTCGGTAGTGAATTTGCAGCGCTGAGCCTTGTAGAATTCGAGGTCGATGTTCGCGACCTGTATCGGCTTGAGCTTCTGAATCTCCCAACGCATCCGAACATCCTCTCCGGAAATGTAGCCGATAGTCACGATGCTCCAGACACCGTTGCCGGAGAGAAGTTTGCTGTTCCTGCGGACAATCTCATCGGCAACCGGGACATTTGTCAGGTCAAGGTTGGCGAATGAGGCCACATAGCAGTCGCTCCTGTCGTTTAGAACGGCAGTGACCTTGTCGATGATGGTAAACGAACCGCGCTCGCGGATCTTTCCCTTGATTTCCTCCGAATCAGCACGGTTGATGTAGTTGTCGCGGATAATCTTCTTCACGCGCTCGACACCCTCGGCGATGATGGTCTCGTCACTGGACGCACAGTGCTGCGCGAGGAGGTATTCGAGCACGAAGGTAGGCACTGGCTGGCCGCCTTTGACCTTGAATGCCAAATCCTTGCGTACAACCTTGCCCTCGAAGGCCTCGAGTATTTTATCTTGAAGTGTCATATCAGAATTCGTCTCTGTCTATCAATGTGTTGTTGGATACTTTCTTGGAATCAAGCGGGTTGAGAGGGTCTGCAGGGTCCCAGACGCGAAGCTCAAGGAGATTCGACGAGGTCGCCTGACTGAGAGTGAGGCGTGCCGCAGTCTTGCGGCTCTCAGGGTTGACATCCGTGCTCGAAAGGAGAAGCGAACCTTCCCCTGACACCATCCTGTCGCCTTCGAAGATGGCATAAGATATGCTGCGCTGCTTCCTGTCATTGGACACTGCATCGGTCTGAAGGATGGTAAAGAGCAGCACGCTGGACACTATGTTGCCTGAGCAGTCCAGGATGCGGGCCCCGACCTTGGCCAGGGACTTGACATTGTCGCGACGCTGATGGCAGCGGATAACAGGTATAACTAGCTCCTGCAGCGATGCGCCTCCGTGTGCGAACTTGTAGCCTCCCGGAGCGGCAACGCGGTTGGTGCCTGAAGGGATGGCGACATAGCAGCCGCTGTCAATCCCTGAAACATCACGAAGCGGATATTTGCTGAAAAACGGAATGCCCGCGCCGGATTCGGTAAGGTAGTAGCGGGACTTCCTGTCGATGCCTTCCTCGGGCATCTGCTGCTTGTCCTTGTCCTCGAACTCAATATCGTTGAGCAGGAAGCCGTGGTCAGATGTGATGAGCACTTCGGTCACATTGTATGAGGATATTATGCTGTGGACTGTCCTGGCTATCTCCTCTATCGAACTGCGGCAGGCGCTGACCGCCTTCCTGGCATTGTCGTCGTGCCCGGCATCATCGATGTCATTGTGGAAGATATAGACGAGTTCGTTCTTGAAGAGCTCGCGGTTGGCGTCGCGGCTGTTCTGAGTCACATCCTTGAAGCTGACGCAGCGGGACTTCAGCTTATATCTCCGGACATGGGTCTCGCGCTTCTCGGTGGTGTCGAGCACGGCCCCGTCCACGAGCATCCTGGTCCCTGACAGAGTGAGCGAATGATGGGGGAGAAGCGAAGGCTTGCAGTACATGGTCTCGGTCGGAAGCATCGCGATGGCAAAGCCAAGCTCAGGTTCGTGCTGCTTCTTGTAGATAATGTCCACGAGTTCCTTGGCAACTTCATATCGGAGCGCATCGACCACGATGACGGCCTGCTTGTTGGCGGACGGGGCGATGTTGTCCTCGTAGAAATTCTCCTGACGGCTGACTCCCGGGAGGCCTCTCAAAGAGGTCCCGCAACTGTCCAGGCACTTAATCCACTGGAGGTTGAGATTGCTGGTAAACTCTGCGTAGTCCTTGTCGAGAAGGAGCTTTGCCTTATGGACAGCATCGGAAATGCGGTCGGAGTCAATCTCGAAGTAGCTCTCAAGCGCCAGACGATAATAGCTGTCCAGATTGTAGCCGCTCTCGGTGTATGAGCGGATATAATCGGCGGGAGTATTCAGAACGAGCTGCTTCTGGAGCTTGTCGGAGAGAGAATAATACTGGGCCGCGTATGTGATGAAGGCGACGATGCTCACGATGGATTCATTCCCGGGATTGCTTACCAGGATGCGGTCCATCCGGTTTATTACCTCTGACGGAACAGTGCGGAGAGAATCTTTGACATTGGCATCTATTATATGCCAGCACATGCTCTCCGGCAGATACCAGTAGTCGGCATTGACGCCGTAGCACTCTATGATGCGCTCCTCGCGGATGTCGGAGCCGAGACGGGTGAAAACCCTGGTAAAAGGCTCGCGGAGCTTGTCATTGCTGCGGACAAAGGTCATGAGACGCTCCATACGCTCCAGTTTCGCGCTGTTGTCGGTACGGTAGGCCTTGTAGGGGTCTGACTGTACGGGGCTGATGTTGCGGACAATCTGGTTGTACTTGACACTGAGTACAACATCCTTGAAATACGGGCGGGACTTGAATGTCGCCGTCTGCCCGCTCAGACGCTCGAGGATGTCATTGAGAGAGTCGAGAACGCTCCTGTTGTGGCGGATCCGGCTGACCAGCTTAACGATACGCTCTTCGTCCCCGCTGTCGTCAAGGATAATCAGGTTCGCTATGATTTCGTTCCATTCCTTGAGCACGGAGCTGCCGAGATAGTTGCAGAGTATGGCCCTTACGGCGGCGTCCGTACTGAACGAGCCGTCCTCGAACAGAGGCTGAAGCATCTTCTCCACCCTGGAGGTCTGGAGCTCGTCGATATTGACCGCGACGAAGCCGGCGAACTCGCCTGAGATGCGGTGCTGCTGCATATATGCATCGCCTCCCTCGCCGCGGAATATTTTATTGCTGCACATCTCCCCGAGGAGCGGGAAATGCAGGCGGGACTCTTCGTCTGCGGGCTCCGCCTGATTGAAGTAGAGGATCACGCAGTCATCCTTCCACTCGTGACAGAGCCTGTATTTGAGATTGAACCAGGCCCCGTCAAAGGCGAAGAAGCGATAGCCTTCCCGCCACTGCATATCTTCGTACTCCGAAAGCTGAATGCCCATCGGGTCGAAGATGAAAAGGATGTGGAGGTGCGGGTCCCTTTCGAAGTATTTGTATATCCTGTCCTGAAGCATGGCTATTTGATTTTGGCGAGGATGTCCCCGAAGAGGGCGTAGTTGCGGAGGACGCCGTCATCGAGGTCGAAGGCAATCTGCCGGTCGGCCACGGCATGGAGTCGCGTGTGGTACTCTTCGCACTCGGCGATGTTTGAAAGCAGAGTCTTCAGCTGACGGCGCTCCGCGGCTGTGGCGCCCGCGCCCTTTGCCTGGATCTCGTCGGCACGGCCTTTCAGACGGTCGATGTAAGGAAGCAGGTATCTCTGGCGCACAAGCTCGGCCGTGTGGCGGGTCATGCGGTGGCAGTAGGCGAGGACCTTGAAGGCGCCCTTCCTTGAGCTGAAAAGCCAGTAGATAGGGCGGTTCTGGTACATCTTCTTATGGTCTGCCCAGAAGTCCTTGAAGAGGTACTCTTCCAGAGGCTTGCCGAGACAGGAGTCGATATAGTTGAGGTTGGCGGCGTAGCTGTCTTCGCCGAAGACATCACTGACGAACTGGCGGATGGAGAGAAGAGCGTTGTCAGCGAAGCCGCAGTCGAGAGGAAGCACGGGGATAAGTCCGTCTTCGTCTATCTCGAAGATATGCTCCGCTCCGCAGCTGTCGGAGAAGGTGTAAGGAGCGGTCTCCTGCTGCGAAGGCTCCGGATGGGCGATGGCAAGGCCCTCCTTGTCCAGACGGTAGCGGCCCATGCGGCAGCCGACGGCGTAGCTGAGCAGCTGCTTCATCAGGTTGTCGTAATTCCAGGTATAGTGACCGCCGCCATATTCGCTGGCATCTTTCACGTGGGTAATCTCTCCGGCCTGGAGGATGGTAACTTCGTCAAGAGGAACATCTGGGGTCAGTTCATCCTGAAGACCGTAAATCTTGATGAACTGCCGGTTGAGCTCTTCCTCGTTCTCGTGGAGTTGCTCGAACTTACCCTCCCACTCTGAACAGTAGCACTCCAGCGCCCGCTCAAGGCTATCTGTCCTTTCTGCCTTCGCAATGCAAATCAGTTCGTTCTCCTTGAAGTCCCAGGAAGTCTCGTGAGTGTCCCAATCTTGTTTACTGATTGAGATGTTCTGTTGCACGAGATTTTCGATATGGTTATTTCTTCCAATTTCTTTATATGGAATTTTGCCCATTGGGCCTTCATGATAATCCAATGTCGGAGATAAAACTTGCAGAAATGGAGTGATTAATGAACTATTGAGGTAGCCCATAATCATCATATTATCGTCTTCACTCTCTGGGAGACAAACAGACCCTTTAGTTTCAAATAACCAACTTCTATCAAAATACCTAAATGACGGTTTGCCAGATGCTATTGTTGACCAAGTAGCACCGCATTTTGTGAAGTATCTCCATCTATTACGAATAACAGAGCCCTTGAAATTAGTTAATTCTTCACCATCATTTTCCCAATTAACGACATATGACATATTGCCAAACCAGCGTCTAAATGAACCACCTTTTGTGGTTGGGAACCATTTCTTTCCAGAATCGGCCGCTGACGCGGCATTGTCAAAGCCGAATCCTATTCGGCTTTGGTCGACCTCAAACCATTGGCGAAGAAACCGCCCGTTGTCGGCGGTCGCTAATCCCTGCGTAGGCTTACAGACCGCCGACAACGGGCGGTTTGAGATAAAGGTTTCCTGAATTTTCTCGCTTACCCAATACCCAATCGGGCTTCCCGGAATCTTTCCAAAGTTCTTCTGTGGCACATTCGGATAGTAGATTTTATCGGCATTGGCAGAGCCAAGAAACAGTCGCTCCTTATCCGCGCAATTCTTTCCGTCCAAAAGGCGGTAGTAATTTCCACAAGCGGCATCAGATGGCGAGTTGCGAGTAATGACGAAAGACGTGTTCTGAACGACCTCGCCTGAAAGCTCATCAAAGGTGCGGGGTCCCAGATGCAGCATATTGTCTATACGGAGCGAAGACAGTATGTGTTTCCTCAATTTCTCGAAAGATGAAAGGAACATCCAGCTCTGCATATTGATCATTCCGTATTTGCCGTTCTCCACAAGCATCTGCTCTGCGACAATCATAAACACCGAGAACAGGTCCGCCTTGCCTTCAGCATAGTTGGCAGTAACATATTTGGCGAGAGCGGAGTTCATATTCCCGCTACCCATATACGGCGGATTGGCGACGACGCAGGCATACTTGCCGGTAAGGGCGAGGATGACATCGAAATAAGGCTTCAGGGCGGCGAATTCCGGATTGACTTGAGACTGGCTCCTGACCTCCTGCAGCCGCTTCTCAATCTGGAAGCGGGTCATCTCGGAGATGCCGAACTTCATAATCGAGCCGAGGTTCTTCGCCTGGTCCATGAGTTCAAAGGCATCGACGGTCTCGTCAATCGTCCGGGCGTCTCCTCCGAGGAAGAAACGCGAGAGAGTGTCGCGAAGAGGCACATCGCTCCGGTATGGCTCCGGCATATCATATATGCGCGGGAGGATGGTCGCAGAGAGAAAATGCTCGTCCTTCTGGCATGCCTTCATAAGGAGGGAGAACTGCGAGAGCTGCTTCGCACGGGTATCGAGGTCGATGCCGCTGAGGTTGCGGGTAAGTATGCTGGTGCAGGCTTCGCGAGGCGAGGCGTAGTCCGCCAGATACATATCGTAGAGCATATCGAAGGCCTCGGAGAGTATGTGACCGGAGCCGCAGCCCGGGTCGATGAGGGTCAGCTCCTCGATTTCCCTTACCTTGAGCTTCGCCGATTCTCCTTCGGCCTGAGGGACAAGGTATTTCCATTTGGCCTTCAGAGCGTCATTGCTGAAATTGTCGAGGTATATGCGTCCCAGGGTGTTCTGCGCCATATATTTCACTATCCAGTTGGGAGTGAAGATCTGGGTCGCTGCTGGGATGTCCTCGGCCTGGGCCTTTTTGCCGCCCTTGAACGCGGCGAAGACCTCGTCCTTTTTCTCGCTGATATAGAACTGATAGAGCCAGCCTATGAGTTCAGAGTGCCTGTAGTCGTCATCCGTGATGAACGGCGTGTCATTTATCATGTCCACGAAGTCTCCAGGAGCGAGGACGGTCTTCGGGAGGAGGAACTCGGTGTAGTCGTTGATGCGACCGAAGCAGGCCTTGAGGACAGGGTTGTCCTGACAATATGCGACTATAAGGATTGCGAACTGTTCGCTTGTCCTGCTGTCATCTGTCAGGAGGTCCTGAAAACGCCTGCGGTCAACTTCCCGCATCGGAGGCAGATGGCCGCGGCGGGCCTGAGCGACTATCTCAGGTATGCGCAGTTCAGGGTTGCTGTACTCGAGGACGGGACTGATGAAGCCGTTCTTGCGCATTATGCGGATGGCCATGAAGCGGTTGAACCAGGTGTAGGCGACCTCTTCGTAGATTTCCTTGACTCCGTGGATCTGAATAGCATTGTAGAGAGACATCCACTTGTCGTAGAAGGTCTCGTCCGCTATGGTTGTGCCGTTGAAGATGGCTCCGCCGGTGATGCGCTCCGGCATAGATGAGGCGTTGCCGCCGGCGTCAAAGCCGTAGAGCCTGAGCATACCCGCCACTCCGGACTTGAGTTTTGCGCGGGCTTCGCCGGCGAATCTTTTGAGTTTATTGGTGTCCATGCTGTGTGTCTAAAGGATGGTTACTTCTTCGGCTCTGTCTATGTGATGCATAATCTGCTTCCTGAGGCCGTCGAGATAGGCATCGACATCAGCCTCGTTGCGGAGGATGCGGGTGGTGGTCGTCTTGAGACGGATGGACCTGGCCTGAAGCGCTAAATCGTCTCCGTTCTCTATGCCTTTCTCCCTTTCGCCGCCGACATGTTTCGAAGTGTCTTTATCTTCTGTCCTGGCTGCCGCTCTTGCTTTCTCCGCGAGGATTCTGGTGACATTAGCCTCGTAATACTGGTCGGTGTTGACATTGGCTTCGAGGCTGTCGAGGTTGGAGGTGGCGGTCTTAGGGGATGACGCGCGGTCCGCCGGCTCGATGACGCCCGTGTCCACGCCCTCATTGGCGGCAAGTTCCGCGAGCTTGCCGTAAGTCTCGAAATACGCTTCCTTCACCTTCCTGACATATTCATCGCGGATGGTGTTGAGAGCGGATTCTACGGCCCTTTTAAGACTGTTGTAGGCGCGCATTTTATCCAGCGGCCATTCGTCGGTGACAAGCGCCTTGAGGTTGTCCGCGCCGGTCCTGTCGTTGCCCGTGAGGTGGTTGAAGTTCTCGGAGTTGGCCCTGATGAACTCGACCATAGTGACATAGCCGCCGCGGTCTTCAACGAAGTTCTCCACGAACTGGTTGAGCTGCTTGCGCCTGTCGTTGAGCTCCTTGGCACTGTCGCGGTCGGTGATTACCGCCTCGAAGAACTTGACCGCATCACGGTTTGCGGCCCAGACTTCCTGCAGCCCGATAAGCTCGTGGAGGGAGCTCTTGAAAGGATATGTCTCAATCTTGTGGTAGAGCTGCCGGTTGTTCCTTAAGTTGTCATCGAGCGCTGTCTTGCACTTGTCGAAAATCTCGAAAGCATCGCTCGAGTGCCGGCTGCCGGCGTTGCCGAATATGTCGTCCCAGGCCGCAGTGAACTGGCGTACCAGCTCGGCCGGGATGACATCAGCGCTCTCCATGGTGAAGCTTGACGTCGCGCTCATTATGTTTGATGCGACTACAGCCGGGAGCACGTTCTTGACATTGTTGTAGCTGAATGTCCACTTGCGGCGGCGTACGAGTTCGTTGAGGAAGTAGATGGTAGGGACTTTCGCCCAGCCATACGGGACCCCTTCGAATTCGGCGACAATTTTGGCTACATCACGGGTGGTCATTGTCATACGGGAGAGGTACTCGTCAAGCTTCTCTTCCGGGAGGGACATAGGGTTGAACGCGTTGTATTCATCCTCTGCGATAGGACGGCGGATTTTTTCCAGAAGGTCGGCGTTGGTTGTCGGCACACCGCTTCCCTGGGTGTATTTCGCAAACGGGTAGAGCTTGCCGAGGTGAGAGAGGATGGCAGAGTCGAGACGCTCTCTGCCGTGATTGCTTATCCCGCTGAGCTGAGACATGCCGGAGATTATGACAGCGCTGTCTAGGATGCCCTTGAAGGCTTCGCTGATGGCCTTTCCCGTCTGATTGGCACGGGAGCGGAACTCCGTATTGGCTTTTACTCTGGCTGCATTGCCGATATTTGCCGACTCCTGGAGGTATTTCTGCGTCTGGCAGTAGCGGTAGAGGTCTTCTTTTATAGGATTGTTGCGGAGAAGGTGGTCCATGTAGAAGATGAGCTGCTTAGGCTCGTTCTGGAGGGCCACGGTGTTCTGGTCCGCATCGCTTTCGAGGATGAACTGAAGCCACATGTCAGGCGCGTTGGTCGTGAGGTACTGGCGCCCGTAGATTCTCAGTCCGATGGATGCGTTGCGCGAGTAGTACGGTTTCTTGCCAGGTATAGCCCCGAAGTAGCTTTCCACGATGCTCTTGATCTGGTCAGCCATGAAGACGTCATCGACCTTCTGGTTGGCGATGAGGAGGGCGACTTCGCGCTCGTCTTCAGTGTAGAAGTTGTAGTATTCGATGCCTTTGTCGTCCTTTTCCTTGCGGATGATGTTTTCGCTCTCCAGATAGTCGAGCACGGCAACGATTTTCTCCTTGAGCGGGAGAAGGTCCTCGTCCACTTTGGCCGTCATCAGGTTGACGATGTTCTCGACTGTGGCGGGGAATATGACCTTGTCTGAGTCCGCCATGTGGCAGATCATGAAGAGGACATTGACTACCTTGCGTCCGAAGAGCTTGTCTTTGTAATGCTCTATGACGCCGAGGGCGTTGCTGATGGAGCGCTGTCCGATGATGGTAAGGCCGCCTTCGAGGACGGCGTTGTAGAGTTGGTCGAAGGATACGAGCGAGCCCACCTGCGCGTCCATGCAGTTTTTGGCGGCAGTGTGGGTGATCTTGATGATGGAGCGCTCGGTGCCCTTCTTCTCCTTATCTACATACTGCAGGTTGACGAAATTGTCGAGGACCTGCATTATGAGCTTGAACTGGTACGGCACGAAAGGGTAGAAGTCGGTAAAGTCCTCCTGTGATGAGTAGGCATCGTAGCCTGTAGGCAGCTTGAACTGGGTGGCGAGGGCTGTCTTATTGCCGTTGTAGAGCTTGCTGAGCTCCATCTCACCGTTGCCGTTCTTCTCGAGGATACGAACTTTCGTTATGTATGCCGGGGAGGTGTTGCCGAGTTTGACCTGGATTTCGAAACGGCCCATAATCTTGCCGTAGTCGTCGGTTGTCTGGCTTATCTGGCTGGCCGAGACGATTTCGCTGAGGGACTGCTGCGCCGTGCAGGCAACCCATACCTTGCCCTCGCTGGCATCGTGGAGTCCGGTGACGATCTCCTGAAGCTGGAGGAGGAGCTCCTTGTGGTTGTTGATGAACTGTGAGACCTCGTCCACGAAAAATACGAGGCGGAAGTTCGGGCCCTTGTCCTTAAGGTAGAGCTGGATTTCGTTTTTGAACTTCTCTACGCTTATGACGAAGTCGTTTTTCACTATGCGCTCGCGGACGGAGTCTATGGAGAGAGTAGGGAGCTGGGCCTTGGCCAGGTCAAGCACTTTGTCAAGCTCGTACTGCGTGAGGTCATTTGCCTCAAGAGCCCAGTCGTAGCCTTCTTCAGCGAGGGCGGCTTTGAATGAGTCGAATTTGCCGGCTTCGTCGAGAGGCTTTTCGAGATATTGGGCAATCGAGAGGTTGAACTGGTTGTAGCCGCGGAACTTGTTGAACTCGCTCCAGAAGGCTTCGACGAAGGTGTTCTTGCCGGAGGTGTTGGCGTTGTGGACGGTCCCGATGTTGAAGAGGATGGTCCTGACATCGGCCACGGAGAGCCACTGGCGGATGTCGGTAATCTCGGTCGGCGTGACATTGCCGAGCTCGCCGGAGGTCTTCTGCACCTCTTCGGCCAGGCGCTCGAGCGCCCGTTTGCCATATTCGCTCTTGAGGCAGTAGTTGAGATATTTCAGGAAGTGGGATTTACCTGAGCCGTAGTACCCGCTGATCCAGATGCCGTTGTGGCTGGCGCTGGCATCGCGGATGCCGGAGATTACATCGTAGAGCCCCTGGATGATTTCCGGGGTGAATACATATTCTTCTATTTCGGTGCGGACGGTGGCTTCCTTGAGGTCTCCGGCGGAGACTGCAGGGTTGACATCACGGGTAATGTCTTTTTTGTATAGATCTTTCAGTATCATGGTGTTGGTGTTTATTCGTCAATGATTTTCGTGGCTCTGTAGATGTTGGAATCTTCAAGGACATTGAAGAGGCTGTAGGAATTGCCGACCCGTCTCCCGGGGTAGAAGATGATTATCTTGTACTTGCTGACTTCGTTGTAGTTCTCGTAGTTGGTAAGCAGGACATTTGTCCTGAGGTAGGGATACATGCGGCCGATGCCGTAGATGAAGACGAACGGGCGGCGGAGCTCGTCATCGTCTTTGGAAATATGCTCTAGGATGCGGTCGTTGAGGTATTTGTAGAAAGCCTCGCTGTTGGCGTGGCTGCAGAGGGAGTTGAGAAC
>CAVAID010000062.1:0-12281 GCA_963588685.1 bacterium
CCACGGCAATCTTCATTCTGTGGCGTGAGCATTGGATTGGCGTGGCCGTATTCTGCAGAAAATACTTGAGCGGACGGTAGGTGCGCCCCTGCCGGCCAGGCAGCCCTGCCCCTCGATGCTTCTTCCCCTCGACAGGCTCGGGGGCCGTCCCTCGGCGCTACAGAAGCTAAGCGAGCCGCAAGCGGCTCGCGGCGGCGGAGTTTACTCCGCAGCTTCGTAGCCGAAGTAGCTTCCCTTGAGCTGGTACGGGATACCGGACTTCATCCAGGCAGGCTCCGGGGCGCCCTGGAGGTAGTAGTCGAAGAACTGCTGGAGCCTGATGGAGAGGTCCTTGCAGTTGCGGCGCTCCTTGAGGTTGTGCGCCTCGTTGTTGTACTCGAGCAGCCAGACCGGCTTGCCAAGGCGCCGCAGCGACATGAAGAACTCGATCCCCTGGTACCAAGGCACTGCGCCATCGGCATCGTTGTGCATTATCAGAACCGGAGTCTTGACATTGGGTGCGAAGAAAACCGGCGAATTCTCGATGTAGAGATCCAGTCCGCCCTCTTCCCAGAGGGTCTTTCCCACGCGGCTCTGCCCATGCTCGTACTGCGGGATGCGGCTGCTGCCCGACTCCCAGCGGATGCCGCCGTAGGCACTGGTCATATTGCCCACAGGCGCGCCTGCACCGGCTGCGGCGAACATATCCGTGCGGGTGACGAGGTACGCTGTCTGGTAGCCGCCCCAGCTCTGGCCCTGAATCGCCATTCTGGACTTGTCGATAAATCCGAACTGCCCGCACATCGCCTCGGCTCCCGAGCAGATGCAGTTGTAGGCGCTCTCCCCCGGGTGGCCGTCCTTATAGACGATATCCGGCACGAACACCACATAGCCCCGGCTCACATAGAACGGGATGTTGATAATGGAGCGGCTCGGCGCCGGCTGGAAGTAGTTGTAGAGGGCTTCGGAATTCTTCTCGTAGAAGTATATCATCATCGGGTACTTCTTCGTGCTGTCGAGCCCATCAGGGGTGTAGAGCAGGCCCTTGAGCGGAGTGCCGTCGTAGGCGTTCCAGTGCACCATCTGCACATCGCCCCAGATGTAGCCACTCTGCTGCGGGTTGATGTGGGAGAGCTGGGTCTGGGTATTCCAGTTGTCGGAGGTCACATAGATGTCCGCCGGGTTGCGGAAGTTACCCTTGAGATAGGCAATCGTATTGGCATCGGCCGCCTTGGACGGGGACAGGAAGCCCCATTTGTCCGTGAAGCAGTCGGATACCATGCACTTTGCGATGTCGGCCACGCCGAATCCGTTCTCGGAAGTCTCCTCGTCCTGGCAGGAAAGGTAGATCTTGCCCTTGCGAGGGAAGTTCGTAAGGTTCTGGAAGAGATAAGGGTCGTGTCGGCGGCCAAGGTCGAGGATATTGAAGCGGATGCCCGCCCTGCGCCCGAGCCCTGCGGTGAGCAGTTGGGCCTTGCTGCCGTCAGGGGCGAATTTCCAGATGTCGTAGCGGTCCTGGAGAAGCACGGCCTCGTCCTCCCCTACCCAGCGCGGGCTGCCATAAGGGATGTAGCAGCCGAGCGGATGGTCATCCTCCTCGTCCCAGAACGCCGCGCCGCACTGCAAGGTGAGGTTGACGAAGTCGCCGCCGGCGGTGCTGCGGCTGTACCAGTTGCCGTCCTGCGGATTGAACCAGACTATGTATTTGCCGTAAGGTGAGGTAAACACTTCGCCTTCAAGCCCTTCGGCGAGGACTCTGCGGCTGCCGTCGCGGAGGTCAACCACGGAATAGTCGGCCTTGGAATTGACGGCCCAGAGCGACTCGAGCATATATTTGTCACTGTCGTCGGAGATAGCGAAGCCGCCCTCCGCTCCGGCGGCGAAAACGATTCTGTCATTGGCGTTTGCGGAGAGAGTCAGCACCTCGGAAGGCGAGGAGAGATTGATGACCGCGGTGCGGATGTCCTTGCGGAGCCTGGCCTTGTCCATCGGCGGCAGGCGGTAGCTGTCCCAGTTCCAGATGTCCAGCGAAGGTGTCTCGAAGGATACGAGCGTGGTGTCCTTGGCCGGGAAGTATTTCGCGAGGTTGATGACCAGACGGGAAGAAGCGTTGGAGAAGCGCGGGTTGGCGAGCTTGGAGATTATCCATCCTTCCGGAAGCCCAGCGGCGTGCTGCGGGACTATCTCACTGATTTTAAACTCTTTCTGAGCCGGGGCACGGCGGGTCGCCTTCTTGAGGATGACTTCCTCCGCGAGGGTTATGGAGTAGCTCGTCGTGCCGTCAAGTTTCTCTTCCTCGTCAGTGGAGAGGAATACCAGCTTGTCGCCCGCGTCATTGAACGAAAGCCCGCAATAGTTCTTGCGGCCCTCGGAGAGGGAGCGGCTGCTGGATGTGGAGTAGTCGTAAAGCACCACGGAACTCTTTGATAGCGAATCCTTCTTGTCCTTGGCGGTCACCACGGCCAGCTTGTCGCCGCTGCGCGAAACCTCGAAGGTAGCAATCTGCCTGAGGGTGTCGATGCTGCCGTCGGAGGTCTTGAAGACGAGCAGATTCTTGTAATCCTTCTTGTCTTTAACTTTCTGGCTGATAAAAATATACGGTGCTGCATCCCAGCCTGTGGAGGCGCTGCTGGCATCGGCAATCTTCGTAACCTCGAAGGTCTTGAGGTTGATGCAGGCGATGCTGTCCTTAGGCATCTCGTCATCCTTTTTCTTGTCGATCTTCGCCTGACGTGTCACGGCGTACGGCGCGCTCACTAGGCAGGTGCCGAAGTCCGCGGCCTCGCTCATCTTGAAATTGGAGGCCCTGTCAATCACGAGTTCCTCCCCGGTCTCCAGGCGGCGGATATACAGCCTGCTGTCGCCCTCCTGCTCGGAGACCTGCCAGGCGAGGATTTTGCCGTCATTGGAAATCTTGTAGGCGGACACCCTCTGCCAGGAGTCGTAGGCATCGTGGTCGAGAGGTTTGCGCACCGGAGCTGTCTGGGCGGAAGCGGAAACTGCCAGCGCGAAAAGCAGCGCGAGCGGGGAAAGGAATCTCATCATATATCACTGAGTTTAAACGGATTGTACGAAAAGAGAACAGCAGCGCGCCACCTCTGTGGTTTCAAGAACACAGGGCCCGCCCCGTCAACGGACGGGACCCTTATAATTAAACTTCCGGCGCGGAATCGAACTCCTTGAGGAAGCGCATATCGTTCTCGAAATAGTGGCGGAGGTCGTTGACCCTCCACTTGAGCATCGCGATGCGCTCAAGTCCCATTCCGAAAGCGAATCCGCTGTATTTCTTGGAGTCTATACCGCTGGCTTCAAGCACGTTGGGGTCCACCATACCGCAGCCGAGAATCTCCAGCCAGCCGGTGCCCTTGCAGATGTTGCAGCCCTTGCCGTGGCAGATGTTGCAGCTGACGTCCACCTCTGCTGAAGGCTCGGTGAACGGGAAGAATGACGGACGCATACGGATCTGGGTATCAGGTCCGAACATCTCGCGGGCGAAGAGAAGTATCGCCTGCTTGAGGTCGGCGAAGGTCACGCCCTCGTCGATGTAGAGTCCCTCAATCTGGTGGAAGATGCAGTGCGCGCGGGCGCTGATGGCCTCGTTGCGGAACACGCGTCCCGGGCAGACTACCCTGATAGGCACCTTCTGGGTCTCCATCGTGCGCACCTGCACGCTGGAGGTGTGGGTGCGGAGAAGCAGCGGGTTAGGATGGCCCGTGGATACGAAGAAAGTGTCCTGCATATCGCGTGCAGGGTGGTTCGGCGGGAAGTTGAGCGCCTCGAATACATGGTAGTCGTCCTCGACCTCCGGACCCTCGGCCACATCGTAGCCGAACTTGCGGAATATGTCCACAATCTCCTGACGGACAATGGATACCGGATGCCTTGAGCCGAGCTTCCAGGCATCTCCCGGCATCGTGAGGTCGCTCTTGACGGCCTCTGCCCCGCCCTCGTCGGTGACGGTGTCGCGGAGCTCCTCAATCTTGGCGATTGCGGCCTGCTTCAGCTCGTTGAGCGTGCGGCCGAACTCCTTCTTCTTGTCCTTGTCCACCACGCGGAACTCGTCGAAGAGCGCAGTGATTTCACCCTTCTTGCCGAGGAAACGCACGCGCGCCTCCTCCACTTCCTTCTGAGTCTTGCACTTGAGAGCGGAGAGCTCGCCAAGTACCTTTTCTATATCTTCTCTTGTCATAATTCTAATTGTTGCGTTTGGCCTCGCGCTTGTCGCGGGACTTCTTTTCGCGGGCAGCGCCCGACTTCTGGTATTTAGTCCACTGCTGCTCGTTGAACACCTTGTTGAAAGCCTGGTACATCCGTTCCATCCACTTGTCCTGCGCGCGCTGGTAGGCGTCGCTGTTGCCCACCTTCGCGCTCTGCAGCGCCTTAAGCTCGTCGCTCATGGCCCCGTAGTCGTGCGTCATTATCGAATCCACATAGAAAACCTGCCAGTCCTCGAGTTCCAGGGACCGCGTAAGGCTCTCTATCTGAGCATCTATGGCAGTGCGCATCTGCTTCTCCGCCTTTTCCTCGTCGGAGAGGTTCTGCTGGGCCATTGCACAAACAGGAAGTAGCAATGAAATGATTATTCCCAAAAATTTCATAGATTTGTATCTTGTCAAACCACAAATTTAGTAAAGATTAATAAAAATGAGAAAATTTCTGCCATTCTTCCTGCTCGCCGCTCTGCTCGTCGAGTACCGGGCGGACGCCTGCTCCAATATAATCATCACCCGAGGAGCAAGCGCCGACGGTTCCTGCATGGTCTCGTATGCCGCCGACTCCCACCAGCTCTTCGGTGAGCTGTACTTCACCCCGGCAGGCAGATTCAAGGCCGGCAGCATGCTCAATATCCGCGACTGGGACTCCCAGAAGCCGCTCGGAGCCATCGAACAGGTGGAGCGCACCTGGCAGACCGTGGGCAATATGAACTCCCGCCAGCTCATCATCGCCGAGACCACCTGGGGAGGGCGCGAGGAGCAGGTTGACGAGAACGGAATAATGGACTACGGCTCATTGATTTATGTCACTCTCCAGAGGGCAAGCACAGCCCGCGAAGCAATCAAAACGATAGTCGATCTGGCCAACCGCTACGGCTACCCTTCCGAGGGCGAAACCTTCTCCATCGCCGACACCGAGGAGGCATGGATAATGGACCTCGTGGGCAAGGGCAGCGACAACAAGGGCATCGTCTGGGTGGCGAGGCGCATCCCTGACGGCTACATCTGCGCACACGCCAACCAGGCGCGCATCACCCGCTTCCCGCTCAATGACCCGGAGAACTGTCTCTATGCGCCTGACGTGATTTCGTTTGCGCGCGAGAAGGGCTGGTTCAGCGGCGAAGATGCCGAGTTCAGCTTCCGCGACGCCTACAACCCGCTCGACTTCAGCGGGGCGAGGGCCTGCGATGCCCGTGCCTGGAGCGCATTCAACATCCTCTGCGACGGGCAGTTTACATATACCGAGAACGGCGCCGAAGTGACCCGTCCTGCCTCTGACTGGCTGGACTACGCGATGGGCTACGACCTCAAGGGGGAGATGCCTCTCTTCGTCAAGCCTGCCCGCAAAATCACGATGAAGAATGTGGCCGACGCGATGCGCGACCATTTCGAGGGCACGCCGATGGATATGACCGCCGACATCGGAGCCGGCGGCAACGCTCTTCCGTACCGCTGGAGGCCGATGAGCTTCACCTGGGAGGGCAAGACCTTTGTCAACGAGAGGGCGATGGCCACCCAGCAGACAGGATTCTGGTTCGTGGCGCAGTCCCGCGGTTCCCTGCCTGACGAGGTGGGAGCTCTTATATGGTTCGGCTGCGACGATGCCGCGACCTCCTATCTCACACCGATTTATGTGAACACCAAGCAGGTACCTGAGTGCCTCCGCGTGGGCAACGGGGATATGCTTCACTACAGCGCGACATCCCAGTTCTGGATGTGCAACCGCGTGGCGAACGCCTGCTACAAGATGTACAACTATATGGCGCCGGTGGCCCGCGGGGCGGCCGACGAGTTCGAGAACTACCAGATGACGACCGGAGTGCCCGAGATGGACGCCAAGGCAGCCGAACTGGTGGCGAAGGGCAAGACCCGCAAGGCAGTCAAGCTGCTCACCGAATACTCCGTAAACACCGCCCAGGAGCAGTTCGCTGCATGGACAAAGCTCGAGGAGCTGCTGCTCGTGAAGTTTATCGACGGCAATATCAAGGCACAGGCAGAGGACGGCTCGTTCCTCCACTCCGAGTACTCCGAGGGCATCCCTGTCAAGATCAGCCAGCCGGGCTATACCGACCGCTGGAAGGCAGCCGTCGCCCGTGACAACGGCAAGGTGCTGGAGTCACGGTAATGCCGGAATTTTATGTAAAAAACACATCTTTGGCAAAGATTGTGCAGGAAAAATAAGATATGAAAAGGATTTTTATTTCAATTGTAGCACTCTCGCTGTCGCTCGTGAGCTTCGCTCAGGGCCCTGCCGGGAGGGAAGTCAGGGCCACGCAGGGCGAGGTCTATGTAGAGAAACAGAGCAGCTATACTCCGTCATTCAAGAACGACGGCAAGGAGAAGGGCATCCGCAACGTCATCCTGATGATCGGTGACGGCATGGGTGTGGGCGCGGTCAACTCCGCGATGTACGCCAACGGCTCGCTTACGATGACCAATCTGCGGACATTCGGCTATGTGCGCACCCAGTCAGCCAACAACTTCACCACTGACTCCGCGGCTTCAGGCACCGCCTACGCCACCGGTCAGAAGACCAACAACGGCTATGTGGGAATGTCCGTCGAGGGCGAGAAACTGCAGAACCTCCCCGAGAAGCTTGCTCCTCTCGGATATGCCTGCGGAGTGCTCTCCACCGACAATCTCGACGGCGCGACCCCTGCAGCGTTCTTCGCCCACCAGTCCGAACGCGGCGCGGCTTCAGCCATCTGGGCCGACCTTCCTCAGAGCAGCCTCTGCTTCGCTTCCGCGGGAAGCAGCGAGGTGTTCGGGAAACTCGACCTCAAGGTTCAGGAAGCCATCAAGGCGGCATTTTCAGTAGTATATTCTCCTGACGATGAGGCGGTCAGCGGCAGCTCCCGTCTGCTCTACCTCCCTGAAAGCGTACAGTATGACAAGCGCGGCGACTATCTGCCTGAAACTACCGAAATGGCGATAGAATACCTCTCCAACCACTCCAAGAAGGGATTTTTCCTGATGGTGGAGGGCGCGCGCATCGACAAGGAGTCGCACGGCAACAACTATCCCGGCACAGTGAGGGAAACCCTCGACTTCGACAAGGCGGTAGAAGCGGCTATCCGCTTCGCCGAGAAGGACGGACACACCCTCGTCATCATCAGCGCAGACCACGAGACGGGCGGAATCATCCTCTCCCGCGGCGTGCCTGAGGATGCCTACGTACAGGGGGTCTATACCAGCAGGGGACACACCCCAATGATGGTGCCTCTCTTCGCCTACGGCCCTTATTCCCGCGAGTTTACGGGGATTCAGGAGAACAGCGATGTGAGCAACAAGATCTATTCTCTGCTCAGCGGCAGGAAATAGGGACGCTCCGGCTGCGGCCCGGCCTGATTCCCGACGGCCCGCGCCGCAGAAAATAGAGCATCGCTGCAGAAATGATTTGCAAAACAAAGATTTTGTTGTAACTTTGTCGTCCCGCTGTCAGTCAGAAGCGGGACCACTGGAGAGGTGGGTGAGTGGCTGAAACCACCAGTTTGCTAAACTGACGTACGGGTTATTCCGTACCACGAGTTCGAATCTCGTCCTCTCCGCGCTATATAGAGCAAACGGGCGCCGCACTCTGTGCGGCGTTTCTGCGTATATGCGGAGCAGGCCGAGCTTGCTCGAGCCTGTCCGCATATACGGGAAATGGGCAGGGCACCTGCCCGCCCGTTTGCTTTATTCCCGGAAACCACGAGAAAAGCCACGCGCAGCGTGGCTAATCTCGCCCAGAATTTTTATCATAAAACTCCCTACCTGGATTTCCAAAAGGCTCGGGGGCCGCAGACTACTTTTGGTCGAGGCCGAACGACCAGATTTTATCGTAGTTGCGAAGGGTAGCGACGGTAGCGGTCTTGTCGGTGAGGTTATAGACAACCGACCACTGGGTGTTGCTGGTGAGCTTCTCCGGGTTCTTAGGCTGGGAAGACGCTGAGAGAACGGACATCGCCTGCTCCTCGGTGAAGACGCCGTCATTGCCCTTGAGCGCATTGCCGAGGATGTCGTAGCGGTCGCGGCCGTGGTTGGACTTGCCGCCATATTCGTGCTCAGCCATCTTAGGAGAGACATAGAAGTTGGTCACATACCTTGTGTCCACCACATCCAAGGTGTTAGGAAGCTCCTCGCCCGGCTGGAAGACATACTCCACCACAGCCGAATTGCCCGCGGCGTCCGCGAGGAAGAAATGGTAGTTACCCATATTCTCCATCGGCACCTGCATATCGAACTCCTTGAGTTTGGCCACAGCATCAGCGACATCCACAGCATTGTCGAGCAGGTAGCGCACCGCAACCGAGGTGGCGATCCTGGTCTTGCCGGTGTTCTGCCTAGTGCCGGCGCCGTCAAGGTGCAGCACGCTGATGGTGAATCCCTTCTCATTCATACCGTCCATAATGGCATACGGGAACGCCATTATCGCGGAGATGTCGGACACTCCGTCATTGTAGAAATTTCTCTTGCAGCCGACCCAGTAGGCATCCACCATACAGATGGACTTATAGCCGTTGGCAGGATGAGTATGGATGACGGCGGCGGCGATATCTTCAGGATGCGCATAGTCGAAGTTGCGCCCCACTATGCAGTCTCCCTCCGGAGTCTTGGCGGCGAAAGCGCTGCAGCCGCTGCCGTATTTAGCCATAACGCTCTCAGGCACAGGCTTGTCAAAGAGCTTCTCGGCAGTGAACATGCCGAGCTTAGGCATGGTCACAGCCTCATACTTGATGCACTCGTCAAGCTTGTAGTCAGCGGTATAGTCGAGCTCATAGAAGCCGCCGATACCGTCGAGATTGCGCATGGACTGGAGCATCTCCAGTTTGGCAGGGTCTGTAATGAAATTGGCAGGATTGTCGGTCTGCTTGGCCTGATTGCCCTTGCAGGAAGAGAGCCCGGCCGCCGCTATCAGCATAGCCGGAATGAGGAATTTTGTAGTTTTCATCATTATATTGATATTTAGTCGTTTACATAATAACCGGAAGCCAGCGGAAGCTCTTCGGCACGCTTAACGGCAATCTCTGCCGCCCCGGAGCTGTACTCCTTGCCGTCCAGCTTGAAGCTGAGCGTGTAGTTGCCTTCCGGCAGGCTCGCAGTATAGTATTTCTCCTTGCCGTACACGCTGCCGGAGTTGTCAGCGAACACCTTTCCCTTGGCATCGGTGAAGCGGACATCTGTCATATATTTATCCTTGACGGTATTGGTCAGGACTACCGTGCCGGAAGCGACGCGGTTAGGTATAGGAAGATCAATGTAGAATGTCTGGTCCGGGATAGGAAATTTGGTATATTTTTCATTGCTGTTAGCACCGTAAATCAGGTCTTTTACCATCACCTTCATTCTATACTGCGTCGCGGTATCATTCTCGGCAGTGTTGTCTATCTGCCATACCCATCCGCTATGGAAATCCAGGGTATTGATGGCCACCTCCGGCACTGACCCATGGTAGGAATCTTTCGGCAAGTTCTTGATTTCCAACTTATAGCTGACATTACCGGCGGAATTGGAAAGATTAGTAATCGATACATCCTTGACGCTGCGGGTACTGGAGCTGTTGTATGAGAATCCCGCATCCGATGTAAGGTTGCCATCCTTGATGCCGCCGGAGAGAGCGGCGTTGAAATCCCAGGTCACGCCGGAAGTATAGGTCGTGGAACCAATCGTAGTGGATGGAATCGGCGCTTTCTGAAATAGGCTGGCGACTTCGGTTCCGTTGCTGTCCACTATGGAAATGTCCACCTGATAGCTCCTTAGAAAGAAACCCCTCACATCAGTCTTCCCGACACCCCACTGGGTCTGATATTCGACTGACTGGGTACCGAAATACATTTTGTCAGAAGCCAGAGAATAGGTTGCGTCCACAACATAGAAATCACCCGCATAGTTGCTGGACTCGTTTTTGAACGCATATAGCGGAGTGACGGAATAGTACAACTCGAATGACGCAGACCCTGATTTTTTGTAGGTCTTTTTTCCATCAAATATTACCACATTGTTCAGTTTCGGGGCAAAACTCCGCGAAAGGTGGGCAGACTGAAGCAGTTCCTCGCCTTTGGCGCTAACGGCTTCGGGAGTTTCGATATTCAGACTCTTCTCTCCGCAGGCGGAGAGGATGGTAGCGGCAGCAAATGCCGTCAATATATGTATGACATTCAGTTTCATAAGCTCTCTCAGTTTGTTGCTTCAAATCCTTTGTATCCGCTGGCGAGTTTGGTCTCGGTGCCGGTGGAGATGCGCACCGTCTCAGCATACTTGTATGACTTCTTTACATTGTCTTTCCCCTTGATTTCGCAGGTCAGTTCATAATCTCCAACAGGGAGATAGAGGGAGTAGGTCTTGTCGTAGTCGTATTGACCGGCATTGGCATACGACTTGCCACTGGCTGCCTCCTTGAGGGTAATATTGGTCAGATAAGTGCCATCCTCGCTGTTGGTAAGGCTGAACTTGCCGGTCGAGATGCGGTTCGGCATCGGAAGGTTGGAGGAGAACTCGTCCTCTTTGAGCAGATATTTTTTGGAATGGAAGTCAGCCCCAGACGAATACATATAATTGGCTCCGTATTCGAGTTCAGTCTGCTTAACCCTGATCTTGTATTGAGTCGAAGTGTCCCCATCGCTTGTCGGCACTGCCCATATCCACTGGCTGTAGAGATTGGCGGTGGAGACCGCGATGCCAGGAGGCGATGATATTGAGATGTTGGATTTGTAGTGCGGCAGATTGTTGATCTTGAAGTCATATATGATTGCCGAGCCGCTGTGCCTGTTAACCATATCGCAGTCGCTCATGGCGCGGGTAGTGCTGGAGTTTGAAGACAGACCGGTCTTGAGAGTCGCTGCCGGCGTCGTGCCTCCGGTAATTGAACCCGAAGCGGAGAATGACCAGCCTGTAGTGTAGTCCGTTGTCCCAATGGCTGTGGACGGAGTCGGCACTTCGACGAATGTGCCTACAGATTTGCCGTTCTTGTCCAGGATTTCGATGGTATAGGAGTAGTTGCGCAGGTAGAAGCCGCAGATACGGGCCTTGACGCCACCGTGCTTCTTGGTAAAGTTGCCATTGTACATGCCGGCGTTCTCGATGCTGACACAGGAAGATACCAGATAGTAGTCAATCCCGGCGCCGTCATAGGAAGATGAGAAACCGTGCAGAGGAGTGGCATCGATACGGGTGTTGATTGTAACGTTGCCGCTCATCTTATCAGGTTTAGACCATAGGACATGCGTAATTTCCTCATTCTTGAGTTCATCGTGGAACGTATGGTTGACAACATTATAGACATAGCTGAGAGGATTGTCAGGAGAGGCTTCTTCGCTTGAAGACTCAACTGAATTCACCCAGCTCACAAGGCCGTTGAGACAGTCATTGACTTCCAGATACCCGAGCGGTTTGCGTACAGTGCAGCATCCCGGATAGCCCGGCTTGAATGCTACGCAAAGCAGGCTGTCGAGAGGGTAAGATATCTCAATTCCAAGCTCTTCGACAAGGTCGGCGTCAGGCTCGTAGACGATATATATGCGTTCCTCAATATCGGCGACAGGCGCCTCGGACTTGATGCCTGAGAACTCCGGCATACCTACGGCCAGGACAGGCATCGAATAGGAGTCTGAAGCTGCAGAATCGCTGCGAAGGTCGAGAGCAGCCGAGAACTCACGCTCGAGACTGGAAGATATGGACAGAGGCACGTTGAAAGTTTCACCATCGGCCAAAGATGGGAGATTGTCGCCGCGATAGTCATCGTAGTCATCGTAGGAAATATCGATGGCTTGCCTGTCGCAGGAAGGCAGAACAAACAGCAGCAGAAGCGCCTGCAAGGTCAATTTTAGTAAAAAATTTCTACAAGACATGGCATTAAACTTTGGTAACAGCCCGAAAGGTAAGCAAAATAATTGAAAAAAACAACGGTCATTGAGCTTGTCGAAGCGCCGTTGCGGATTGCTGCTGTTGCCTGGCTTGCCTAGAAGTCCGCATCAGCGGACCGGCGCGGTCGCGGGACGGTCATTGAGCTTGTCGAAATGCCGACAGCCCCTCGACAGGCTCGGGGAACGCAAAAAAAAGAAGAAGGCCCGGAGATGATTGATTCATCTTCGGGCCTTCCGAAAAGCGGCG
>CAVAID010000063.1:0-11703 GCA_963588685.1 bacterium
TGTCGTAGAAGTCGGTGATGGAGTTCCAGGAGTGAGGTGACTCGATATAGTTGACGTCCTCTCCGGTGTAAGGTTTGCCGATCTTGGAGTTGCCGACCTCATCGATGATGTCCTTGCAGCCCTCGATGATCTGCTCGCTGCCGGCGGTCACTGACTTCCAGACACTTCCGGCCTGACCGCAGAGCAGCATCTGCTCGCCGAAGTTATCCTCCGGCTCCATCTCGGCCTCCTCGATAAGCTCAGCCTTGCGCTCGCCGACCTCGTCCATTCCGGCCCAGGCGGCCTCGAGACGGGCGCAGCTGAGCGCGAGGTCCTTGGCCACAGCGGCCGCGTACTTGAGTTCATCGTCGGTAATCTGCGCGGCAGGCCTGTTCTCTCCCTCGCGGAAGATGATGTATTCGAGGCCGTGGAAGCCCACGAGTCCGTTGTTGAGATTTGCGACCACATTCTCGATGTCGCCCATCATCTTCTCGCTGCCGAGGAGATTGTCAAGTGCAACCTTGTCAAGAGGCCAGGTGTCGATATGCGGGTCGATATAGTACTTGGAGGCGGCTCCGAAGAGGAAGGCCTCACTCCACTCCCAATACTGGCGGGCGTCCTTCCAGAGGCTGCAGGCCTTGTCCACATTGGAGGCAGTCTTGGAACTCTGCAGAGCGGTCACTGCATCATAGAGGGAGAGGGACTTGTCGGCGAGCGTAGTGTAGGTAGGGAGTACCACATCGTACACGAACTGCTCGTTGACAAGCTGGAGTTCATCGTCCTTGGAGGTGTCAACTCCGGCGGATTTTTCGCAGGAGGCGAAAGTGGTGGCAGCCAGTGCCAAGCAGAAGGCTGCAGGTGAAAAGAATCTGTTCATCATATCTTTAAGAAATTTATTATCTATCTGTTGAACCAACCGCTGAAGACTATGCCGAGACTGACTGACGGCTCATCATTGTACGGGGCCACATAGTAGCGCTTGGACCACTCGGCCTTGATGGCAATCTGCTCGATCGGGTACCAGTTGACGCCGGCGGCGACACGGTGCTTGCCGCACCAGGTGTAGTCCAGTACGCCGTCTGCGACCTTGAACATCGAGTCATAGTATTCGTAGTGCGCGAATACATAGAGACGCTCGCGGCCTGCAGGACGCTGATTGAGCAGCGAGAATATGTCATATCCCATCTCGAAGCTGCCCACGATGGCATCGGAGCCCACCGCATTGTGCGGAGAAGGTGAAGCCGTGGACATATTGTTCTTGTTGAACGCCGTAATCTCAGCTGAATTGTTGAGATGCGCCCAATCGAATACGCCCTGGGCGATGAAGTCGCGCGTATCGTAGCGGAAATCCACGGAGCCGATCAGCACGTCACCGCGGCAGTCGGAATACTTGCTGTTCTTGGTGAGCGAGTTGCTGAACGAAGCACCCCAGTAGCCGCTGACTCCGAGCCTGAGGCCCTTGAGGGAGCGGTTGTCAAGGCGGAACGCGCCGGCATAGCTGTTGGCGATGTTGAATTCGTAAGGGGAACCGGCGCCGCCCTGGATGAAGTTCTCTGTGCCGAAGCGGTCTGAGTCAAGCCCGGGGAGGAACATCAGTTCATAAGACCACGCGCCCGCAGTGCCGAGAATCTCCACGCCCGGCTCGTGCCAGGTGCAGGGGAAGACGGTATTCTCGCCTTCCTGACGGTATGAGGTGAAATATTCGTTCGGGAGATGGTGAGAGTTGGTGAGTCCCACCGGGACTATTATCATACCGGCGCGGACATTGAAAGCGGGGCTGAAGCTCTTCTGGAGCCAGAACTGCTCCAGGGCGACCTCGCCGCCCATCTCGATTTCGGTCTCATATTCGCCGGTCTCGTCGGCCTCCAGCTCGATGGAGCTTCCGGTGCCGCCGTGCTCAAACTCAATCTCGGAGCCGAGGGTCCAGCCGTGGCCGAAATCGTAGCCGAGATTGATCACGAAATGCGGGATGTCAAAGCGTCCGTGACTCTTGTCGGATGCATATTTATCCGGGAAAGTGTAGCGCTGCCAGGCGTCGGAATAGAAGTTGCGGGTCATCACCGCTTCGCCGTAACCGCCTATCGTAAGCCTCTGCTGCGCTGAAACGCTGACTCCGGCTGCAAGGGCGAGGGACACTACCAACAAAGTTCTGCAATTCATAATTCTTCAAATTTGAACGCAAAATTATACCCTCCGCCCCTCATCATCAATCGCAAGAATTTGTGAAATTGCCGCCCGCGCATCACCATTTATGGGGATTTTTCAGCGCGGTGGCGGAGAGATTCGGGAAGTATTCTTATTTTTGGCGTCCAAATCCAGAAATATGAACTTCACAGGTCTCATCATAGGCATAGTTTCCTTCCTTTCAATAGGGATGTTCCACCCCATAGTCATAAAGGCCGAATACCATTTCGGCACGGGCTGCTGGTGGGTTTTCCTGCTGGCAGGGCTCGCCTCCGCGACGGCTTCCGTGCTGATTCCGGACTACATAGCCTCCACGGCTCTGGGCGTGTTTGCATTCTCCTGCTTCTGGAGCATTCTGGAGATATTCGAGCAGAAGGAAAGAGTCCGCAAGGGATGGTTCCCGGAGAACCCCAAGCGCCGTAAGAACTAGTATTCCAGCTTCATGTCGTCCACCCAGAGGATGGAGTCCTTGCTGCCGGTGAAATAGTCGCCGAGCATGCTGGCCGCGCAGGATACGATTATGTGCGTAGGCACGCGGGAGGTGGACGTGTATTCCAAAGGTATCTCCACCTTGGTCCACTCGCCTATTGTCTCGCCCGCGATGTAGCGGCCGTATGCTATTACATTCTCTCCCTCAGGATTGAAGAAGGTCGATTTGTCGGTGGTGTTGATGCCGACCGGGCAGTCGGCGGTACCGCCGTATTTGCGGTAATCCCAGTCGCCGAGGGCCACCCAGACTGATGCGCGGTCGTTGTCGCCGACCTTGACCTCCTCGCCGTCAGGCACGCCGCCAAGGGTCTTCTCCTCAATTTTGCCGCACTGGTATTTGAGCCAGAGAGTGAGTTTGCGCGGTCTGAGCGTGAACGGACGGCCCATGTTGACCACGCCTCCGGAGGTGCCGATGGTGTGGCTGAATTCGCCAGAGAACACATTGCCCGCGGCAAATTTGACCACGACATAGCGGGACATCATCTTGACGGAACGGTCTCCCTCCACCTTTTCGCTCTCGTCCGGCATGGTGATGGCGTAGCTGGAACCGACTGTGGTAGAGCCCTTGTTGCCGCTCCCCCACCACTTGGTCTGAAGCTCAGGGTCGGATGACTCAGGGTCGAAGAACGAGTAGTATTTGTTTGATTCGTAATTGCTTACGCTTTCGAATCCGGAGTTCGGCAGCTGGACTTCCGCTTCGGTGGTGAAGCTCCGCACTGCGGTGGTCTCATCCCCGCAGTAGGCGCAGCACTCATATTCGGTAAGCGGCTCGAGCCCGTCGGCGGCGGCGCTGAAGGAAGTCCCGCTGAAGCTGACTCCCCCGACTTCAGTCCACTCGCTTTCGCCGGCCTTGCGGATGCGGAATCCGCACGCGCGGCCCTCGACTCCGGAGGCCTTGAGCCATGCCACCCTCGTCCACGCATCAAGCGACTCGAAGCTGACGCTCTGGTCCACTTCGCCCACGATGAGGGTCCATTCCTCTACCTTGTCGCCGTAGAGAACGCCCACTTTGAGAGGCTCCGTGAAGTCCTTGAGGTAGGCAAGCGCCGGATTGTAGGTGGTGATGTCGCGCGGACCGAGCTTGAGGGCTGTGACGGCCACCTGGCTGAGGTCGGTGCCTTTTGGCACATTGGCTATGGCCCTGAAGTTGCGCGCGTCGATTACCGAAGCTCCCACCTGGTCAGTGACGGCGAATTGCCTCTCGATCGGCTGCTCCGCCCTGACGGTCCAGTAGAAATCGGTGTAGATGCTGAGGGTTACGCTGATCGGGTATGTGAGGTCGTGAGTGCCCACGAGGTCCTCGGAGGCGGTGACGCGGCTGTCGTTGTAGCTCACGCCGGTAATCCTGACATTCTTGAGGTCATAGGTCTCGTCCAGGGTGATGAGGACTTCCTGCGCTTCGGTATCGACGGTGACGTCCGTGGCGCCCTCCGCCGTGAGCTCCGAGAAAGCCGCGAAGACATAGGGATAAGGTATGTCGTTGCGGATGCAGGAGGCAAGCGCAAGGCTCATCAGCAGTATGGCGAGGGTCCTTTTCATATCCTAGAAATGCAGGCAGAGTCCGTATGAGATGTCGAGGATGTCGATCATGAAGTTGACCTTGGAGCTGTAGCGGCGTCCCTTGACCTCCCCGTCTTCGATGTAGTCGGTACGGGAGTAGTTCGCTCCCCCGATGCCGATGGAGACATGCGTGCTGAGGTTGTTGAGCACGAATATCATAAGTCCCGGATGCACGGCAAGGCGGAGCTTGTCGCTGACGGTGCGGGTGCCGAGCGTCTCGGCGTTGCAGTTGAAGGAAGTGTTGGTGCGGGACCAGGACAGGGCGAGGTCCGTAAACACGCCGAACCTGCCTTTCTCGTCCAGAGGGGCGTAGGTGCGGTGGTAGATCTCGGACTGGATGGTCCTGGAATTGGCGCTGAGGTCCTGGAGCGACATCTCCAGCCCATCGCTGAGCAGGGAAAGGTCCACATTGGAGACGCTTCCAGTGGCGGCGACATATTTGGAGCGGATGCCAACGGAGCGGTTGTCCCTGTAGGCATAGTCGAAATACGGCGATATGCTGGTCACGGAACCGGCGGCGTCGAGATGCTGGAGCAGCAGGAGGATTTCGCTGTTGCTGCTCGCAAGGTCGAGGTAGAAGAACTGTATTCCCACGGAAATGTCGCCCTTGGGCATGAATACGCGGTCCGGGCCACGCCTCCCCGCCCAGACGGAGAGACTGTCGGAACTCTGCCGCCCGGCGAGCGGGAGCAGGCTGAGAAGCAGCATTGCGAATATGAGCAGACGGCGTTTCATCATATATAATAATACAGGCTGAAGCCTATTGCAAGCAGGTTGATGCGGAAATTGATGAAACTGCTGCGCCGCGAGCCGGCCTCCACCTGGTTGTGGGTCTGGCCGGTCCAGTCGAACTGCAGGCCGAGCATATTGACGTTGACATCGATGGCGAGCCGTTCCGTGATGAAGGCTATGAAGCCCGGGCAGACATTGATTCCGAGAGAATTCTCTATGCCGTAACTGCCGTTGACGGCATTCTCGCGCCCGTCGAGTATCTTGCTCTGCCCGAATGAATATCCGAGCTGCACCTCGTTGACGAGACCCACCCTCTTGAGGGAGCCGATCGGGATGTAGTACCTGCCGATGGCCTGTATCTCAAACGACTGGCTGAGCCTGTGGTAGTTGGAGAACTGGAAGTCCGCCAGCTCGCCGAGGCTCAACTCCGCGCTGTCGAGCAGAAACATGCTCCGCTTGTAGCCCAGTCGCGCGCCCACTCCGAGATTGTCCCGGACCATATAGCAGACCGCCGGGCTCAGCGAAAGGGAGTAGCCGGATGAATTGATGCCGCTGAGCACCAGGAAATCGGCGTTGTCGCTGTCCTGCAGGCTGTATCTGGCCCCGCCGCCCGCCATCCAGGTCCCCTTGGGGATGAATACGGGCTGGGAGGACATGTCGATACCCCTGTCCATCTTCTGTCCCTGTGCCGGAAGGCAGAGGAGCAGGAGAAGTGAGGCGGATACTGTCAGCAGTTTGCGTGTCATCGGTTCCTAATGCTCAAAAAAATTGATTGTTCTTTATTCGTAGAGGAGTTCCATTCCGTCCAGCCAGAGCTTGCTGCCCGCATAACCGGCGAAATAGTCGCCGTACATACTTGCAGCGCAGCTGATGATTATATGGGTAGGGCGCTTGTTTGTGTCGCTGTACTTGAGAGGAATGGTTACCTGAATCCAGTCCGCAGCCGGGTTGGTGGAATCGGAAGAGACTATCTTCTCGCCGAAGGCGATAGTGGAAGCGTCAGTGCTGAAATCCACGAAAGTGCTTGTGTCTGTTGTATTTATGAGCACCGGGCTGTCGGCGTCTCCGCCGTATGTGCGGTAATCCCAGGTACCGAGGGCGATGCGGACGGAGGCCTTGTCGTAATTGCCTTCCTTGCCGGCTTCAGGAACGCCGCTATCGGCGTGGTTGATAATTCCTCCGCTGTATTTCATCCAGAAGCGGAGCGCGGTAGGACGGGCGGTAAACGGACGGCCGAAGAAAACGGTACCGCCGCTGGTTCCGAGCGTTTTGCCGAAATGTCCGCTGAAGAGGTTGCCTGCGGCAAACTTCACTACGACATACTGGGAATTCAGGCAGACTGACTGGCTGCCGTCCTTATAGTCTCCAGTGTCCGGATAGCAGATGGCGTAGCTTGAGTTGACCATAGTTGAGCCCTTGTTGCCGTTGCCCCACCATTTGGTCTGCAGGCTTGTGTCTGAAGATGACGGGTCATAGAATGACTTGTAATCGCTGCTCTCGGTATTGGAGGTGGTTTCGAAGCTGCCGTTAGGGATGGCCGGGGCCGCTTCGGTGGTGACGGTGGACGGAGCGTCCATATACTCTATCTCGCTGGTTTCGAGAGAGGTGACGGCGAGCCTGTACTCGTATTCGGTCTCAGGGCTCAAGCCGGTGATTTCGGCGCTGTATGTGCCCTCTGATTCGCGGGTGGCGGCGACTTCGGACCAGGTCTCGCTGCCCTTTGCACGGACTTCGAAATATACCTTGTCCTTGTCGTACTGAGCCTCGTCCACATCGGCGTGAGCGGTGAAGTGGCCCGCCCAGACCTCGAACTTGGTGGAGCTTGAGATGCCGGTGGAAGATGCTATGAAGATTATGTTGTCATAGATATTGTTGGTCGAGTCGTCCACGAGCAGGTCGAATCCGAGCGTACCGTCCTTCTCGATGTACTTGAGGCCGAGCTTGTAGCGCTTGCCTCCTTCGACGGCGCTGATGGTGCCGGTCTTGGTGAAGGCGGAGTTGTCCTTGAGCAGGGTCCCGGAGAAGGTCCAGGTAAGGGACGGCTCGTATCCGCTGGCGATGAAGTAGCCGTCGGCGCCGCTCTTGTCGGCAGTATAGACGAGCTTGCTGGCGTCATCGAGCGCTACGGTGCAGCTGTAGCCCTCGGCGAAGAATGTGCCAAGGTCATCGGCGAAAGTCACATTGGAGATGACATTGCTGATCTTGGCTGTCACCTTGGCGCTGCTGGCGGCACCGGCAGTGACCGTGAAGCTCTCGGAGCCGGAGTAGCTCTTCTGCTCCCAGGAGGCTGCGGAAGGAGTGGCCTTGACGGCCTCGCCGGCTGTCACGTCAACCCTGTATTCGTCTGCAGGGAGGTAAATCTGGGACGGCATCTCGGAATAGACGTATTCGCGGACCTTTCCGGAGAAGTCGGCCTTGTATATCTTGACGACTGCGCTTGAGAGGAGCTCATCGCTGGTCATAGCCGCCTTGGTGGCAGGGCTTTCCACGCTCACTGAGAGTGAGAACGCGCCCTCCCCCGCCTGCTCGGATGTGCAGGCGGCAAGCAGCGGCAGAAGTATCAGACTGTAATATATGTTCTTCTTCATGGCTTATTCTACCTTAAGACTGATTTCAATGCTCTTTTTGCAGCCCTTCATGTCAACCACATTCATGGTGAAGGTGTGCGTGCCCTGGAATGCGAGCAGCGGGGCCTGCGCGCCGGAGAGGTCGAAGTCGATTTCCGTCTTGCCCTTGAGGTCGCTGCCGTGCGGGAACGGCACGATGTCGAAGATGCCGAGGGCCTCTTCTGAAGGATTGATAAGGTCGAGGGTGGTGCCGCCGACCGAGTTGACCGAGGTAATGAAGTTCGTGTTGGTGGAAGCGATGTCCACGGTGAACTTGAGGGCTCCGTTTGGAATCTTGGCCGTCATGGTGAGAGGGAAGCTGCCGGTTGAAGGTACGGTCACAGGCTGCGTGATGTCGTAGTCGCAGGTGCTGACAAGCTCGATGCCGCCGTCGCCTGCAGGTGCGTTAGGGTCTTCGCCGTCGCCTTCCTCATCGGCGGTGACATCATTGCTGAGTTCCACGTCCTCCACGAGGCCGTCGATTGATACTGTAAAGCTTGCGTTGCCGTCGGCGTCAACCTTCTTCATGAAGGTGATTATATGCCAGTCGCGGGCCTTGACACCGGTGATGGTGGCGGTCATCTTCTGGGTCTTGCCGTCGATGGAGCCCTTGAAGGTCACGGTGACGGTGGCCTCGTCCTCGTTGAGCGCGAAGTAGCCGGCTCTCATCTCGTATTTAGGGTCGCCGTCGTTGTAGCTGAGGGCATAGTCGAGAGGATAGCCGCTCTGGAGCTCGACGCTAGCCTTGCCGTCACCGGTCACGGTGCCGAGGAAGGCCTCGTTGTAGCTTACTGAGACGATGGCCTGAAGCAGGGTGCAGGTGATGCTGCCGATGTTTGTGGTCTCGCCGGCCGTGATGCTGAAGCTGCTTGAAGCTCCGTACATAGGAGAGTTGAACTTGGCCTCAGGGACATTGGATGAGCTTGAGCGCACCTGCATGGTGTAGTCGCCTGCAGGGAGCTGCATGGTGCCGGTGTTGCGGACTTCGGACCAGGTCTTGGTCTGGCCGACGAGCTGTCCGTCGCTGCCGTAGATGGAGATTACATATTCGTCACCGGCGGCTTCGGCCTTGGTGGCAGGATTGACATCCTCGGATACCACGAGCTGCATGGAGGCGAAGGAGAGCGTGCCGGTCTTGGCGCTGCCGTAGTTGAAGATGTCCTTGGAGCAGGATGAGAGCACTATAGCCGCACCCAGCATGATTATGGATAACTTTCTCATTTTCATAACTTAGTCGTTTAAATCAACCTCGTCGAGCTGCACGTCCTCGACGGTGTCGTCGAAGCTGATGGAGATGGTTCCGTTGCCGACATTGGATGCGTCAAACTTAATGGTGTAGCACTTCTTGGCCTCGAGGCCCTTCTTGCTGTAGCTAAGAGTCTGAGTCTTGCCGCCCTGGGAGGTCAGGGTGCCGGAGAGCGAGAAGGCGTACGCGTCCATGAAGACGGCGCGGGTCTCCCCCTTGGCATAGGCGATTTCGGTGCCGGCTCCGGTCGTGATGGTGAAGCTGTAGTCGGTGAAGTAGGAGGTGAAGGTGTCGGTGAATGCAAGCTTCACCATGGAGTTGGCAAGGTTTACCGGGATGCTGACCGTGCTGGTAGTGCCCTGGGCGACGGTGAAATCCGCCTTGCCGCTGAAGTATGGCTTTCTGAAGCCCTCGTCGGAGCTGGAGCCGTAGCTTGCGGTGGCGGTGTAGGAGCCAACCTTGATGGCGGTGGAGCTGTCATAGTTCTTGAGCAGTCCGTTATAGACTTCGTCGCCTGAGGCGTCGCTGAGCACGAGGGTGAACTCGTCGGAGGACGGAAGTGTCGCATAGTCCGAGACGTTGCTCTTGGTGACATCCGTGACGAAGTCATCGGAATCCACCGCGAAGCGGATGAATCCGACCTCCCCGTCGGTCTGTCTGCTGCAGGATACCGCCGCAAGCAGCAGCAGTCCCGCCAGAGTGATTGATTGTTTCATCTTTTTCATTTTGATATTTTTACTTTAATATTGTCTATGTAGAGCCAGCAGGTACTGTTGGTGGTATCCCATACCGTTTGGGTAACGGTCCTCCAGCTAAGCCTTATAGGCGCCTTCACATTGCTGAGAGAGGTCGTGGCCTGATGGTTGATATTGGTATATGAACCCGTTGTTTCATTGAGTTCGAAGTTATCCACATAGGTTCCGGTTTCATCACCGCTCTTGAGGTTTTCGCTGGTGGTGATGTAACCGAAATAGACTGTTTGGGAAGCCTTAGGTTTGCTGCCGAGGCCGCCCTCTTCCCTGTTCATGGAGTAGTTGTACTGTATGTCGAGGTTTACCGTCTTGCCTTCCTTGAGGCCGCCGAGGAACGGTGAATCGGCGCGTGAAGGATAGTTGGCGAAACCCGTCTCACGGTGTGCCGCAAGCCTGATGGCCGTACCTGCCTGGGCTCCGGCCCTGGCTACGCTCCAGCCGTTGAATACTTTAGGGTCCTTGCTGCCGGTATTTGAGCTGGAATGTTTGTCGCCCGAGTTGAAACTCTCCACAGTCGAGAAGTCCTCGAAGAAGAGGTACGGGCAGTCGAGGCTGAGGCTTGCTTTCGTGGCGCCGCTGAGGTCCGGGAGGGTGATGCTCCTGCTGAGCAGGGCGCTCTCGGATTCGTAGTTTACCGTTACGGTCTGCCCTGAGATGGCGGTATATTCGGACTGCTCGAAGGTTTCCAGATAGAATGTGTCGCCGACCGTGACAAGCGAGCCGTCGGACCTGGTGTAAGTGTATGTGTTCGAGCTTGTTCCCGGCCAGTTGACGCCAGCCGGGAGGGTTAGCGTAATGTTCTGCAGGTCTTCGCCCAGATTGTTGGATGCGAGGGTAAAGTACACGCTGTATCTGTTCTTGACCGTCTCCGGCTTCAAGGCCACGGCGGTCACATGCCCGGCGGCGAAACTTCTTCCGGAGAGGTTGTAGCTGATATCGGCGTATTTGTTTGCCGAAACGATTCTTACATTCATCTCGTCAGAGGCTGTGTAGGCCGTCTCCGGCGGGAAGATGGCGGCTGCGGCGTATTGTTTCGACTCGCTCGTGGACTCGGAAAGGCTTTGCTTGAGGCTGACCTTGACGGTAGTGCTGCTGCTAGTGAGCGAGGCCCCGGAAGCGTCTGTGACATCCACGCTTAGGGTGCCGGCAACCGCCTGAGGCATAGTGAATTCGATTCTTTCTATCGGCTCGCCGAGAAGGTTGTATCCCGCCGGGATGTAGAACCTCAGGAAGTGCAGCAGATGCTTCATCTGCACATTGAAGCCCTGCTCCAGGATTACATTGTCCCCTATCGGCTGGAGCGCTCCGCCCTGCGCCGGCACGGAGATTATTATGTCCTCGCCGCCGGAGAGGTCGCCGTCCTGCTCTGAAGGGACGCTGAACGTGGCGGTGGTGCCGCTGACTGACTGCGGCAGAGGATAGCACATATAATATGTGTATGAACCGTCGGCCATGGCCGAGCTGAGGGTCGCGCTGAACCAGGCGAGAGGGCTTGGGGATTCGGTGGAGGCGTAGAAGTTGAACGGCTGGTTTTCAAGGGTATAGCTGCCGTCAGAAGACTTGGCCCAGACTGCCATCCGGTCGCCTTCGTCCCAGTTGAAGCGCTTGAAGGAGGCATCGGGGCTGGTCCTGGTGGAAGGAGCGTCACCGACACCGAGAGCGACCTCAACCGGCCTCTCCTGCGGACTGAGATCCAGACCGCACGACTGACAGAGCAGCAGCGCTGCAAGTGTCGGGATCGTCAAGCTTTTCGCTAGCCTTAACACCACTTCTAACCTAGTTTCCTTTATGCTCGATTAGGAACCTTAATAATATATCGCGTCGATTTGCTTCAATCTTCGTTCCAAAAATCCTGCAAAGGTAATAAATTTTAATCGTATCGCCAAAAGTCGCGAGCCGGCCCCCGCTCCGTTCCCGGAAGTTGTCCCGGGTGTAGACAAAATACACCCGGGACAATCTTCCCGGAACTTCCGCCCCAGCCCCCGAGCCTGTCGAAGCGCTACATACGAAATTTCCCTGTCAGCTTTGAATTTCCAGAATTTTTAGTATATTTGCACTCCAATTCGGAAAGATGCTCGAGTGGCTGAAGAGGCACGTCTGGAAAGCGTGTGACCGTCCAAAGCGGTTCCAGGGTTCGAATCCCTGTCTTTCCGCA
>CAVAID010000064.1:0-11595 GCA_963588685.1 bacterium
CTGCCGCAGCGGTGAGTTCGTAGCTTCCCGCATAGACGGAAGCGAGTACGATGTCTATGAGATTTTTGCCCGTTTCGGCAAATGGTCTCTCGTGGCTTGCAGGAAGCGCAACTCGATGAGAGTCACTTTCCCCGAGGGAGCAAGGCCGGAAGTGGACAAGACCGATTTCTCCGTCAAGGTGCTCGGCGAGAAGGTGCGTTTCGACTTCGCCTACCTCGTACAGCACGGCGCGCCGGGCGAGACCGGGCAGATGGAGGGCTACCTCGAGATGCTCAAGATACCTTGCAGCACCTGCAGTTCGCTGGTCAGCGCCATCGCGTTCGACAAGTACGCCTGCAAGAGCTATATAAGGGAGCTGGGACTGGTAAAATGCGCCCCTGACGCCTTCGTGCGCGAGGGGATGAATCTCGACAAGTTCGCAGCCGAGGCCGCAGCGCGCCTCAAATTCCCGGTATTCGTCAAGCCTACCCAGGGCGGCTCCAGCTTCGGAGTGTCCAGGGTCACGGAGCCTGCCGGCATCGCCCCTGCGGTGCGCTACGCGTTCTCCGAGAACGATACCGTCATCGTGGAGCAGGGCATCAGCGGGCGTGAAATCACCTGCGCGGCCTACTTCGACGGCGAGTCCGTCAAGTCGCTCCCGGTAATCGAAATCGTCACCGACAACGAATACTTCGACTACGATGCCAAGTACAACGGCCACAGCCGCGAGATCTGCCCGGCGCCGATCAGCGACGCGGAGCGCGAGGAAGTGCAGCGCATCAGCTGCCGCATCTACTCCGCACTCGGCTGCAAGGGCATAGTCAGGATGGACTACATCCTCGCCGAGGACGGATATTATTTCCTGGAAATCAATACTATACCGGGAATGACCAGCGCATCTCTCGTGCCACGCATGGTGCAGACCGCCGGCCTCGACATCACCGCGTTCCTCTCCACAATCATCGAGAATTCATAGTGCTGCTCTCCGACTTCATAAGGAGAGGCAGCGCTTCGCTTGAAACCCTATACCCTTCGCCCGAGGCGAGGGGTTTGGTTTTGATGCTCTGCGAGGAAAGGCTCGGGGTCAAAAGCTACACCCACATAGTAGAGCCAGGTTACGAAATCCCCTCCGACAGGCTCCCGGAGCTGGAAGGAGAATTCGGGCGTCTCGCCGCGGGCGAACCTATACAGTATGTGCTGGGCTATGCCGACTTCTGCGGCAGGCGCTTCAGGGTCAATCCTTCAGTGCTCATCCCCCGTCCGGAGACGGAACTGTTAGTCAGCGAGGCTGTATCGGAGCTGCTCGCCCGCGAGAGGCCGTGCCGGGCGCTGGACCTATGCACCGGATCGGGCTGCATAGCCTGGTCGCTCGCTCTGGAAGTCAGGGGGACGGAGGTCGTGGCAGTGGACATCTCGGAGGACGCCCTTGCTGTGGCTCGGAGCCAGTTCGAAGAGGGGACGGGCCCGCTGTTCGCCAAGGCGGATGTGCTTGATACTGAGCAGTCTTTCGGGTACGGCGAGTTCGATGTCCTGGTCTGCAATCCGCCGTATGTTATGGAAAGCGAACGGGCCCGGATGCGCCCCAATGTGCTGGAGCATGAGCCGGGGCTGGCCCTCTTCGTGCCGGACAGCGACCCTCTGAAATTCTACCGCGCCGCAGCGCGCTGGGCGCAGAGATTCCTGCGTGCGGACGGGGTCGGCATCGTGGAGATCAACGAGGCGTTAGGCCCCGAGACTGAGGCAGTATTCCGCGAGGCGGGATTCGAAATAACGCAAATTATCCGCGATTTTGCCTCGAAATCGCGCTTTGTGAAGTTTTCGCGGGCGTAGTTTTTCCGCCTTCTGCGCCGCTCTGCGCGCGGTTTTGCAAATTCCTGCAAATTAAGCGATTATTCTTGCGCTTAATCGGATAATTAGTGCTCACTTTGCAGTATGAAAAAGACTATGATTGCTTTGCTGCCGGCCCTCGCGCTGGCCGCGGTCTCCTGCCAGAGCGGAGACATCGAACTGACGCCGTCCGCCATGCAGAACGGCAGTTTTACCCTCTCGGATGTCGCGAAGATGCTCTCGGAGCTTCCTCTCGACGCTGAGCATCTCTCTGAGGTACACGATGCCGTAAGTTCCTCATCGGGCAACGGTTACGATGAGGAATACACTATGGGCGACCTCTTCTCCTCGCCGGGTGCGGGGGTGGGGGACAGCCGGACGGAGACCCGCGCCTCCTCCTATTCGCGCCCGCTCAAGGACCTCATCGCCGACTACTTCTCGGCGAAATGCGCGACCAAGTCCGGGGCTTCCGACGCCCAGACCTATCTGGACGCGCTCTCCGAGTCGGATATGCAGATCTACTGGCCCTATTCCGAGGACTGGGACGGGGAGGCCTATCCGATAGTGACCTTCGACCCGGGCTTCGGCGCGGAGACCAACTACGGCTACGAAATCTGCCGCGACGGCTCCGGCCTGCGGGTGGTCAATGAAGTGATTGTCACTGAAGAAGTGGCGCAGGAGCGCCCCGTCTGGGTCATCAACCGCAACTCCGACTCCGCCTTCACGCCGCTGGACCTCTTCGAGGGTGCGGGCGCACCGGCCAGGCCGCTCAAGTCGGACGGAGAGGGGAAGCAGCTGATTCTCAGGTCATTCAAGGCGCTGCGCAACTACGACTCCTGGTTCGCCGGGGCCTCGGAATTCTTCATCAAATGCGGGGCCGCGGACGGTTTCAGGGCCACCACGGACGATGAACTCCGGCTATACACACCTTCCGTGACGGACTTCATGCTGGTAGTGAAGCGCAGCCAGATAGGGCACGCGCTGCCGGTCAAAGTGATGCTGCTTACCGACTTTACCGAGCAGATGGAGGAAATAGCCTTCGCCATAATGGAGGATGACGGAGGCAAGACCACCTCCTGGAAGTGCGAGGCGGTGGTCAAGTACAAGTCCAAGTCCTACGGACTTACGGTTGAGATTCCCTACAAGGACAAGGACGACATAGTGTGGAGAGGCCAGCTCTCGGCCGACTATCTGAGCAAGAGCCGCTATGTCACGGGGCGCTTCGGGGATGTGGAAATCACCTTCGAGATGCAGTGACGCCTAGGCCTCGCTGACGGTCATCTCGCAGGCTGCGCAGTCGAAGCTCAGCGCGAAGCGGCGTCCGTTGTTGAGCAGGTACAGCTTCCCGCACGGCTTTGCGCCCTGAAGTTTCGGGCAGAGCCCCAGCTCGTAGCGGATGCAGTAGCGGCTGCGCATGAGTTCTCCCTCCCTTGCGGCGGCAGGTGCCGGGAAACTCTCCGGCTTGTGCCCGTGGGCCAGAGGTCGCCTTACGCACGGCAGCGCGTCGAGGTCGGAGGCGGTGAGGCGGCGCATGGAGTTGATGACCGAAGCGCTGAGCAGAGGCACTGCAGGCCCGGCTTCGATGCCGCTCACGCTGAAGTTATAGACTCCGCTCCGCTTGGACAGCTGCTCGCGTATCATGGACAGGGCGCGCTCTCGGTTCTCCGCAGTCTCCACATCGGCGTTGAAGCTGGAGTCCAGGCTGCGCCCGTCCTCGCTCTCCGCGTGGAGTTCGATGCTGAATTTGCCCCTGATGCGCACGCTGAGCCGCACTGCCAGCTCCCTGTGGCACGGCTGAGTCTCGAGTTCGCGCTCGAAGTCTGCACTGAGGTTGCGGTATAGGGTTGCGCCCTCGCGGAGGCCCGGTACATCCTTGCAGCAGATGCGCAGACCCTCGCACACGTCGCCCCTGAAGCCGGTAATGCCCTCGCCGTTGACGAAGGCGAAGCCGTCGCCGTTGCGCAGCGAGAGGGCTCCGTGCAGGGGCTTGACCGTGATTTCCATACCGCCTCTGCGGCGGATGATGCGGGCGGCCCTGCCTATCGCCTCGCCCATCGACTTGGGGGCGTCCATCGAGGACCACTGTCCCCGCTTGCCGTCGATGTAGAGTTCGGTGTAGCCGCGGTTGAATGTCTTGCCGCTGTCCGGTGCGAAGCCTCCGCGCACATGTCCGAACGAGGCGCGGCAGTAGAGGTCCGGATGCCTGGATATCAGCTCGTTGAGGGCAAGGTCGTATTCCCTCACTACATTCTTGACATAGGAGGCGTTCTTGAGGCGGCCTTCGATTTTGAAGGAGCTCACTCCGGCCTCCGCCAGGTCGGAGAGCCTGTCTCTGAGCCGGTAGTCCTTGAGGGAGAGCAGCGCCTTGTTGCGGACGAGCACCTTGCCGCTCTCGTCCGCGAGGTCGTAGAGCGAGCGGCAGGCCTGGATGCATTCGCCCCGGTCAGCGCTCCGCCCGTCGATGGCTTCCGAGAGGCGGCAGACTCCGCTGTAGCACACGCAGATGGCTCCGTGGACGAAGAATTCGACCTCGCAGCTCACTGCACTGCAGATGCTGCGTATCGTCTCCAGCGAGAGCTCCCGCTCCAGGATTATGCGCGAGCAGCCCGCTTTTTCGAACTCCGACGCCCTCTGCGGGTCGCGGATTGCGCACTGCGTCGAGGCGTGGAGCGGCACCGTGATGTCCTCCCAGGAGCAGATGCGGGTGTCGCGGATGATGAAGGCGTCAGCCCCCGCTTCCTGCGCCCTAAGCATCTGTGCGTGAGCTTCCTGGAGCTCGTCGTCGCGGAGGGTGGTGTTGAAGGTGACGAAGACTCTCGCCCCGAAGCTGTGGGCGTAGCTGCAGAGCTCCGCTATGTCCTCGGCGCTGTTGCCGGCGGCCTTGCGCGCGCCGAAGTCGGGCCCTCCTATATATACGGCATCGGCACCGCAGTCGATGGCCGCGATGCCGATTTCCTTATTTCTTGCCGGAGCGAGAAGTTCGAGGCTCTGCATTACTTGAGTGCGTTGAGCATCTTCTGGGCCTCTGCGCCGTACTTAGGGTCGCTGACGGCCTTTGCGTAATACTCCTTGGCCTTGGCGTTGTTCTTGGCTCCCTGGTAGAGGGTGCCGACGATGTAGGCTATCTGGGTGGAGTTCTTGGCGGTCGGTGCGAGCTCGAGGTACTTCTCGTAGTACTTGATGGCGTCGTTTGCCTTGTTTGCCATCTGGGAAGCCTGGCCTGCGATCTGGTATGCCTGGGCGTTCTCGCCGTATTCGCAGCACTTCATCGCGGCGCTGACCGCCTTGCTGTAGTCCTTTGCCTTGAGTGCGGCTACGGCCTCCTTGAGGTTGATCTTGGAGAGCTGGCTCTTGGCTGACTTCTCCTGTCCGTTGGCTGCGGCCTGCTCGAAGGCTGCCTTGGCTCCCTCGATGTCGCCTGCTCCGTTGAGGGCCATACCGAGACGCAGGGCTGCGACTCCGTTGGTGGCATCGGCGGCTACGATCTGCTTATAGGCCTCGGCTGCCTCGGCGTATTTCTTGGCGTTGAGCAGTGAGCCTGCCTTCTGCATGGTGATCTGAGGGATAAGCTCGGCTGCCTGAGCTGCCACTCCGTCGTCGCCGTACTTGCCGGCCACCTCGATGGCGGTGTTGAGGCCAGCGATGGCTCCATCGTAGTCAGAGCCCTTCGCAAGGTCCTTGGCGATAGAGAGATAGAGGTCAGGAATCACACCCTTGCAGTTGGCGGCAACCTCGGCTCCGTCCTCTCCGAGAGCGGTCGCGAGCTCGTATGCCTGCTCAAATGACTTGAGAGCTCCGCTCTTGTCTCCTGCCTGCAGCGCTGCTGCGCCGTTGTTGTAAATCTCCGTGATCTGTGCCAGATCCTGTGCGCTCATAGAACATAATGCGATGAGTGCCAATGCGATGGATGCGATGATTTTCTTCATGATATTATTGCTGTTTATATTCTTTTGTTTTTGAGCAAACGCAAATGTAATAAAAATTCCGTATTTTTGTAAAGTTAGTACTGATTATTATGGAGAGGCGTTTCAAGATAAGCCTTGCGCTGCTCTTCCTGTGTATGATGCAGGCGCAGGCGATTTCGTCCCTTAGCGTGCCGAAAGAGATATCCCTCGGGAAGCTCCCGAACGGGATAGAATACTATCTGGTCACCAACTCTGCGGAGAAGGGCTTTGCGGATTTCGCGCTGGTGCGCAAGTCCGCCTATGACGACATTGCCGACCGCGCGGCGCTTGACTCCCTGCCGCATTTCGGCTCGAGGAAGCCTTACCGCTTCCTTGCCGACAACGGCGCCGGCTACTCCTCCGACGGCTTCATCTCCAGCCGCGCCGGAGCCACCCTCTTCTCCTTCCCGGACATCCCGACGCACAACCAGAGCGTGGCCGACAGCACCCTGCTGATGCTGATGGACATAGCCGCACGCTCCCGCCAGCCGCAGGCGATAGTTGTGAGCGGCGACATCAAGCCCGACAAGATCAAGGAAAGGATGAACCTCCTCTCCATGACCGTGATGAAGCTCTATCCCGACGACGGAGAGCTGGACTACCGCTGGACTCCGCGCGACACCCTTGTGCTCCGCACCACCGTCAACTCCACCGCCGATGTGGCCTCCATCCACGCCATATTCAGCGCCAGACGCTTCCCGCGCGAGCAGATGAACTCCCTCCAGCCGCTGATTGCCAGGGCCTACGCCGACATCCTCGGCAGCATAGTCTGCCGCAGGGTCGAGAAGGCCTTCCGCAGCGAGGACATCCCGCTCGCGGATATACGCTTCCGCTACCAGGACAGTGCCGAAAGCGCTGAGGATGAACGATATATGTTCTCCCTCTTTACCTCTTCCGGCCGCCTTGACGACGCCACGGCGGAGTTCGCCTCCGTGCTCTCCTCGCTCGACAAGGAGGGCGCGAGCCTCGCGGAATACCAGGACGCCAAGGCCAAGCTCATCTCCGAGTCCAAGCGCGAAGCCGGGGGACGGCTCGTTTCCAACCGGGAATATATGCAGTGCTGCATCTCTTCCTACCTCTACGGCGCCTCGCTCGCTCCGGCAACCTCCGCCGGCAGCGTGATGGCGGCCCGCAGCCTGCCTCCGGAGAAGGACCTGGAGCTTTTCAATACCTATGTGGGCGCCCTGCTCGACTCGGCCCGCAACCTGACCCTCCGCTACGACACCCCGGACAACGGGGCCGACAGGGAGACGATGCGCGAGAGCTTCAACCGTGCCTGGGCAGCCGTAGGGACGGAAAAATCGGCATACAAGGAGGACTTCGGCGACACGCTGAGCCTCTTCGAGCCGCAGAAGAAGGTCAAACTCCGCAGCGAAACCACGGAGCCGATTTCCGGAGGCAAACTCTGGACATTCTCCAACGGCATCCGTGTCCTCTATAAGAAGACTTCCGTCAAGGGAGAATTCCAGTACGCCCTGATGCTTCGCGGGGGCGTGGCCGCCGTGCCGGAACTGCGCAGCGGCGAGGGCGCGTTCGTGGGCGATATGCTGGCCCTGAGCAATGTGGCTGGCCTCAGCGGCAGGGATTTCAGGGCTATGCTCGAGGCCAACGGCATCACGATGAGCGAGCGCGCCGGCATCTCCGACCTGCGCATCAGCGGCATCGCGCCGAAATCCAAGCTCCACCTGCTTATGCGCTCCCTGCTGTCAATAGCCGACAAGCGCACCCCCAACAAGGACGATTTTGAATACTACAAGCGGGGCGAAGCCCTGCGAATCGATATGGAAGCCCTCTCTCCGAGGGATGTCAACTCGCTGATGGACAGCATTATGCGCCCGAACTACTTCTACACGGAGCGCAAGTACATCTCCAACCTGGGCGATGACCTCCCGGAGCGGGCCGAGCAGTATTTCGAGTCCCTGTTCTCCAAGGTCAACGACGGCCTGCTCATCCTGACCGGCGACCTCGACGAGGAAGCCCTCAAGAAGGAGCTCTGCCGCACGCTGGCGGGCTTCCGCACGCAGAAGAAGTTTGCGCAGCGTCCTCATATCAGCAGCCGCCTCGCCTCCGGTTCCGTGACCTACATCGTGGAGTCCGGACCGGGTCTCGTGGGCGGCGGGGAGATAGGCGTCAATGTCGGGATGTCCGCGGCGCTTCCATATAATATGGACAATTATATGTCTTTCAAGCTGGCGGCTGCCGTGCTCCGCAAGGAGCTCACCCGCGCTCTCGCCGACTGCGGCGCGACCGTGGAGGTGAGCGAGAAGGTGGAGCTCTTCCCGATGGAGAAGGTGTCGCTCTATATCAACTGCCGTCCGTGCCGCGGCGGCGGGCTTCCGCTCTCCGTGACGCCTGCCGACCCGCTCAAGATGCTTGCGGCGATTCGCCCCGTGCTCGCTTCGCTGGGCGAGATTGAAGTCTCCGCGGCCGACCTCAAGGCCTACAAGGCGGAGCTGCTCAACCGTTACTCCGAGTCGCTTCAGGACCCGCGCGAGCTGACTGACAAGGTGCTGGCACGCTTCAGCGAGGGCAAGGACCTCGTGACGGGCTACAAGGATGCCGTCAACTCCGTGACCGCCGACAGCATACGCGCGATACTCTCGCAGCTTCGCGACGGCGCGGATGTGGAATATGTAATAATCTGATGGGAAAGGGTAAATTCGGGACTATAATCCAGATAGGAGACATCCTCGTGTCGGAGGATGTGGTGGAGGAATATTTCGCCTGCGACTACGCCAAGTGCCGTGGGGCGTGCTGCATCATCGGCGACAGCGGCGCTCCGATGGAGGAAGAGGAGACCGCGAGCGTGGAGCGGGATTATCCTGAGTTCAAGGACCTTATGCGTCCGCAGGGCCGGGAGGCTGCGGAGTCCAAGGGCTTCTTCGAGATTGACCGCGACGGCGATATTGTCACCCCGCTCGTCGAGGGCTCCTGCGAGTGCGCCTACTGCCACTTCGGGCCGGAAGGGGAGTGTCTCTGCTCCATCGAGATGCGGGGCCTGCGCAAGCCGGTGTCCTGCTCGCTCTACCCGATACGCGTGACGAAGCTCACCGGCGGGGGCCAGGCTCTCAACCTGCACCGCTGGGAAATCTGCGCCGATGCCTTCGAGAAGGGGCGCAGGGAGCACATAAGGGTATATCAGTTCCTGAAAAAGCCGCTTTCAGAGCGCTACGGCGAGGAGTTCTACGAGGCTCTGGACGCTGCGGCTAAGCATCTTCACCGCGGCTAGCGGCCTCGACTCCGGAGACTATCCGCACCATATCCTTGGTGAGGCCTTCCATCTCCAGCCCCGCGAGCGTGTGGGTGACGGTGATGCGGTCTTCCCACATCTTCACCATCCTGGCGACAGGGGAGCGCCTGATGTAGCTCTTGACGCCGTTCTCGTCCTTCTCCAGCCTGTAGCCGTGCAGCTCCATCACATTGGCGAGCGCCGCGTCGGCCTCCTCCGGAGTGCCGTAGAAGTGCGCCGTGCGCGTGGAGAAGCCGAATCGCGGGTAAACGGCCGCGAACACTGCCATCATCGCCGCAATCTGCCAGAGCGAGGCGTAGCCGTGCTCGAAGACCTTGGAGATGTCCTTCTCCACGAAGCCCGCCACCATCAGTATGGCGATGATCAGCGCCAGTATGACCCACAGATAGACAAAATATTTAAGCGCGCGTACTACGTATTTCATATTCTTTGTATTTTTTTAAAAAATGATTGTGGGGTTACCCTAAAACAGAGTCGGCTCGCCAATGGATTCGGAAGGGAGTCCATTTGTTTCCTCCCCGTTTAAATAACTTTTGACTGAATTCTTGATTGCCTTTGAGAGAAATGTCGGGACCGCATTTCCGATTTGAAGATGTTTATCCCCCCGTTTCCCGTAGAATACATAATCGTCAGGGAAGCCCTGCAGGCGAGCTGCTTCACGAGTTGAAAGGGGCCTCGGGTCTCGGGGGTGGACGCAGCGGGAAGATGACGGGCATCCGAAGTTTCGCGTGATGGTGGTGCTTGGTTTGTCCCACCAGAGCCTGCAATAGCAATTGCCGAATCCGCTGCCGGGCCTTAATTCTTCCGGAATATCTTTAGGAGAACCGCCATCCGGCAGCGCTTTCATTATCGCGACTAGATGTTCGCTATTGTTCGGCACTTCGTGCTCCTGTATTTCGGCTGGTGCATTGGCTCTCATCAAACGCTGATAATCGTTTTGAGGCTCGCACCGATACTCATCTGCATGTTCACCGGTTTTCATTGAAGGCAAATCGCCCAAGGCCTCTCCTAGTGTAACATAAGGTTTCAGCGTTTTGTCGGCAGGCAATCCTGTTTCAGGGTTGTAATGTGTCGGCTTTGGGTACTTGAACGGTCTTGAGTCCAGGGTGCCGACCAAAATTACGCGTTCCCTGATTTGAGGTGCGCCATAGTCCGCGGCATTCAGCAGCCTCATCTGCATGTTGTAACCGACAGACCTGAAAAGGGATATGATGGTCTTTATCAGCTCGCCTCCCTGCATTGACAAAAGGCCTTTGACATTCTCAAACACAAAAACCTTTGGCATCAACTCGGTCAGTATGCGATAGTATTCCTGAAACAATTTGCCTCTTGGGTCATCAATCAATCTCTTTCCGACAGTAGAATATGCCTGACAGGGAGGTCCACCTACAACGACATCGATGTCTCCCTTCCTGATGCCCAAATCTTTAGTCAGGTCATCCAAAGAAAAGTCCTTGATGTCCTTGTTGTACATCTTGACCGAAGGGTGATTCTTGCTATATGCCTGTGCCATAGGCTCAAGAATCTCGTTGGCAGCGAGAATCTCAAAGTCGTCGTCGTGAGCAAAACCGTAACTGAGGCCTCCGACACCGGCAAACAAGTCGATTACTTTATATGACATATTATCTGTACAGAAATTCAAAGCACAAATATAAGAAATCTGTGAATTATTCCAAAATGGAATATCAAAAGCGGTTTTATACATTTGCGTAGTGAAGACGACTGAATTACAGAAAGAAAAGTTGCGTTTGGCCGGGAAACTGTACCAAACTAGAAATGAATTGGGCATAAAGCAGTCCGATTTGCAGAGAGAAGGTATAATATCCCAAAGCCATCTGTCTAAAATCGAGAATGCTGAGATCAATGTCTCTGCGGTTATGCTTAACATTTTGGCGAAAAGATATGGCAAAAATATCTCTTTCTTCTTTGAGTAGCTGAATATGGGTGCACATAATTATATGACGGGGCAGTTCCCGGATTTGATTGACATGGCAGGAAAGCTGGGATATCCGAAATCCAGCATCTGTATTCTGTCTGGCGACGAAACGCAGTTAATGTCCGGTTTTCCGGATACATATAAAAAGTTGTAATGATATGACCAATCAGGAAATTCGCAGACAGTATGCACTCATTAAAGAGTACTACGAGAAATTTTTAAAGGAACATGGCGTGCAATTGCCAAGTCTCGAAAGAGGAGGAGAGTTCACGAAGGACGCTCTTGTCCTTGTCTATCTCAGCCGCAATTATCCTGACACTGCTATAGTCTCAAAGGACGAACTTACAGAGTTTATCCGCCAATATGACCCCACGGTCAATGATGTCCAGCAAGCCCGCCATCTTGCCGCACAAAAGGGATGGTATATCCTTTCCGGGACCAGAAAAGACAACGAATCTTTGTCTCTCAAGGCCGGAGAATATAAGTTGAAAACCCTTGAAACCTTTTACCCGGGTTTTACCCGCGAGAGGCGTGAATACCTTGCCGGCGATGATTTCTTTGAGGAACTCAAAAAACAATACGATTACAGATGCGCTACTTGCGGGTCAAAAGAAGGTGAGCCTCACAGATATTGGAAAACCACTATTACACTCTTGCAA